>NZ_CP063356.1:3997227-4304706 GCF_001866075.3 Anaerobacillus isosaccharinicus | reverse complement strand
GAGCAGCGGATTAAAACTGCATAAGAAAATTGGCGAAAAAATCATGGAAATACTATGTGACGACCACCAGTTTCATTACATCAACCAGGAAGCTTTTGATTCTCTTAATGATGAGAGGAAATTTTACCATGATAATCAGATAAAACCTGGTGATAGAGTGATAAGAGAGGAAGATGGCAGTTTTTTACTGGAGTCGTTTACGGGAACAGTAATTGCTCAAACACTGGGGTGGTTGCTTAGAGCAATAGGCTTTGGTGCTAAAATTGAGGATGGATTAAATCGAATGAGGATTGAAGGCCCTCTTTCTACAGATGTCCTGAACTTTATTAAAAAGGAGGAATGGGAAGAGGCAAGATTATTTCCTCTTATTACTGAGTCAGAATTATATAACTCCAAGTTCTCCCCGTATTTACCGGATGAATTATTTTGGAGAATACATGCTGCGCATGAAATTGATATCGAAGGTACTATTAAGTACTTAAACGAATTTGAATTTAAATTCATAGATTGTAAAGCAAGAAAGTAATCTTCAGAATTTAAAAAAACTATAACCAACCTTCTGTTTGATGCCTCCTTGCATAATTCAGTATAGTGTATTTAAAGAAGCCTAGCTCTCTAATGAAGTATTACTCTCAACAAACTAGTACATGCGAGTTCTTATTCCTATAATGTAATGATGGTGGTAGTGAGACGCGTTACGGTACCCTTGTCCTTCTGTGTCCGTCTTTATTGCTAAAGCAAATGAACTTTGTATGGGATTACACGAAGAAATACCAGCGAAGTAGGTGCTAGTGGCAACTAAAATCGTGTGATAATTTTAGTTTGGAGGATAACTCTTGAAATGGTGGTATATTACCATAAAATGAAAGGTGTTATACTAAATAAAGCGTAGGTACACCATGTACGATAAACCTTGCCCTTTCTGCAACCCAGAAAACATTGTCCTATCAAACGATTTAGCATTTGCAATTTTTGATATATATCCTGTAAATCAAGGCCACCTCTTAATCATCCCTAAACGCAATGTAAGTGATTTTTTTGATACAAAGAACGAAGAGCGGGAAGCTATTAACCAACTACTTGAACAAGGAAAAACATTATTAGAAGAACGATACTCTCCAGATGGCTACAACATTGGCATTAACTGTGGCGAAACAGCTGGCCAAACGATTTTCCACGTTCATGTTCACTTAATTCCTCGTTATAAGGGAGATATGGAAAACCCAAGAGGAGGAGTCAGAGGAGTTATCCCAGAAAAAAGAATATATTAATAAGGAGCAATTAACATGCCTACATACAATAAATTAGTGAGAGATAGAATTCCCGAAATTATAGAAAAAACAGGTAAGAAATTTACGATTTCGCTATTAAATGACGAACAATACATAACAGAGTTAAAGAAAAAGAGCTTTGAAGAACTCGAAGAATATATGAGTACAACGACACATGAAGATGTACTTGAAGAATTGGCAGATGTTTTAGAAATTATCCATGCACTAGCGATTTGCCATGGTTCTTCCATAGAAGAAGTAGAAAAGATCCGCGAAAGAAAGGCAAAAGATCGTGGTGGTTTTCAGGAGAAAATCTTTTTAGTAGAGGTTGAGGATGACTAAGGCAGAATTAATTACGCAAAACTTGGTTGACCATCTTTTGACGAAGATGGAGAGTGCTTCAAGTATTTGCATTTTAACTTCGTTTGTCATGAAATCTGGCTGTGAAGTTCTTCGCGAACCATTAAGAAAAGCTGCTGAACGAGGCGTAGAGATTAAAATATGTACGGGTGACTACTTATTTATTACACAGCCTGAAGCGCTCAAAACGTTACTAAGCATTCATGAAAACATTGAAGTTCGACTATGGAATAGTAATGGTACTTCATTTCACCCGAAGGCTTATTTATTTCAATATCCTAATAACGGTCATTTTATTGTGGGTTCATCAAATTTATCAAGATCAGCGCTAACAACAGGTGTTGAATGGAATTTATCTATTTCAGATTGTCCTGGAGTATATGAAGATGGCCTCGATCAATTTTCAAAACTGATGTACCACGAACAAACGATAGAAGTCAATCACGAGACGATCAAACTTTACGAGGATCGGTATGAGCAATTCCATCAAAGCAATCCTAATCTAGTAAGAACATGGAGCAAAAGGGAAGAAGTAGAGCTAATGCTTCGAAATAAAGAAGAAGAACTAACTTCTATTGATATCATTAAAGATGGCTCCAATAGCTATGGGGAGGAAGTAAAGCCTCGTTTTGCACAACCAGAGGCTTTACGAGAACTCGAGACAACGTTAGAAGAAGGATATAAAAGCGCTCTTGTTGTGATGGCTACTGGATTAGGGAAAACGTATTTAGCTGCCTTTTTTGCAAAAAAGTTTAAACGAGTGCTCTTTGTGGCCCATCGTGAAGAAATCCTTTATCAAGCAAAAAAGTCGTTTGAGCACGTTTTAGGTGACAAAACGTTTGGAATATATAACGGGAAGCAAAAAGAAGGACAAGCTGATTATATTTTTGCATCAATTTTTACCCTAAGCTTAAAGCACCATATTGAAGTATTTTCACCAGATGAATTTGACTTAATTGTTATTGATGAGTTTCACCATGCAGCAGCAAATTCGTATCAACGAATATTAGATTATTTTAAACCTAATTTTTTATTAGGAATTACCGCGACTCCAGATCGTAATGACAATAAAGACGTTTATGCGATTTGTGATGGGAACGTTGCTTTCCGAATAGATTTTCTTGAAGCAATTCAGCGGCAATGGTTAGCGCCATTTCATTATCAAGGTGTCTATGACGATACAGATTATCGCCAAATTACTTGGTTAGGAAATCGGTATGCGGAAGAAGAGTTACTACAACTTCAGCTCCGTGAGGAAATGGCACAGAACATCCTACAAGCATGGGAAAAGCATAAGCAAACAAGAACGCTTGTCTTCTGTTCTTCAATTAAACAAGCTGATTTCTTAGCGAAGTATTTTAATCAAAACGGCTACAAAGTGATTGCCTTACATTCAAAACAGGTAGAAGTAAGTCGTTATAAAGCAATTCAATTATTAGAAAAGGGAGAAATCGATGCGATTTTTACCGTTGATTTATTTAATGAGGGAGTCGACATTCCACTCGTTGATACGCTTCTTTTTGTCCGACCTACCGAATCACTAACTGTTTTCACCCAGCAAATAGGTCGAGGCCTACGGTTACACCCAGAAAAAGACTATTGTGTCGTGATCGACTTAATTGGAAACTATCGTAATGCAGATGTAAAGCTAAGTTTATTTGATACTTCAGGTGAGCAGAAAAAGCCAAGAGAAATCCAAGCAAGTGCACCGGTAAACTGCGTCATTAATTTAGAAACACAAGTCATCGACCTTCTAACCGAAATGGCTAGAAAAATTCAGCCAAGAAAAGATAAGCTAAAAGATGATTATTTTACGTTAAAACAAGAGTTGGGTAGAAGACCTTCTTATTTAGAGCTTCACTTAAAAGGTCAATCAGATACGAAGCAGTACAAACAAGAGTTCAAGTCGTATATTGGGTTCCTTTATTGGGCGAATGAATTAAGTAATAGAGAAAAAGAACTATTCAAAAGGTATGAGCCTTGGCTTGTTGAAGTTGAAAAAACTGGAATGACAAAAAGCTATAAGATGGTTGTCTTACTTGCGATGTTAAATAGAGGAGTAGAAAACTGGTATAAACCGATTACACCAGAAGAGACGGCACCTTTCTTCCATCAGTACCTAACCGAAACAGAATACCGAAAAAAGATCGATTTCTCAGACAAAGAAACAATGAGGCTTTGGGAATACGATGAGAATAAAGTAAGTAAACTAATTGCCAAAATGCCAATGTCCAAATGGGGCAAAGAATTAGTAACTTTTGAAAACAATTCGTTTTCGTTCAACTTTGAAGTTGCTAAAGAAGAGGAAGAACTGCTTTATGAATGGACGAAAGAGATTTGTGAATACAGGTTGCATGTTCATTTTGAGAGAAAGAGTAATAAATAAATCTTACGGTAGCAGTAGAGAAAGCAAGAAAAGAGACGCTCATAAATTTTAAAGGCCATCTAGGATGGTCTTTTTTTATGGAGAATCGTAATTTAATAGGTTTAAATTAAATTTCAGCTTTAAGGTAAGAAGGTAAGTAATATAATGTAACTTTCAATTGATTTGTTGTTAAAAAAAGGAATTTATCTATCTATGTCGAAAAAGAGTAGGTAAATAGAATGTGTATGGGAGGATTGATTTAAATGTTGAATGGTATTTTAGTGTTATTGCTAATGGCTCTGGTGATGTATTTAAAAGTTAATTTCGCAACTATAAAAGGTAGAGTAGGAGAGGCCAATGTAAATCGAATATTAGAGAGATTGATTAAAGATGTGTATAAAATATACCATGATGTTTACGTTCCAAATGGTGAGGGTGGAACTACGCAAGTTGATCACATTGTCACTTCACCTTACGAAATCTTTGTGATCGAAACAAAGCACTATAAAGGCTGGATATTTGGAAAAGAAAAAATGTAATTCATGTACGAATTCAGTAGGAATTGCAGTAATTACTGGTTGGTTTATTGTAGTAACAAAAATTTCCTGGTCAATTTTGAAGAAAAGTTTTCAATATATAAACGACAGAAAAATAATGTACGCTTGCAGACAGAAAAGGCTAGGTAGCCCTTATGAAACAGCAATCACTTCCTTAACATATCTGGGGTAGTATTATAAGGCGAGTGGAAGGAATACACCTTTTTTAAGGTTACGATTCATAAATACTTTCAATATTTTATAAGTTAATAACTCAACTTTCGCAGAGTGAAATCGGCAAATAAGCCTTGATATAATTAGGTAGGCCTGAGATCCACTGCTCCAGTTGACTTTGTATTAACTTTTTGATTTTCTTATTTGTTTGTTCAAGCGCATCTTGAAGAAGCTCGATTAGCTGCTGTAAAGCAACAGCCCAATCAAGTTCATTGACTTCGTCACATAGCTCGTAAAAAAGACCTCCAATCGTACGTTGGTCGGTGTTACAGCGGTTTTGCCAAGATAGCACGATAAAACGAGCAAAGACAATAGTTGTATGGCTTATAAGCGCATCATATGAACGGCTTTGAAACTCTTTTTCAAGTTTTAAGAGTGATTTGGCCGTCTTAAAGAAAACCTCAATATCCCAACGCATTCCATAGATTCGAACGATTTCTTGTTCGGAAAGAGTGCGATCGGTGCTGAGGATGGCTAGCCATTCGCTTTTCTTGTTTCTATTTCGAATAAATACAACTTTAATTGGTGTTCCATTAGCCATAGTTGTATGAATGGAACGAAGTATTCCTTTCCTTGATTGAACGGGTCCAGCTAGGCGGTAAAGCTGTTTTAATGAAACCATTTCTCCGCTTACGTTGTAACGCTGTTTTGTTTCTTTGACCATGCCAATCACGTCTAATCCTTGATCAACAATGTTTTTGACAAGTGGTGGCAAAGTAAACCAAGAATCCATGAGGACATAACTGGCTTCTATTCCACTATCTAACGCACGTCTGATCATGTCTGGGATTTGTTCAGGCAAAGTTTGTAGGGCATTTTCCCGACGTTTATAACCGCATGTGCGTTTGTCTATATGTTCGGAGATTCCATTGATTTGTGACGTTTTGGAACTGACCAAGGAAAAGTCAATCGGCATAAATGTATGCCCGTCAGACCACCCCATAGTCAACATACGGAACCCCTTATAGAAACGCATTTTAAGAGAGGCATGGTCAAAACAACGTGCAAGTAATTCAACCTTTTTACTACGATTTCGATCATAAGCAGAATCATCAAAAACGAACACTTTTGGACGACTTTTGTCAGTAAGGCGACTCACTTTCTTAATTGTAAAGGTGCTTAATAGCAGTAAGAAACGGCGCCAATTAAATGTTGATTGATTTAAAAAACGATAGACAGAATCCTTGGCAGGAAACTTATCTGCCTTCTTTGAATCAAGAAGGGTGTACCAATTTTTATGTTGAAATATCAAACAAAAAATGAGTTGAAATAAGTAAGAACAGCTGAAACCAAAGGACTTTTTAATTCCAGCCTTGCGTAGATGTTTAGACATTTCCAGCTCAGAAAAAACAGAATCAAGTTCATTTGGCAGTTGATTGTATTGGCTATTTTGGTCTATCATATAGGGAGCACCTCTTCTGTATGGTAGTGTTTTCTAGTCAATTACACTATACCAAAAGAACGAGGTGTTTTTCATTTTTCATTAACATTGTCAAGTAACATAATGAAAAGGCCGCAGGCCTTTAACAATCAACGTGGATCACCTACTTTATTGGTGCGAAAGTTGAGTTAATAAAACAAAATTATAAATATTGGAAGTATATTAAATATCGAGTATTGATAACTAGGGCTAAATGAAGTAAAGGGGTATAAGGCATGTCTAAAATAAATGCAATTTGGCGGGAATATATATGGGAAGAAATTACGGAAAATAGGGTTAATTACTATGTAGAATATCATCCTGTTAATTTAAAAAGTTTAAAGTTCGCTCAATTAGATCTAGTATATACATTAGATGTAAAAACTGATGAGATAGTTAAAAATATGGAATATGAATTAAACCTATGGCTAAAAAGGTTTCCGTTACCCCTTTTAGTGATGGCTTTTGATAAATCTGGAGATAAGATCTCTCTCAGTAATGTAAAGCCAAATAGTGAATTGATAGGATATATTGATACAAAGCCGAATCGAATAATTAAATCTTGGAATAAGATATCAGATAATGAACTTCCAATAGAACAAACTAAAGATGAAAATATAAGTAAGGTTTATCAAGGATTAGCTTACATAAAAAGAGAACAGAAAGAAAGGGAGGCTAATCATAAAATAGATGAAGCAAAGAAAATAAAGAAGTTTATTGATATTTCATTATTTTCATGGATAGCTTTTTCTATAATCATAGCTTACCTTGGTTGGCAGAATTATTATGTAGGTGCAATTGCGTTTGTTTATACTTTGTATAAGTCGTTAGAGAGATTCTGGAAAATAAAAGAGGGTCGGGACCGAAAAAGTATAGAAAAAGATAATAAGAATATGAAAATGCGGCATTATTATTATCATTGTGAATTAAACCCAAAAGGATTTGAGAGATTAAAAGCAGAGAATTTTAAAAAGGAAGAAGAAGAGAGGATAAGAGCAAAAAAAGAAAAAATATCACAATCTTGATGGTGAGGTGATGGAATGGCAAAGGGAACAAAAAAGAAACAGAATAAGAAAAGAAGAACAGGGGCAGAGATAGAAAGGGCAAGAACAGGTGGACAAATAGCATTAATGGGGTATGATTATCAATTAGTTTATTCTTGCTATATAGCTTTGGAGTTTTTGGATGATGAAAATAAAAGTTTAAAATTAGAGGGCATTGAGGATGTGGATACTTTTAGCTCAATGCTTGATGATCATATGATTGTTGAACATGTACAATTAAAGCACTCAAAAGAAAAGCAAGATGCTAGTTTTTTTGATAGTATTTTATCGAATTTCTTAGAGGTTTATTTAACTGATAAACAAAATACTAATAAATATTTTAGATTAGTATATGATATGGAAATTGCAAAAGGTAATCTTTCCATGTTAATAGCTTACAAGTTAGATAAAACCGTCATCCAGTTCTGGACAAATAAAATTGATAAAATTAAAGAAGAAAATCCCCAATGGGATTGGACCGATTTTAATTTTCAAGTTTTTAGTAAGCAATTAAAATTTGAGAAAGTAACACAGAATGAATTAGAACAAAAAATTAGCTGTCTTATGATTGATAAATATGAAATTAGCACAGGTAATGAACAGCTTTTTATTAACTCCTTATTTTATAGCATATTCCAAGCCGCAAAGAATAGACGAAAGATAACTCATCCAATGTTAAGAGAAATTGTTCAAAGTGTAAAAGATGATGTAGCAAGAGGGTTCCAAAATCCAGCCTTTCATTGGTTTGAAAAGATAGACTTTAATAAGTTAAAAACAGCAAAGGAAAATATGGAATATTACGAGGGTAAAAAAGCATCTCCCGCTGATATAATAAATGGTTTGCCTATTAGAAGAAAAAATTTAGAAAAAGAAATAGAAGAATCTATTACGGAAAATAAAATTACGGTAATTAAATCTTCTTGTGGTCAAGGAAAAACCACTCTAGCTTGGCAAGCAGCTTATAATTTATCTAAAGAATTTACAGTTTATAAACTGAATTGGTGTAAGGAAACTAAAGAGATTGATAATATTATTCAATTTATAAATTCAAGGTCAAAGCTTGGAGAGAAAACCTTAATAGTTCTCGACAATTTAGACGTTGACTTAAAAGAGTGGAACAAACTTGCCCAATTGTTAGAAGGAAAGATTACTTTAAACTATCGTTTATTAATCACTTCAAGAGAAGATGATTGGTACACATTTGCTGGTGACCAAAGTAACTTAATGAAATTAAAAATAATAAATATAAGCTTGAACAGAGACCAGGCAAAAAATATTTATGAAAATTTAAAGGAAAGAAATAAAATACATGATGAGATAAGAAATTGGCAATCTGCTTGGGAGCGAGTTGAGGATAAACAAATTTTAATTGAATATATCTACCTGTTAACACATGGTGAAATGTTAGAAGAACGTCTTTCTCAACAATTGAAAAACATAAATACTGATAAAGTATCAAATATTAAGCTAGAAGTATTAAGGCTAATTTCTTTAGCCGATGTTATAGGTATTCCGTTACGAAGTGATAAATTAATAAATGAAATTACTAGCGAATCAGGCTTTAATGCCGATATAAATGAAATTCTCCAAAGCTTAGAAAATGAATTTTTCTTAAAAGCGGAGGTAGGGTCTTACGTGGAAGGTTTGCACCCAGTACGATCTCAACATATATCGGATATGCTTCACTTATATTTACCAACCTCAAGGACACTTTCCAAATTATTAAGTATCGTAGATGAAAGTTATATAGCAAAACTTTTTTCACAAATTGCACTTCATGTAGATATAGAACAAGATGAGTTTTATTCTTCATTATCAAAGAAAATGAAACTTAAATCTTATGCCTTTATTGTAAGTACGATTGAAGGATTATTTTCTGGCTCAGTATTAAAATATTTTAAAGAAAATAAAACCTACTTTGATAATGCAAATGAACGTGGCGGCTTACTACTTTTTTTAATGGAAATCGGACCTTGGAATTCTAGAAGTGAAATGGATTTTGAACTTAAAACATTAAAAAGAATAAACGAGATAGTGCCGGAAAATGAAAATATCAAGTATTTACTGAACATGACCGAGCAAATCGAAAAACTTGATATAGAAAAATCCGATTTATATATTTACGCTTATTATCTATATAATGAATTAAATAGTGGTATTTTAAAAAGGGATATTAGCAGTTATAGTATGCTAGCTAGTTGGCTTTCTCGATTAAGTAAGAATTTTGATATCGTGACCTCACTGAATTATGATGAAATTTGGATGAACAGAGAGAAATGGAATTTTGATGAAATATCTTTATTAATGTATGAATTTCATTCTCTTGATCCTAATAAGTACAAAGAATTTATAGAAAAAAACAAGGATTCAATATTTAGATTTTTAAAAGTAAAAACAAATTCAATTAAAATTTTTGAGTTGGAAGATGATTTGTGTATTGAATATATTCTAACACCTCAAGACGTAGGAAAAGCTAATAACTATAGCGTGAAGCGCATTAACGAAGTTTGTCGTTTTTTACCTATTTATAACAAATACATTACTACAGCCATTAAACTAGAAATAGAATTATATAGTGGGTTGAATTTACCTGATGAATCCTATAAAGCAATGCCCATTGATAAAATAAAATTAGGCTTCAACACAGACCTGACGGTTTTATGGAAAAATAGTATTTTATCACATTATGAGTTTCCATCTATTTATGACTGGCAGGAACACTGGATGAATATTCGTTCCAGCATAATTACTTTTATTAAATTAAATATTTGTGTTTTAGAATATGTTCTCAAGCAATCTAAGTTAACTCCAGAAGTCAGAATTATAGATAATGTTAGAATGGAGATATTTCAATCTTTATTAAAAGAAGTATTATTTCCTCGAGAGAATAGACCTTTTGAAAATCCTATATTCCTAAAGGGTGAAATTTCTATGGTGCAGCAAGGATTTTTCGTCGGAATAAAAAATTATATAGAAAGCTATCTAAATATTGTAAGTAGGAAGAAAGAGGGCAACGCTAGTGGTATTGCTATTTATAATTTAAGAGATGCTAAATATAAATTAAGTGCGATGCAATCAGGCTTTCGCTATATTTTCCAACACACAACATTTTATTTTGATTTAGATGAAATTGAAGAACAAGAATCTTTGTGGTTGGATAGATTGATAAATATGAATGAATTTTATTTGAATCATTTGCCAAGAAAAGGAGGTTATACTCGTGCAGCTGTTAAAGAATGGAATAAGGAAAAAGAAAACGATAGAATGCAACTAATAAATGACAAAATGAAAAAATTATCTGAAGAAAGTAGTTTTAACTTTTTAAAAACAAAAAAACTTTATTGTGAAAGAAATATTAATTTCTTACCTGTGAGTGTGACAGATGTTGATGTTAATAGTGAAACTGAAATGGGAAGACTTATTTTTACTATTACTGATTTGACCGATGTAATTGAATCGGACGTACATTATATCGTATTGCTATTTCTAACAAGTAAATTTGAACATGTTGGGAATGGGTTGAGAGTTGCAACATCGTATTTAAAACATCTCAAGGAAAGTATTATGACAGGCAAGGATTTAATCACTGATAATTTACTTTTACCTCTTCCAATCGAAATTAATCAGCAGCATTTAGAGTGTTTTGAGGAAAATATAAAGGTTCTAATGACTCCGACTAAATACTCTTATGAAAACGTGGATGTATTTTTAACACTTCTTTGGGAGTATTATCAGTACCAAGTCTATTTTGATATATCTGATAATATTGAAAGGGATTTTCTGCAAATTGAGAATGGTAGAAAAGTTTTGAAGTTAGATCAGTTATTAAATGAATTACAACAGAACTGCGATCCACAATTATTTGTCAGGTTAAGCAGACTTAAAAATGACGTGCTTGAAAATAAAGCAGTATTTAATGATCCCCAATTAAATGCGTGGGTAAATGAACTTGCTCTAGTGTTAAAATAATTATTTATGAAGCTGGTGAAAAAACGATCTAATTCGATTTATTCATATTACTAGAAAGAAGGAGCAGAAAGTGTTTAAGTTCTTTAATTCTATCTTCAAAGCACTGTCATTTTTGTAAAAGTAAAGAAGGTTATTTTTTAAAATATGATATTAAAGGGCAAAAGGTCAATGTTTGTCGAAAGTGTCTTGAGTACGCGGAAAGAAGAGCCTTTAAAAAAGTTTAACAGACAATCTTGATTATTTACATACACCACTTATGAGACGTCGTACTAAAACGTCTCTTATTTTTTCAACAAAGCCAACACTAATATCTATAAACACATTTCACCACCCTCACCCTTCCAACCACCCCCACCTCTCAGGATACATCTGGGCCACAACCCTTCTTTTCTCCACTGCTAACATTCCGACAACTGTCCCGTAGTAGTACTGATTGAAGCTTGTTTTGATCTTCTTGGACTTATACTTGTAGACGGTTTCTTTAAAGGCCTTGATGATGGTTGGTAAAAGCATGTCGATGGTTTCGTCAAATTTTTGGGTGCGGTAAGCAATCATCGTTCGGTCCCAGAGTTGGCAGATTTGTTTTGCGCGACTAAAGAATGGTTTAACTGTTTTCACGAAAGCTTCTGGAACGGAGCTTGGTGTATATGTATAATCAAGGGTTTCTAAGCTACTAGGACGAAGTAGTTGATCTTTTATGATTTTGTTTTTAATAGAACTAGTTTCAGTAGTTGGAACTGGAGCTTGACCGGTTGTGATTGCTGCAACTATTGGTTGTTTGCGCTCTGTCAATTTTTCGCTATTCGCTCCGTCAAAACGGTGGAAGACATAGACGCTGTGGGAAAAGCCGCCTTTTTCTCTTGTTGTGTGATGGATAGAGAGAATGCCTAGTTGCTTTGCTTTTCTTAGCATTCGTTCAAAGGTAGAGCGGGAGATCCCGCCCTTTTTGTCTTGAGTTGCTTCGACTAGTTTGCAGATCCGGGCGTTGCAAATACCGATTTTTTTGACGCTATAGCGTGTCAGTTGGAGAAAAGCGATTTTTTCACTTTTTGTAAACTGATCACCGTAGGTTGCGACTACTTGTTTAATTGTTTCGTTAAAGTCTTGAACTGTTTTGAATTCACTTAAATAGGCGTATTGGTTGATGTTTCCTGGTTTCATGGAGATGTTCCTTTCTATTAGATCGTGGGTTTAGTAAAGGATTAGTTCAGGGGTAGTGCGAAGGTTATCATTTTTTTCTGATATCAGCAAAGAGAAGTGTACAATGCATTGGGCGGTCCGTTGCATTTGTTTTTCAATTGTATAGTAAGAGACTGGTAGTTTAAGCTGATGCGAATTTTTAAAGGTTATGATCGATTGCTTTGAATGGTAAGGCGAAATCTTGCGAACGTGATTGTAGAAGATCCAGGAGCATTCGAACTGGATTGGTGAGTGAGTTGGAAATGCGTAAATGTGTTCATAGGGATTGATTGGGATCGGCAGCTTTTGTCTAGCACCCAGTAAGTACATGACAGCTGCTTTTCTGCCATCGTAATTAGAGCCACCGATCAAACAAGCTTTTTTGAGAATTTGTAGTGGTGTATCTCGAATGTAAAACTCACCGTTAGGTTCAAGTGCGACAGTCGAGTAATCAGGATGAGCGACAGAGAGTAGGGCAAGGGTATTTTTGCTGACATGGTAGGTTGTTAGGACTTTCGTATTCAATTAAAACACTCCTTTTAGGATAAATGTTTGTATTGGGGACATCTGTCAAATTTGGTAAATTGAATTTTTTCGGGGCAGATCGGGGAGGGAGGAGGAAGGAGTACAGTCGTTACTCCTGGTCTTTCATCTCTTTCCATTTTATTCGTGCTTCTGGTAGTGCTTCACGTTCAAACTGCAGCCAAATTTCTGAAGGGACAGTATCTAGGGCCAAAGCGATGTGGAGGATTAAATCATTAGCAAAGTTTCGCTTCCCTAGCTCGATCTCACTTATATATTGTTGAGTAATTCCTGTTTCTTTTGATAGCTTGTCTTGTGACCAACCTTTTGCTTCTCGTCTAATTCTTATATATTCTCCGATTTTGCTGTTGGAAAGTGGTTGTAAGTTCAAGTAAGTTTTCATTCCTTTTTAAAACAATTATGAAAAATAATTGAATAAAAACTTACAAACGATAGTATGTAAATTGAGACTTTTTGTTAAAAAATGAAAAAAGTTGTCGGGAAATGTTTAACACAAAATTGCGTTATAATCCAAACCCACATAGTTATAATCCAAACTTCACCGATTATAAGCGGAACTCACCCAGTTATAAGCCAAACCCTATTTTTAGCCAAAATTAGGCCATGCAATAAGCTAGTCCATCAAGAACTAGCTTTTTTGAAGGGTGGTTGTTTTGCTGCGATGTAGCGATACGACCATCTTTTTTAATTTAAGAGGGGGCTGCTAGCTAGGCAATCTCTACTCAATATCCGGTGTTTGCCCCTTTGTCACTTCATTTCGATCAAATTCGTTTTTACTATTTGACCGTTTTCGAAATCGGTGATACGATGATCTTGAAAATTTGACTTTGATACATATCGAAATGAGGTAATGATGTATGTTAAAAGAGATAAATCCTTCTGTAAATATCATGATATCTCCAGTTGTCGAACTTCTTGCGGCCATGTTCCGCACGAATTGTCATGAACAGCTGAGGAGTGATAGCGATAGTGATTATGTTCCTATCGAGCTAGAAAAGTGGGTAAACCAAACAAGAAAAGCTTTAACACCTGAAATGAAATCTGAACTTGAAGTTTTTTTCAATTTTGAAAGTTTTTTTGGAATGACTCTTATTTCTAACATAATTTTTTCAAAACAACATGATAATGTTCATTCATTTATATCCCATTTAAAAGATCTGTCACCTTTAGAACTGATAACAATGTTCACAGAAACAGGCTACGGTACAAATCGAAGAATACCATCGCCAATAAAAGATCATACGGAACTAATTTCTTTCATTAATGAAATGAATTTACCTGAAGTTGAGAAATGGAAGCTCACCTACTTGTGTGCAAATGCAGCTGATAGTAAAAATCGGTTCGTAAAATTAATTGAAGAATTTTACCAGCAATTTTATCTGCCTGAAAGTGAACGGTTAGCTCAAATTCACAATGATAGTTTGAGTGAGCTTGAAAATGAATTGCAAGATAATCTTGAACAAAAGGTCGGAAAACTTTTAAATCTTGATTACGACTCTAATAACGTAATTTTTATTCCGTCTTATTTCTATGACAGCTGCTCATTTAGTTCTTATCACGATGAAACAGAACATTTGATCTATGGGTATGGCGTTCGATCGCTTCAGATTAAACTTCATGAGAAAATTAATGAAGAGAAATTGTATGAGAGTTTTAAAGCATTAGCTGATGAAAATCGGATTAAGATGATAAAAATTTTAATTGCCACTCCTTGTTCTGGATATGAACTTGCAAAAAAGCTAGGACTTTCTAATTCGACTATTTCTCATCATGTTTCGATCCTATCATCCCAAGGGGTGCTTACAATTACTAAGCAAGATAAGAAAAATCTGTACACAGTAAATAAAGATTTTATAAAAATAACGTTAGAGTCGATGTCTAATTTTTTGACTGAATAAAGGAGAAAGTTATGAGTAATAAACTTTGGAAGAACAAAAATTTCGTCCTACTATGGAGTGGGCAAACAGTATCAAAATTAGGTGATCGTCTTTTTCAAATAGCCCTTTTGTGGTTTATCTATACTGAGACAGGATCTTCCTTGGCACTTGGGATTAGTTTAATTTGTTTTACGATACCAATGATCGTCATTCAACCGATGGCTGGGATTTTTGCCGACCGAAATTTTAAAAAACAGATCATTGTCACCAGTGATTTTCTTAATGGAATTTTAATGCTTACCATTGCCTATTTCTTATTTGCTGGTCAGTTGCCGATTACTGTATTATATGGACTTATTGCGTTATCATCAGGGATTACAGCCTTTTTTACACCAGCTATTCAGGCGTCGATTCCCTTGCTTGTTGAAGAAGAACAATTACCAAAAGCGAATTCTTTAAATCAGTTTAGTATGCAAATGAGTAATATTCTAGGGCCAGTTTTAGCAGGAATTGTACTGGGCATGACTGAAATTTGGTTTTTACTACTTCTAAACGGGATTTCGTATGTAATTTCTGCTTTGACAGAGTGTTGGATTAAAATTCCGGCGGTGAAATCGGAAACAGAAAATGCCAGTTTCAACAATCGTTTTAAAGAGGGGTTTAAGTACCTGATGAAAAATAATCAGTTACTATATCTTGTATTTGTTGGTGGTGTGATTATCAATTTCTTTTTAGCCCCTCTGCAAGTATTTCTGACAGTTTTAAGTAATGACATCCTTCACGTGGGATCTACCGGTTTCGGCTTAATCAACACTTCTATCTCAGTTGGTGCTATTGTAGGAGTTCTCCTTGTCTTTTTAAATGTATGTAAAGATAAGTATAAAATGGTCGTTATCGGCTTAACGCTTGAAGGAGTATCGCTACTTCTACTAGGAATCATTCCTACCTTTTCGATTGCAATCATTTCTTCTATTATTCTGGGATTAGGTGTTGCCTTGGCTAGTACTGGGATTGGAACCCTTTATCAAACAATCATTCCTAAGGATAAAATGGGCCGAGTGATGGGCCTTGTCTCAACTATATTATTAACAGTTGTCCCTATAGGAACCTTATTCGGATCATTTATAATTAACTATTTTGCCGTATATCATATACTTATCGTATTTGGCGTCATTGTTATCCTAGCGAGTTTGTCTCTTATTTTCCTTTTAGTAAAGTTAAGCATTAATAAAGAAAGCAACGTTCAAATTGAGGCTTAAAAAGACAAGGTTACAGAGACAAAACAGAGCAAGGGAGTACAGGAAAAAACACAAACTGTTTTGTATCATTTGATTATGGGAGGTGGGGGAATGAATTTTATTAAGGACCTGCAGACAGCTATTGAGTATATAGAAGATAACCTTTTAGAGTCGATAAACTATGAAGATGTCGCAAAACATCTTCACATATCAAGTTATCATTTTCATCGCACATTTAGTATAGTAACTGAAATGACAGTGAATGAGTATATCAGAAACCGAAGATTATCTAAGGCAGGACAGGAAATATCGGCTTCTGATATAAAGGTCATTGATTTAGCTTTAAAATATGGATATGAATCTCCAGAGAGCTTTACAAAAGCATTTTCTAGGTTCCACGGTATTACCCCAAATCTGGCTAGACGTGCAGGGGCGAAATTAAAATCCTTTAATCGACTTCTCATTAAAATTAAAATAGAAGGTGGTAGCGTGTTGGACTACAGAATTGAAATGAGAGAAGGATTTAAGTTATTGGCAAAAGTAAGAAAGTTTAGCAACGAAATAGTTTCAGAGAGTGGGAATAATGAAATTGCCGACTTTTGGAAAGAGTCGGGGGGAGATGGGACGTTTTCTACATTAAAACAGCATGCAGTAAACAACGATATGTACGGACTATGTGCTCCTATATCAAAGGAAAGTACGCATTTTGATTATGGTATAGGGGTACCATATGCTGATGGACCGATACCTGTGGGTTTCATAAAATGGGAAGTCAAACCTACATTATGGGCTGTATTTAAATGTATAGGTGACAATCCGGATTGTATCGGGGAAACCTGGAATCGAATTTTTAGAGAATTTCTTCCTGGATCTGAGTATGAAATGCTAGACGACACTGACTTTGAATTATATTCAGAAAACCTTCAATCTGATTGTTTTTGTGAAATTTGGATTCCTGTTAAGAAAAAACTATTCAGTTGAACTTTCATTGGTGTCACGCTAAAAAGACAAAAAACAATAAATATCCATGCGGGATGGACGTTTTTTGTCTTTTTTTATAAAGCATTAAATTTACCAAGCTGAACGAGTGATTATAAGCGGAATTCAACAATTTATAAGCCAAAATCGCTTAGTTATAATCCAAACTTCATCGATTATAAGCGGGTTTCACCCAGTTATAATCCGAACCTTATCTTTAGCCAAAATTAGGTCAAATAAAAAGCTAGTTCATCAAGAACTAGCTTTTTGTACTTTCATAGCTTTACTTTCACTCGGCTGTTGCAACGATTGGGCCAGACTCTTAATTGAATCGTTTAGTGTGTCTAGCTTCACCTCAATACGATGCAGCAAGTAAAGGGTAATCATCACTGGAAAACCGTATTCGCTAATGAGCGGGATCCACATCTCCATTTCACGCCATCCTCCTTCCGAAAAATTCAACCTAACAAAGGGGGAGAAGTATCCTTCGCCCCCTAACTAACTTAATTAACTGCAATTTCAATTGGCTCAACATTGCGCTCAACGATACGAGCTGCCGCCTTGCCCACCAATAACCCTCCGCCTGAAACGAATGCTTGTTGGGCGATCACTTGATCCATCACTAGCGATACTTTTTCAGTATCAACTGGCTCAATTGGGTCATCTAATGAAATCGTTACGTTTCTACCAATCTCATTTTTAAAAATTAATTCGATTTTCTTAGCCATCTTGGTTCACCTCCCGTCCAATTAGATTTCAACTCTCTTAAAATACGTTGTACATGTTTGTTCTTGTGACGCTTTCTAATGTGTGCTGTTGCAGTGTCACTAATGCTTGGGCAGCTAGCAGAAGTTGTTCTTCTGTCGCTAGATTATTAACGTTAGAGAAGTTCTTTGTCTTGAAAACCTCTTCACCGTCCTGGTCAAAGCCCGCGTGCACAGTGATTGTTAACCTTGATCTTAAAATGTTCATCTTGTCTCACCCCCTTCACTTTATAAATACAAACTTTTTCAAAAAAGGGTGGGGTGTTTTCAAAAAAAATTTTAGATACTGTTTTAATTTTTTGATCGATTTACGTGTCCACTTTCTTCAAAAATAAGGTATTATAAACAGGATTAGGGAATTAGTAGATTATCTATAAATAATTAATAGTGCTAGAAGAAAGGGCGATAACAATGATTACGTATCACTATGCAGCAACAAATGATTATGAGTATTTAAAAGAAAAAGACCGTCATGTTTCAGCTGAAATGTTAGAGAGAAAAATTAAATATAAGGAAGTTATTGTCGCCAAGGATGGAGATCAAATCGTCGGTTGGTTGCGTTTTGGCTATTTTTGGAATGTCGTTCCTTATATGAATTTAATTCATGTATTAGATTCATATAGAGGGCTGGACGTTGGTACGAACCTAGGTACATATTGGGAAAATGAAATGAGATCTAAGGGGCATCAAATGGTTCTTACTTCAACAATGGCCGTCGAAACCTCCCAACAATTTTATAGGAAATGTAGATATGTAGATGTAGGAGGGTTTCTTCTTGAGAAAGAAGGGTTAGAGATTATGTTTAAAAAAAATTTAAATGAGTGAGTCCGATAAATTTTGATCTAAAAGAAAACTGTTCGGGGGACGACTAGATGAAAGCGAATTTGTTTCATGAGTTAAAAGGGAAACATATCTATTTTAAAACTCTAGGTGAAAGTGATGTCCAAGAAATTCATCATTTTGCTTCTGATGCTGATGTTTCCCGCTTTATTGGCTGGAGATTAATGCAAAGCTTAGATGAAACTGAGGCATATATTGGAGAATTAATTAAACGTGAGACAGCCGGCACTCACTTATATGCATCGATTGTTCTAAAGGCAACAGACAAAATTATTGGAACAGCAATGATGTTTAATTTTGATAAAGAAGCAAACCACGGAGAGATAGGTTATGTTTTTCATAAAGATTATTGGGGGCAAGGGTATGGAACAGAAGCTGTTACTTTAATGAAGGATTTCGCCTTTCAATCTTTAAAGCTCAACAAAATCCACGCCCGAGTCGTAGATGCAAATATTGGGTCGTATCGTGTCTTAGAAAAGAACGGATTTGATTTAGAAGGTAGATTTAAAGATTATTATTTTATAGAAGGAAATTATTATGATGGCTTATTTTTTGGCAAGTTAACGTAACTTGATTATGAATTACCACTCGTATGTGTTAGAACATTCATAAAAAGAAGCGAGGGGAGCTCTTGCTTCTTTTGTTTTTGCTAAACGAAAGATGTACAAGAATCGTCACGTCGACTCCTCGAATGGAAACAAAAAAAATAACCGTCCGCCGCCTGATAAAGGTTAGGATGATTACTTTTTTTCAAATCAGAAACCTTCTTCTTGCGATATTAGAATCTTCTCCTTGTTCGGCTAGAACTTTTCCTTCTAGCACGAGCTTGGAGTGAGAGGTAAATAATAGAAATCATTAATGGCCAAACTTAGATTAGGTAAAAAATATATTTTTTTAAATGAAAAGAGGTTTCAAATGACTCAAATGAAATTTGAAAGTAAAATTGTCTCTAAATTAGAAGATAAAATTCAGTTAATTAAAACGGAAAAGGGCGCTATCTACTTGGTAGGTCCTATTAAGCTACCCGTTACCTTATATGATGAAACGGTTATTTTTAAATGGTATTGTTGGTTGAATTGTGATGAGGTTACAGAGGACTATGAAAAGGTAATAAATAAGCTATCCTCCATTAATTTAGCTGAGTTTCAACAATCAAGCGTCTTGGCATATGGTGATTTCGAAAACTCAGATGATGCTGTGATAAGATTTCATTCTATTTGTCATACGGGTGATATATTTGGAAGTAAACGATGTGATTGCGGGTATCAACTTAAACAATCAATGAAACAGATTGTGGAGCACGGGAATGGAGCCTTATTTTATTTAGCAAACCACGAAGGACGAGGAATCGGTTTATTTAGTAAAGCAATGGCCTATATCTTACAGGAAAATGGTTATGATACTGTTGAAGCTAATCATGCGCTTGGCTTTGTAGATGATTCTAGAAACTATTCAGATGCTATTCAAGTATTAAAGACACTTCGATCAAGACCCGTTACTTTGATGACGAACAATCCGAAAAAGTTAGAAGCTTTAACAAATGCTGGGCTTAAGGTTTCAGAAAGAAGGCCATTGTGGGGAGATATATCTGAATATAACGAGAAATATTTAAAAACTAAAATCAACAAATCTGGTCACCTAGAGGAGGAAGGAACTTGCTGCAATGACTAGCCATGGATTTTACATGGACTTAGTTTTAAAAAATGCACTGGCAATGAAAGGTCAGACAGATCCTAATCCTTAGGTGGGCTCGGTTATTGTAAATGATAACAGGATGGTAGGGGTTGGTACCCACTTAAAGGCAGGGGAACCTCTTGCGGCAGCGAGTTTTGTCATTCGATTTGTATCAGGGAGGCTATTTGAGGTACATGGACCTTCTGTTATTCTCATCCCGGCTTTGTCGATTTTGGGATTCGTATTATTTACATATAGCAACTAGCAATAGCATATTTTAGCTGCTATCCTGTATGGGTTTGGATTTGGTGCGATCTATCCGGCTATTCAAACCTAGTGTATGAACTTAGTAGAGGAGCATGAACATGAAGATGCGATGGCTTCATTCTTTAATTTTTTTGATTTAGGTATAGGGAAAGGTTCTTTTATACTTCGGTTAGTCGCTACAGTAGTTTCTTATCAAGCGGTTAATCTTGTTGCATCTATTATGTATGGTGTGTTTTTACTCGTATATACTGTTTACGTAGTGAAAAAACAACCATTAACAACTGATGGCCAAGTAGGTAGTAACTAAAAAGAGTAAGTAGGAATTCTGGGTAGGTCAGTAGTAAAAAAGCTAGGTGAAGCAAATCATAGTTTGGCATCACCTGGCTTTATGTTGTCTGCCTATAACAGATCATCCATTTTTGTATCTGAATAAATGGCAATTAAGATCACAGCTTTCGTATCTCCAATATTTTTTACCATATGGGGTACACTGGCATTCCAGCTAAAAGAATCGCCTTTTTCAGCGATCACGGAGTCTTCTCCTTGAACAGCTAAAACTTTACCTTCTAGAACTAGATGGCATTCTTCGCCTTCGTGGGCATGGGGCTCGTCTTCTCCAATAGAAAATCCGGGTGGAGATTCAGTGATCATCATTCGTAATGGGCCTTTTGAGGTTATATGCTCAATTTTTACGTCTCCTAAAAAGGAGGTTCTTCGTTCGTTTTTTCGAACGACACGCATGTGCTGTTTTTTTTCTAACAATAAGTAAGGTAGAGGCACCTTCAAAAACTCGGCAATGGTATTTAATGTATGAATGGAAGGCGATGTATTGTTGTTTTCAATATTACTTATAAAACCTTTTGATAACCCTGTGGCTTCACACATTTGCGCAATGGTAATTTTTTTTCGATTTCTAATCGAACGAATTTTTGTTCCGATATCCAATCAAATCATCTCCGTATGCTTTCGTATAGAACTTAATGATAATCATAGCAAAATGATTGACAATCTACAAGTCTTCATGTTAGTTTATAGAAAACTAATATTCATATAAAAAAACAAAGAGCGATCTTTATTATTTTTTTGGGGTCTGAGTTTACAAATAAGAATATTAGTATTCTATGAAGTTATCATAAAATTTAATGGCACATAGGAGGTAGATAATTCTTAATAGAATTGCTTCATCAAATAAAATTAATTATTTAGGAGGAACAAAAAATGAAAGAAAAACATGAAATTGGTGCATTAATATTACGAGTGGTTTTAGGACTTATTTTTATTGGACACGGTACCCAAAAGTTCCAAGGCGGGATTGAAAATATTGCTGGGTGGTTTGATAGTATCGGTTTACCAGGATTTTTGGCTTATATAGTCGCAAGTCTTGAAGTGGTGGGTGGCATTGCATTGATCCTAGGACTAGCAACACGTGTGGTAGGAGGTCTTTTCGTACTATTGCTATTGGGGGCGATTATTAAAGTACAGTTAGCCGTTGGTTTCATCGGTGGTTACGCGTACGATTTAGCATTACTAACAATTTCTTTATTTTTATTAATGAACGGAAGTAAATTATATTCGTTAGATAAACTTTTATTTAAAGCTAAAAACAACTAAATTTTTGAAAAAAAGGGGATAGACCTTTTGGTCGTACCGAATGAATAATAGTAAGATAATTTCAGTGATCATCGTTTTAGCTACAGTAGTAGCACTGTTTCTATATCTAAATCAGGAAGGGAGGAACGATACTATGAGCTTGAATAATTATACAGGAACCATGGAACCTAGAATTGGATATGTGGAGCTTCAAGTTTCTGACATTGAACGTTCTCTTACATTTTATCAAGAACTCATTGGGTTTCGTGTTCTAGAAAGAGATGAGAAAACAGCGACACTTTCGGCTGATGGGAATGTACCGCAGCTTGTCCTGATCGAAGACGAAACGTTTATCGAGCGCCCGTTGCGAACGACTGGTTTATACCATTTCGCAATCCTTGTACCTACTAGACAAGATTTAGCATTGTCACTAGTACATTTAGCGGAGTCTGGTTACCCACTCCAAGGTACTTCTGATCACCAATATAGCGAAGCGCTTTACCTAGCTGATCCAGATAATAACGGTATTGAGATTTATGCCGATAGAAATTCGAATCAGTGGGAAAGGGACGAAAAAGGCGGATATGTCGGTGGAACAGCCCAGCTAGATGTTGAGAGTTTAATTGCCGAAATTAAGGACAGTAAATGGGATGGCTTACCTAGCGGAACGAGAATAGGGCACATGCATTTGCAGATATCAGACATAGAGGAATCGGAAAAATTTTATGTCGAAGCACTAGGATTTAATATTGTCGCCCAGGACGCCCTGATGCTTTTTGTCTCTAAGGATGCCTACCACCATCACATTGGTATGAACATGTGGGCAGGAAGAGGGTTGCCTTCGCCTCCCGATCATGCATTGGGTTTAAAAGTGTTTACCCTTCATTTTACCGAGGAAGAGTACCAAAGTGCAAAAACTGGTCTTGATCAATTAGGCTACAGCTATAGCGAGGAAAATCAAGAGATATCTGTTGAAGATCCTTCTGGAAATAGCATAAAAATAATTAGCAGAACGTTTTAAAGTAATAAGAAAAAAGGATACTGGTACTAGAAATCTAGTCCCAATATCCTTTTTTTTTATAGAGTGAAAGTAATTCACGTAGGATACCCTCATCATCGCCATGGGTTAGTTGAGAAGTAATTAGTATAGTCTATCGTTCTAAAAAAGAAGGGGAAAAGACAAGCAAACCAACAGAAGAACAACAAGCAATTGCCTCGAATGTATTTAAACTACTTTGGAATTGGAAGGTCCCACCAGGACTCAGGAAAGATGGTAGTTTTTCTGAGAATGATTTTAATGAGTGGTTGAAACTCTCAAAAGAAAAGTGTGAGGAGACTGGTCACCTTGATGTAGCTTTGTCCCATATAGGTAGAGTATTATATTACAGTCCTAAGGATCAAAAGGGGTTTTGGATAAACGAAGAAGTAGCAAAGGTGCTAAATTCAATAGACGTAGGGAAAATGCTGGAGGGCTTCAGTTCCGAAGTCTATAACTCTCGTGGGGTACATTGGGTAGATCCGAGTGGAAAACCGGAAATAGAACTTACAGAAAAATACAGAGGTTTTGCTGAAAAAATAGAAAATATAGGATATTTTAGATTTGCTGCTACCCTAAAAACTATTTGTTATATTGTCATTTCAGATACAACACGAACATTAATCCACACAACTCGATGTGATGACGTTAAAATTTCAAGCTTTAGAGAAAAATTATTAATCAACTATAATAATTAGCTATTTTTTACTGATGATTTAGTAGAGGGAATAAAAACATTTCAAGCTAAAAAATGCGAAAATTGGAGACCAAAAAGTAAATTCGATATTTACATAATAGAGGGAAGAGATTTGTCCATTAGGCAAATCTCTTCCCTCTATTTTTCTTGCTATACAGTCTTTTTTTTGTTAGGGCGTTAATCTTGAAAAACACCAGAACTATTTGCTGCGTAGTAGACTAGATACTGCGCAGCTAGGAACTTCTATATTTAAAGGGCTTTGTAAAATACATTTTTAATAGAAGCGCGATAGATTACCATCACACAAACGTGTATGATTATGTTAATAAAAAGCTTTTGAAAAGGAAGATTAAATTGAAGAATAGATTTTCGATTGGAGAAATGGCTAAACTTCATAATACAACGATAAAAGCCCTTCGATATTATGATGAAATTGATTTATTAAAACCTATACATACGGATGGAAATAACGGTTATAGATATTATTCAACAGAACAATTCGAACATTTGAACACCATCCATTATTTAAAGGAATTAGGCTTTTCTTTAAAGGAAATTAAAGGACATCTCGATCACAGGGATATCGACAGTTTTTTAAATCTATTAGAGGAGCAGAAACGTTTAACGGAAGAAAAAATTAATGAACTAACACAAATTAACCATAGGTTTCAAAACCGAATCAAGGACATTAAACTGGCACGAGAATCAAAGGAATTGGGCATTCCATTTATAAAGGAAAAGGAAGAGAGAAAAATAGTAAGATTAATGGAGAGAATCAGTTCAGAACCAGAGCTGGAAGTTTCGTTGAGGCGACTAGAGAGCCAGTCCAATCGGAGTTCTTCTATTTTCATTGGAGGAGTAGGTCTTACTGTAAGTATTAATGATTTAGTAATCAACAACTTTAATCAATATAACTCGATATTTATCTTAGCCGAAGAAGATGATATTCAGGGTCCTTTAGTAGCAACTCTTCCAGAAGGAAAGCATGCCTGCATTTTTTATAACGGCAATCATAGCGAATCCCCAGAACATTATAGATCTTTACTAAAGTTCATTCGAGATAAGGGTTTTGAAGTGAGCGGTGATTCCATTGAAAGAACTATCATTGACCATTATATCTCTCGCAATAAAGAAGACTATCTAACAGAAATACAAATACCAATAAAACGTTGACCCTCCCCTTACAGGAGGGTCTATATTTTAGATAGGAAAAAAAATTAGCAGGAGAGATGATAATGTTCGGAACAATATTCAATGTAATAATGATACTACTCGGTAGCATTTTGGGCAGTATTCTCAAAAAAGGGATAAAAGATGAGTATCATAACATTCTAATGCAGGCTATGGGGTTAGTTGCGTTAGGGTTAGGTATTAATGCACTAGTACAACACTTACCTTCCAGCAAATATCCTGTACTATTTATTGTCAGTTTAGCTGTAGGGGGATTAATTGGTCAAAGGTTGGATTTAGAATCAAAATTTAATGCCTTAGTTAATAAATATGCAAAGGGTAATTTAGCAGAAGGGTTAGCGACTGCGATTCTTTTATTTTGTGTTGGAACGCTTTCGATTTTAGGCCCTGTAGAGGCTGCGTTAAATAGGGATTATACTTATTTGCTTGCTAATGGGATGTTGGATGGAATTACTTCAATTGTTTTAGCATCCACATTTGGTATTGGTATTGCTGTTTCAGCAATTGTTTTATTTTTTTGGCAAGGTTCTATTTATTTGATTGCTAATTTTATAGGAAATTATATTAATCAAGATCTTATGAACGAAGTGTCGATTATAGGTGGGATTTTGATAATAGCATCAGGTTTAAGCATTTTAGGAATCAAGAAATGTAACACCTTAAATCTTCTACCATCCATCATGATTCCTCCTTTGGTATTTTGGGTTATGCATTTATTCCAATTATAATGTTATAAAATATTTACACTTAATTAGAGAGGTGAAATAAGTCATTACTGCGTCGTACCCTTTTATATTGTTCAATATAAAAGGGTACGATTGTAGAAGACCATAAGCCTAATTACTCGGTAACCATAAGGGGTATTAGGCTTTTTCACATTGGTAAACCTTAGACAGCAAGTGCTAAACTTCGTGGATATTTCTGGTAAAAAACATGACAGAGGTCTCTCCAAAGCCTTAGGTGGGCCAAATATTTAAATGAAAAGAGATGATTTTTTAGGTCTGACGAGTGGTGGTAATAAAACAAGAAAACTAGAGTTTCTTATGGGGTAAAATTCAATAGAAGTATGACCATTCGTGTAAATTCTCCGCGGGAATTTAGCTAAATTCAATTCGATATCCTCCTTAAACGATTTAGATTTTATTTTTACAGAATTACAATAGCTACCATGAAAGAGGATCTTCCTGTATCAATAAAATGAGTGTAAGCATTAACTTGAGGTTCTGTTCAACCTTCCACTAAACGAATCTATCTTCTGAAACGGCAAAAATTCATCACATTTCACAACCTTCTGTCAGTCTTCAAATCAAAAATCTAGAAGAATCCATAGAAGTTAAGCTATTCAAAAGAACTACAAAAAAGATAGAATTAACCGATTCGGGGAGATTACTTTTAAATATGTCGAACTACTAGATCAAGTAAAAAAGATTTAACGTTATTATCGGGTTCCATTCATGGTGACTTATTTATTGGGGCTAGTTTAACAATTGGTGAGCATTTATTACCATTTGCTTTAGGGAAATTTAAACAAGAGTATCCGCAAGTAAATTTGATTATGAAAATATATAATTCGAAGCAAATCATCCATAAAATTATTGATGAACAAATTGATCTTGGTTTTATTGAAGCGCCAATGTTTCACCCTTCCCTAATAGTTAAACCATTCATGGAGGACGCTGGCAATATGGATAACTCCATCATTGGTGAGAAAGATACCATAACTCCCGATGAGTTATTTTCTCTGCCTTTCATTTTACGTGAAGAAGGATCGGGGACACGGCAAGTAATGGAAGCCACATTGAAAACTCATCATCTCAACCCGGAAAATCTGAATATTGTCTTAGAATTAGAAAACACCGAATCGATCAAAGCTACAGTTGAATCTGGCATTGGGTGTCGATTATCTCTTTATCAGCCATTCAAAAGAACTAAA
Source organism: Anaerobacillus isosaccharinicus (assembly GCF_001866075.3). Lineage (GTDB taxonomy): Bacteria > Bacillota > Bacilli > Bacillales > Anaerobacillaceae > Anaerobacillus > Anaerobacillus isosaccharinicus. Next base: position 4,277,701 of record NZ_CP063356.1, on the reverse strand, counting down.
ACTTGGTACACTGCGAAAAATAAAACTTCAGGGACTTACTCTCAGAAGAAATTTCTATATGGTACATAGCAAAGATAAGATTTTATCATTACTAAGTGAATCCTTTTTAAATTTTACAATTAAACGATTTCTTGAAAAGTAGAATAAGTAAGGGGACTGGTCATGTGCTTCCATTGAATCATGCATAAGAAACGTTTTTTGCTTTTTATGACGGGCCAAAAGATAGTGGTGGGTTACGGGTATTGTAGTAACTATGCAGCTTTACGGTTTATCAAAAAAGCAGACTTAGAAAATGAAGGGTATCGGGAATACGAATTTATCTTTAAGAAAGGTGGGACTAATTTATGATAATGTGTCCATAAAAAAGTTAAGTGCATGGCACTTAACTTTCGAGTTTTTGTGTAAATAAAAATTGTATAATAAATTGTAGATAATAGAACGTAGGTTCTATATAATTAATGTAGGCAATTACATAAAGCGGATGGACGGTTGACCATCTCCCGATAGAAGGGGGGTGGGAGTAATGACGACATATGAGGCAATAATTGTAGCACTTCAATCAAATTTAGTTTTGATAGGGGTTGTATCAATGATCATAGTCATCGTCAGAGATAGAAAAAAGTAACCGTCCGCCCCGACCAAGGATAAGGATAGTTACTTTTTTCTAATGTAATAAAGATATTTATGGTCACCCGCTCTTCATGCGGATGTAGTTGCTTGACCGAACGTTCACATCGTTCGGTCATTTTTCATTGTGTGTTCTATTATGATTATTATACACAATAATTAGAAGATGTTTCAAGGTTAACTGTTTTGATCTTTCTTTTTTCAATTTCTGTAGCAAAGGGTAGACACCCTCCCTAACTGAATTATAAACGAAACTCAACAATTTATAAGCCGAATTTGCTCAGTTTTAAGCCAAACGGGCTCAATTATCATCCAAACTTCCCCCATTATAAGCGGAACTCACCCAGTTATAAGCCAAACCCTATTTTTAGCCAAAATTAGGCCATGCATTAAGCTAGTCCATCAAGAACTAGCTTTCTGCGCTTTCATATGTTTGCTCTCACTCGGCTGTTGCAGCGAATGAGCCAGACTCTTAATCGAATCGTTCAGTGTGTCTAGCTTTACCTCGATACGATGCAGCAAGTAAAGGGTAATCATCACTGGAAAACCGTATTCGCTAATGAGCGGGATCCACATCTCCATCTCACGCCACCATCCTTTCGAAAAAATTCAACCTAACAAAGGGGGAGAAGTATTCATCTCCGCCCCCTAACTAACTTAATTTACTGGAATACTAATTGGCTCAACATTGCGCTCAACGATACGCGCTGCCGCCTTGCCCACTAGTAAACCTCCGCTTGAAACGAATGCTTGTTGGGCAATCACTTGATCCATCACTAGTGATACTTTTTCTGTATCGACTGGTTCAATTGGGTTATCTAATGAAATCGTTACGTTTCTACCAATCTCATTTTTAAAAATTAATTCGATTTTCTTTGCCATCTTGGCTCACCTCCTATCCTACTAGATTTCAACTCTCTTAAAATACGTTGTACATGTTTGTTCTTGTGACGCTTTCTAACGTGTGCTGTTGCAGTGTCACTAATGCTTGGGCAGCTAGCAGAAGTTGTTCTTCTGTAGCTAAATTATTAACGTTTGAGAAGTTCTTGGTCTTGAAAACCTCTTCACCGTCCTGGTCAAAGCCCGCATGCACAGTGATTGTTAACCGTGATTTTAAAATGTTCATCTTGTCTCACCCCCTTCACTTTATAAATACAATTTTTTTCAGAAAAGGGTGGGGTGATTTTTATAATTTTTTTTGTTTATTAGGTAATGGTGGCCTATATCTGTGGCAAAAAGAGGTAGATATTATGAACTTTATTGAAATATGTCGAATTTTGATACATAGAGAAGTTATAATAGACGATGATCGTTTTTAAATAAGGGGAGATTTGAAATGAAAGTAACATTATTTACAACCTGTATTGTCGATTTTATGGCAATGAATGTCGGTAAAGCTACTGTTGAATTACTGGAAGGTCTGGGGCATGAGATCGATTACCCTACGAACCAAACATGTTGCGGGCAACCTACGTATAACAGTGGATACGTAGAGAAAACAAAAAACACAATTAAACACTTTATTAAAACGTTTGAACATGCTGAAGTGATTGTTTCACCTTCAGGTTCGTGTGTAACATTTGTAAAAGAATATCCACATGTTCTAGCTGATGATAAAGAATGGAAGGAAAGAGCGGAAAAAGTTGCGGCAAAAACATATGAATTATCGCAATTTTTAATTGAAGTTATTAATGTAGAAGACTTTTCAGCGAAACTGCCAGGTAAGGCTGTTTACCACCACAACTGCCATACATCAAGATTTTTAAAAGTGAAAGAACAGCCATTAAAACTTCTTTCGAATGTAGAAGGTCTTGAATTAGTAGATTTCCGCAATTCTGACAAGTGTTGTGGGTTTGGTGGTACCTTCTCTGTCAAAATGGGGGATATTTCAGCTGAAGTTTCTGATGAAAAAGCAAGGTATATTCAAGAAGCGAACCCTGATTATTTAATAGGTGCAGACTATGCATGTCTAATGAATATTGGTGGACGATTAAGTAGACTTGGATCAAATATCAAAGTAATGCATATTGCTGAAGTGCTAAATTCTAAGTAGTAAGGGGAGCCAAAATGGGGATTAAGATTAACGATCAAAGTTTCAAGGAAAATCTTGGAAAGAATCTAAATGATGATTTTATGCGGGCTGCAATGGTGAAAGCTCAGGATTTAATTAATAATAATAGAACGAACGTGCTATCACAATTGGGGGATGGTAATTTTCAAGAGTGGCAAAAGCTATCAGGAGAAGTTCGTGGCCACGCTCTTGAAAACTTAGATTTCTATTTAAATCAATTTGCTGAAAACGTTGTAAAAAACGGGGGTAACGTTTTTTTTGCAAAGGATGCTAAGGAAGCCTCCAAGTATATTACTAATCTAGCAATAGAGAGAGACGTTAAAAAAGTTGTAAAGGCTAAATCGATGGTTACAGAAGAAATTGGAATTAACCACGATTTGATAGATGCTGGGATAGATGTAATGGAAACGGACTTAGCTGAATACATTTTGCAATTAGATGACTGGAATCCACCTTCACATATGGTAGTGCCATCTTTGCATTTAAACAAAACCCAAATTCGTGATGTCTTTGCCAAAAACGGATATACAGGCGAAGATATTCCAGAAGACTTAGCTGCATTTTCTCGGGCCGAGCTGCGTAATGAGTTTGTAACGGCGGATATGGGAATTTACGGATGTAACTTTGCTATTGCTGAATCAGGAGCGATTACATTAATCAGTAATGAAGGAAATATCGATCTATGTACATCAGCACCTGAATTACAGGTGTCTGTCATGGGGATGGAACGTATTGTAGCTACCTATGAAGATGCAGATATCTGTATTAGCTTATTAGCTAGAAGTGCAGTAGGGGCAAAAAGTACAAGCTATACAACATTTGTAAACGGGATTACTGAAGAAGGTGCTGCGGATGGTGCTAAGGAATTTCATGTGGTAATCGTTGATAATGGACGTTCTAAAGTATTAAAGTCCCAATTCAAAGAAGTATTACAATGTATTCGCTGTGCGGCATGCTTAAATATCTGTCCAGTATATCGACAAGTTGGTGGCCACTCTTATAATTCTATCTATTCAGGCCCACTTGGAGTGGTACTAACGCCACTTCTTGAAGGCTATGATGACTTCAAAGAACTTCCACATATGTGTTCACTTTGTGGTGCGTGTACTGAAGTTTGTCCAGCTAATATCCCGTTACATTCATTAATTCATGAGCACAAGCGTGTGTTAGCTGAAGAAAAGAAGGATTCTGCATTCTGGGGTGCGAGTATGTCCGGAGCAGGTATGGTCTTAAGCCGTCCTTGGATGTACAAGCTAGGAACAAGTGTTGCGCCATTAATAACAAAGCCATTGATGGAAGATGGTAAGATTAAAAAAGGTGTTAGTGTTCTTAAAGGTTGGACAGACAAGCGTGACATGCCAGCATTTGAAAACGAACGTTTCAGAGATTGGTATGCATCTAGAAGTAAAGGAGGAAATAAATAATGAAAAAAGGACAAATCTTAAATAGAGAGTCATTTATTTCTAACCTTTCAAACATACTTGGACGAGAAATGCCCAAAGAGGTTATGCACCCTGAATTATCAAGCAAACCTCAACTTGAAATTTATAAAGGCTTTACTCAAGCACAATTAGCCGAAGAATTCCATAAGAATGCCCAAGTTAACAAAGCTGGGTCGGGCGGTAAGATTGATTCCTTAATTATTGAGAAAAAAGATCTTGCAAAAAATGTAGCCGAGAAGCTTGTTGAACATGGAACTGGCCCAATTATCGCTTGGAACGATGAGCGTTTTACCCAATGGGGTCTAAATGATGTGTTGAAAGATGCCTATGTTTGGACGGATGAAAAAGGCCGTGAAAATGTAGATAAGGCATTGAATGCGTCTTATGGCGTGTGTATTAGTGATCTTTCACTTGCTGAAACAGCTTCTTACACTGTAATTGATAAGTTGGGAAAAGGAAGATCGTCAAACTTCCTGCCTTTAAATTATGTTTGTATTGTACCTCAAAGTACAATTGTTCCTCGTTTAACACAAGGAATGCAAAAACTTCATGAAATGTCAAAAGAAGGAATAAATCCTGCAGCCATTAACTTTATTTGTGGCTCAAGTAGTTCCTCTGACATTGAGTTAAACAAGGTATGGGGCGTACATGGACCTATTCGTTTAACATATCTGATTGTTTCCGATCTATAAACTATAAAATTATGAGCCCCTAATCCCATATTAATGGGTTTGGGGCTCATTTTATTTTGCTACTAGGTAACATAGAGGCGTTCAATGTGCCCGTCAGGCTGCTTTCATCTGTGTAAAGGTAACATAGAGGCGTTCAATGTGCCCGTCAGGTAGCTTTCATCTGTGTAAAGGTAACATAGAGGCGTTTAATGTGCCCGTCAGGTAGCTTTCATCTGTGTAAAGGTAACATAGAGGCGTTTAATGTGCCCGTCAGGTAGCTTTCATTTGTGTAAAGTTAACATAGAGGCGTTCAATGTGCCCGTCAGGTTGCTTTCACCTGTCTGAAGGTAGCATAGAGGCGTTCAATGTGCCCGTCAGGTTGCTTTCACCTGTCTGAAGGTAGCATAGAGGCGTTCAATGTGCCCGTCAGGTTGCTTTCACCTGTCTGAAGGTAACATAGAGGCGTTCAATGTGCCCGTCAGGTTGCTTTCACCTGTCTGAAGGTAACATAGAGGCGTTCAATGTGCCCGTCAGGTTGCTTTCACCTGTCTGAAGGTAACATAGAGGCGTTCAATGTGCCCGTCAAGACGAATGTTCAAACTGATAAGGAAGTAAGTTCTGATCACGGCCATTTGAATGAATTTTACCAGCAAGAAATGAAGAACATCCAGGCAAAAATGGAGCAAAGATTTAATTATTTCTCGTTGTCAGAGTTGGTCATGCTAAAGGAAAAGGTAAATAGCTATTGACACAAAAAGGGATAGTTTTTATTGCTAATAAGTAGCAGTAAAACGTTCCTTTTTCATTTTGCAGCTAAAATTCATTGGAACTAGATAAAAAAGTTAAGTCCCAGGCACTTAACTTTAAAATAGTACAATAGATTGTAGAAAACAGAATAGACGTTCGGTATAATTGGAATAGCAATTACATAAAGCGGATGGGCGGTTGACCATCTCCCGATAGAAGGGAGGTGGGAGTAATGACGACGTATGAAGCAATCATTGTAGCACTTCAATCGAATTTAGTTTTGATAGGTGTAGTATCATTGATCGTGGTTTTCGTCAGAGACAGAAAAAAGTAACCGTCCCCCCTCCAACCAAGAGATAAGGATTGTTACTTTTTTCGGTAATAATTTGATTTTGGTCACCGCTCTTCATGCGGATGTAATTGCTTGACCGGACGTTACAGCGTTCGGTCATTTTTCATTCTGTGTTGTATTAAGCTTATTATACACAAAAATTAGATGATATTTCAAATAATCTTAAGCAATCCTTGGCTACCGGATCGCTTTCTCTTTGTGATCAGTCTACTAACCATCTATTTATAAAAACAGTAAATAATTTATGGAGTACGATTAATTAATCAAAAGACTAAAAAGTTGTGACTTTTCGCATCTATATAAACGTTAATAAAAAAAGCCGATATTCCCCTAGAGGGAAAATCAGCTATGTTACTTTATTAAGTAAAAATAGTACAAAAGATTGCAGAAAATGGAACGCGTGTTCACTATAATAAAAATAGCAATTTCATAAAGCGGGTGGACAGTTGACCATCTCCCAATAGAAGGGAGGTGTGGTAATGACGACATATGAGGCAATTATAGTAGGACTTCAATAAATTTTCGTTTTGTTAGGGGTTGTATCATTGATCATAGACATCGTCAGAGACAGAAAAAAGTAACCGTCCCCCCTCCAACCAAGAGATAAGGATTGTTACTTTTTTCGGTAATAATTTGATTTTGGTCACCGCTCTTCATGCGGATGTAATTGCTTGACCGGACGTTCCCGCGTTCGGTCATTTTTCATTCTGTGTTGTATTAAGCTTATTATACACAATGATTAGACGATTTTTCAAATCAATTATAAAATCATATCCTGGTGAAAAATTTGTTGATTTTAAATACGTAGTATTGGTCGTTTTTGGGGGCTTATTTATTTGTTCACAGACTATTAATCATTAGTAGAAAGATGATAAAAAACATCAAGAATTTATCACTTCTAGAATGTATTATTAAACTAGGACCCAACCAAGGGGAGGATTTTTTTTGAGTTATTATGTTAATCTTCAAAAGGCAATCGACTATATTGAGGACAATTTGAAAAGTAAAATGAGTTTGGGGCAAATATCAAAAGTTGCTGGGTACTCAATACCTCATTTCTATAGGGTGTTCCTTGCAATTGTGGGTTGCCCAGTGAAGGAATATGTACGTAAAAGGAAACTTAGTAATGCAATGTTTGATGTAGTAACCTCTAAGCGTTGCATAATTGACATAGCGTTTGAAAATGGTTTCGAATCACATGAGGTATTTACCAGATCTTTTAAGTTGGCTTATGGAATGCCACCAAGTCGTTTTCGAAAATTTCAAGTAGAACCAATTCTTTATGAAAAAGTAAATTTGCTTTCTATAAATAGTGGGGGGGAGACAATTTTGAACCCAGAGATTATTTGTAAAGAAGAAAAACTACTTTTAGGTATAGCTAGGAAAATAAATCAAAGAGATAACATAAAGTTTGGACTTTTACTAAAAGTAAGAAATGAATTTATGGAAATGGTAAGAACTAATGAAAATAAAGCAAATGCTGATTTGAGCTATGCGGTATATGATTATAACGCCGAAGACATTGGTAAAGAGGACGATGAGATTAATTACACTTATTTTTACGGTATTGAAGCATTAGAATCTGGAAATGTTCCTACTGGTATGGTAAAAAAGGTTTTACCCCAAGGTAAATATGCTGTTTTTAGCTATGACACTATAAATAATACATTAAACGGTGAGAGATTGAGTCAGGGAGTATATGATTATATTGACGGCATATGGCTTCCTAATTCTTGCTTTGAGCTTGCTGAGACACCTGACTATGAGATCTTTCATAAAAATGAAAACCGGATTGATTTTTACATTTCAATAAAGTAAATATCATTTTCAAATTAACAATTATTGGTAAAGAAAGGAGGGGGCGAATATGTTTTATAATAAAATAGAAACAGAAAGATTGGTTCTGAAAAACATTGATAGAGGAGATAGAGAATTTATTTTTAGTCAATTTTCTGATGATGACATAAATACATACTTATTTGATGCTGAACCTTTAACAAATATTAGTGAGGCGGATGACATAATAGAATTTTATTTACAACCTGAACCACGACCACAACATAGATGGATCTTAATACGAAAAGTTGATGGAGTAAAAATGGGAACGTGTGGATTTCACTGTTGGAGTATTGAAGATTCTAAAGTTGAAATAGGTTATGACTTAAAAAGGGAATTTTCAGGAAATGGATACATGGTTGAAGCTTTAAAAGGGATCATTGAATTTGCTAAGAACTTTATGGATCTAAAGGAGATAAATGCCTGTATTTATACTGAAAATCATAAGTCTATAAATTTAGCAGAAAAACTAGGTTTTGTTAGAACTGGTTCAAAATATGAGCTTTTTAGAGGTGAAAAATATCTTCATAGTATCTATTCATTATATTTAAAATAGCGATTTTTTGGTGGGATTTTAAAATAGCCACTCGAAAAAAATAAGAAAGTTAAGTTCCAGGCACTTAACTTTCTTAAGTAATTTTGTGAAAAGCTTATCCTTAAGCAACGAAGATTTATACACATTAACCTTTGGCTAACTCTTTATGATTTGGTGCTTGTGGTGGCTGCTCTAACCATGCGTTCTTAATCATTAAGTCAACCCCGTTTTTTGCAAATTGAGCAACCTCCGTGGTTAGACGGACATAAGAAGTTGAGACATCTGTTCTTAGGCTGGCTGCTGAGGCAGTAGCATAATTTGAAATATTTGATGCAATAATTAAAGATGAATGAAACATTATTAATTTATCCGAGAATGGTGATACAGCTGAATCGGTAACTTCCAAATCCCACGGCATTGGTGAAGGAATGTCATCATTCGTTAACATAGTTGTAAAGACTTGCACATGTTTTGTTGCTATTTCTTTCCCTTTTAGACAATAGTCTCGAACTTTTTTAGACTTAGCAACCTGGGCCAAACCTGTCATCAGAACTTTACCGATGGAGTTCGCTTCAACATTTGCTTCAATATGAGTAATTTCTACTACATTTAATGGTCTATTACTTTTAGTTAAATTTAGAATTCCACCTAAATAACTTTTTTTGTCAACAAAGTCAACATGATTGGAAGTTGTAACATAAGGTGGTCTTATAAATAATCCTTTTGATAATAACGTTTCCGTTGTTTTATTGTATAAATTTGTTGAATTCAGTATCGCTAGACTTAAGAATTTACGAACATCAGCGTGTGCGGCAATTGATAAAGCTACACCATAAACAGATAACCCAACTTTAGACATGTTCTTTATGTAATATAAATAATACGAATCTGAAAATAAACGTGGTGCATTTGGGCTTACATCCTCATCAGTAAATCCAATTGGAATCGGTTGGTTATCGTTTTGTAGTATTTCTTTACTAGAATTAAAACTTTGAATTGACATATCGAGCGCAAATTGTAACACCGACTTAATTTCTGGATCGTCAACATTTGCTAAAAAATATTTCAATATGCAAATAGAAAAACTGTTGTTTTGATAGCAACTCCAAGCCACTGATATCTCAGAGGATGTTAATCTTAGATTTTTCTCTTCTAGCATTTAGTAAACCTCCATATGAAAACTTTATTAGATAATATCCGCCCATTTAAGAAATTTATGCTGTTTTATTTAAAATCGTTGTCGTTGGGTAAACGGATCAGTTGTTTCATAACAAGGTACAACAGAAGAAAGGTGATGTAAGTCACAAGGTATCCATTAATTTTTCTATATAATAAAAGGAAAAAGATGGGTGGGTGTACTAGATGGAAAATAACATTAAAACGCTCTATACAGATATAGGCGGGCAAGAAACAATTGATAAACTTGTAGAGGCTTTCTATCTACGTGTTTATGCAGATGATGAATTAAAACCGCTTTTTGAGGGAGACATTGATGAGATCAAAAGAAAGCAGCGAATGTTTTTGCCGCAATTTTTAGGTGGGCCAGCTCTATACAGTCAGGAATTCGGGCCACCTGCAATGAGAGAGCGTCATCTACCTTTTGAAATAACACCAAAAAGGGCAAAATGCTGGTTGAACTGTATGAAAGAAGCATTTAAGGATATTGGTCTTTATAATACTCCTGCAGGAATTGAGTTTTACAAAAGGTTAGTACAGGTTGCAAGTATAATGGTCAATAGTTCTGATAAGGAATAATATTGTAAGTTAAAATCTTGTTCGTTATATTTGTTTTTTTGGGAATGTAATGGACCTAATAGCTTAATTTGTAAAAAAAAACTAACGATGTTACTCGTTAGTTTTTACTAATTTATTTTAAATTGATTTTTCTAGGATTCATCCTTATCAAAGCTATATACTTTAACATTTAGATAAACGGTCAAAATAAATCCGACAATATAAAAGCTAATTCCAGTTGCTGAATTGGGAGAGAAAAATTCTAAATACTCCATTAGCTCACCGCCTTTACCTAAATATACCATAAATAAAGACTGAATTCAATGAAAATTCATAAAATTTTCATTAATTAGGATTGACAATGGAAAATACTTATGGTTGTCTATTTGTTAGAAAATACAATTAGGATGTAAATCAAGGAAGAAAAACTAATTTATTAAAAAGAACTAAAAGGGTGCCCCATAGATCCTAATGAGGCACCTTTTCCAAGCTAACTATGATTCCGTGTCTTCATCACTCTTGTATTCTAATATATCTCCTGGCTGACAATCTAAAGCCTTGCAAATCGCCTCTAAAGTTGATAATCGAATTGCTTTTGCTTTTCCGTTTTTCAATATGGAAAGGTTAGCTATTGTTATACCAACCCTTTCTGAGAGCTCTGTTACGCTCATTTTCCTTTTAGCCAACATTACATCGATATTAATGATAATCGCCATTTTCTTCACCTCAGACCGTTAAGTCATTTTCCGATTTTATATTAATCGCTTCTTGTAAGAGTCTTTGAAGGACAGCAGCAAAAACGGCAACTACCATAGGCGCAAAAATCATGGCCATTCCAACGATTATTAGACCTGGAGCGTCATCTACTTCCGCTAAAATATAGACGAATGGTAAGGCTACCACATACAAAAGACTGATTATGATGGCACAGTTTTTAATTTTTTTTAGAGCCCTTACAGATAATTCAGAGAAAGCTTGGTTCCTATCAATATAGCTTAAAAGGTTAAAAGACTGATACAAAGCGAAGTAAAATGGGATCACTGAAACATACATAATCATTAAAATGCCATAGACTACTAAAGCTACATCTGACCCCTTTTCTAAGGCTTCATTTGCCTCATTTGCAATCTGTGGTAACAAAAATAGACACAAAGCAAGAACCGGTATGCCGATAAAAATAACAGCTACCTTTAAAAAGAGTGTTGATCCTAGATTACGTTTCATTAAAAGCACCTCACAATATAGTATTAATTTGAAATTTACCACATTATTTATTGTTTTACAATAAATATTTATTTTATTTGGTGAAAATTTTATTGTTTTTGTTGTGGTAGGCAACCATATTGCTTGGGATGATTGAGGGAAGCTAGGGGAGAAACGAGGACGGAGCTTTTGCTTCTTTAAGTTCGTTAAACGAAAGAAACACAAAAGCTGTTAAGTTATTTCCTCTAAATAAAACACCTCCCATCAACAAGAGGTGCTAATTTGTGTATTATTATTTGTCTCTTGCAAGTTTTTTTCTATCTGGGGCAAGAGGGGGTTCCTCTAACCAATTAAATTGCGTCATGATATTGAACCATTCTTTTGTCACCATTAAATTTTTCAATATGATTTTTTCATAAGTTACGGCAAGGTCCGTACGCATGGCAGAAGCAAGGCCAGTTCCATGGTAGGCTTGAGACGTCTGAAGCAGAAAACCAATTTGAAACATCATTAACTTATCTGAAAAAGGAGAATCCTGAGAAGTTGTGATTTCTGATTCCCAACTCATAGGTACAGGTAAATTATCTTTCTTTAGTATTTTACTTAGTGCTTGAATTTGATTATCTGATGTTTTTTGCGATTTTTCCAGAAATTCCCTCACTTCTTTTGATTGAGCAACTTGACTAAATCCAATAGAAAGAGTTTTTTCCAAAACCTTCTTTTTTAAATTAAACGAAAGGCTAATAATTTCAGTGGCAGCTAAAGGACGTTTGTCTCCAAAGTAGCCATCTAAAAATTTTTGACCTGAAATAAATTCAGGAGTTGCTTCAGGATAAAAGTATGGGTCTCTTTGAAAATGTCCCTTTTCTAACAGTAATTCTATCGTTTGATGATACATTCTTTTTCCTGCATTATCGCACTCATCATAAAAATATCTTAAATCCTTTCTTACAGAGGCACTTAATGATGTGGTGTGCCCCAATAAACCATGTAGTGTTATAATGTGTAAATAATGTAAGCAAAATATGTCCGAAAACAATCGTTTTGTTCCTATATTAACGTCTGCATCTGTAAACCCAATGGGTACAGGAAATCCCTCGTTTTTAATAAAACTTTCTACCTGTTTTTTCTGTTTTGCAAATGTATTTACAGCATCTTCAAATAATGTTTTTATTTTTTGATCTTCGATAATGGATAACATATACTTGTTTATCATATCAACAGCAGAACCATTAACATATTGCCCCCACAAAGTCCCTATTTCAGCAGACGTGAGCTTAAGTTCCTCTTTATTCATAAAATCACCTCTAAAAGTATATTTTACTATTTATATCAAAAATATAAATTCTTTAAAAAATAAGAGGAAATGTAGTGAATGAAGAATAAAAAAGCAAGCAAAATACTTGCCTGCTTTTTTGTAACCAATGCAGAAATACCTGATGAATATTCAATAATTTAAATTAGAGATTTAATCGTATCTTTAACATCGTGTTTAATCTAAACATGATATTGTTATAGAAAAATGCTACTCTAAGTCCAGTAGTAATTAAACCTGAGAATAAATTAAAAAGAATATCCAACGTACATCCCTCCACATTGAGTTTAGTGTTATATAATAACACTAAACATTAGTATTAAACTGGCGAATATATTTATCCAGTAAACTTATGAATAAATCATAACTTCGAAATAAGGAATTCAATTGTCTTGATAGGAGTTGTATCATTAACTTAAAAATATTTAATTAGAATCAGAAAGGAAGGATGTATCATGAACAAACACAAGATCTATACAATGAGTTTCGCAAGTGTCTATCCTCACTATGTTAATAAGGCGGAGAGAAAAGGACGTACGAAAACTGAGGTTGATGAGATCATTCGTTGGTTGACAGGATATAGCCAGGAAGAGTTAGAAGTTCAACTGGAAAAACAGACAGACTTTGAGACCTTCTTTGCGGAAGCGACCCAAATGAACCCTTCACGTAAATTGATCAAAGGAGTGGTCTGTGGTGTCCGTGTTGAAGACATTGAAGAACCAACTATGCAGGAAATTCGCTTTTTGGATAAGCTGATCGATGAGTTAGCAAAGGGAAAAGCAATGGAGAAAATATTACGAAAATAATAAAAAAAATTCGGATTAATCGGAAAAATAGGGGGTAAGCATTAATGAGTAACTATGGTAGTCTCCTTGAAAAAGAAGGAAGATCCGTTTTGGTTTTTGAACGTATATATCCATTAAGTTCTAAAAACGTTTTTCATTATATAACGGATCCTCATTATTTCACTCAGTGGTATCCATTTGCTACTGAGGATATGGATCTTAGTGTGGGTGGAAAGATTAAATTTGATGATGGTGAAGGGTCAACCTATGAGGCGGTTATTACCGAATTCATTCCACCACATTCCTTTTGTTTTCGGGAAGTTGATGATTTGTTAGAGATCAGCTTAGACGAAGTTGATCAAGGGTGCACCTTGACGTTTAGTCATACGTTTGATGATCGGGCAATGGCGATTTATACTGCTGCAGGATGGCATAGATGCTTGGATGTTCTTGGTCAATTAATTCATGGTCGCAAAATCGAGTGGGAAGATAATGCTCTTGAGTTACGTGAATATTATAAAATAAAGTTTTGTTTAGTTAACTTACATATATGTAATAGATTGTCCATTAGTAATGGCTTTCTATGAGGATCAAGATTAGCCGAATAATATTATAAGTATTAGATGAGTTAATGATTGCTTGATGAGAACAAAGAGTTGCCGTTATGGCAACTTTTTTTGCTGAGGAGAAATTTACTTCATTGTTTCCATTTTTAAATTTTCTAAATAATAATTTTAAGCCTTGATGGGAAAAATATAATTAAAAGACTAATGAATACAGAAATTTTCACTAGTCAGAAGAAAAACTAAAAAACTAAGATGTTTACTTTTTACTATAATTATTTTAAAATCCTTTGCCTTATTAAAGAGTTTTACCGATTCATTTACACATTCAGTAAAGTATTCACATATATCCAAACGGGAACCATTTGACAAACTCATCGTGTAAAATTCCATACCTATTTTCCCTATATTTTGAATATAAAAAAGATAAAAATCATACTGAAATCATGTTAACAAAAGGAACGTTTCTACGAGCACCGTTTATTCCTTTTTCAACAAAAGTGGAATATGTCCAAAAGCAAAGTTATATTGCAGGCTGGATCGGTCATCATCGTCCTCTAAATGCCATCGAAATGTCTCAAATTTATTTTAACCTGATACAAATCAATTGGGGAGAACATTGCTTATGGGCTTTAGTCAAGTTGCGAAATCTTCACAAGTCCGTGATTATTTGGTAAAAGGGAGAGATATTGCTGACAAGCATGTTGAAATTTTTGGTTCATTATTAAGTAAAGAATTTCTTCCTTCGGCTAGTGCATGGGATACATTGCCGAATGCATCAACAGTTGCGCCATTCTCAGATAAACTGATGATGTACCAGACTGCCACATTAAATTCGATTGGAATTACTCATTATGGTAGAGCCCTTGGATTAAGTCCTAGACGTGATTTAGCATCGAACTACGTTAGACTAACAGCAGAAGTTTTACAATATGCAGAAGACGGTACAAATTTGATGATTGAAAACGGTTGGTTCGAGCAACCTCCTCAAGCAATAGACAGAAATCAATTAGTGAATGAATAAGAATTTAATTTTTGTATTTTTTTAGTCATATTCCTAAGAGTTGATTTTGTAATGAAAAAATTTGGATTTCTACTCTCCTAATGCTTACAATGGTTTTTATTTCAATCAGTTGTTTATCCAGATGACTTTGAAGGAAATTAAAAAACATGATTTTTTTTCGCTTTACTTCGAGCGATTATTGAGATCATTAAAGCAGGAAAATACTATTAGTATCACGAAAAACGCCCTAACGTAACTCTTAGGGTTTTTTTGTTTGGAAAGACTTACAAAAACTATGATACACCGGGATTAGCCCAACGGTTCGGCTAAGGGTCGAAACGGAACAACTATTTTCTATAGGTCCCATCTAATAACGTTAGATCAAATTCATTGAGCGTATAAACAAATTTTTTGAAGCAAATGAAATTGTATAGTTTTGGTATAAAATAAGAACAAACATGTTTGATTGGAGAAATCTTTATGATAATTAAAACCGTTGATACTTGGGACGATGAACTTTGGGAGGAAGTGAGCCCCATTTATATTGAGGCATTTGGAGATAAGGGAGCTAAACCGGTTAAGATCATTAAAAATATGTTTGCACAAGGAATTGCAGAGCTTCATGTGGGGTACAACAAATCAGGGGCGGTAGTTATGGCTCTCACAGGGAAGCTTGAATCTAAGCGAGTGATGATCATTGACTATTTGGCAGTAGCTCAAAAAGAGCGAGGACATGGACTTGGCAAACATTTTGTTGGGTACCTGCGACAGAAAGCACTTGCTAAGGGGTATCAGAAAATAATTATTGAGGCCGAATCAGAGGGAACACCAGGTAATACAAGGCGTATCCACTTTTGGCAATCATGCGGTTTTCTTCTTACCGAGTATGTCCATCATTACATCTGGGTACCGGAAACCTATCATGCCATGTACCTTCCACTAATAGTCGATTCGAGGAAAGTAACTGGAGAAGAACTGTTTGTGTATATTAATACCTTTCACCGGCTATCGTTTCGTGGAGGCGGGAAGAAGGAAAGTTAAGTGCCAGGTACTTAATTTTAGGCATTAATTTTTAATTCTAAAACTATAGATATAAGAACTAATGTTCGATATAATAATATTTAGCAGTTACATAAAGCGGATGGGCGGTTGACCATTCCCCTATAGGAGGGGGGTGCCAAGAATGACGACATATGAGGCAATAGTCGTAGCACTTCAATCAAATATAGTTTTGATAGGAGTTCTATCATTGATTATAGTCATCGTCAAAGACAGAAAAAAGTAACCGTCCAGCCCTGACCAAGGAATAGGATAGTTACTTTTTTCATTAGTATCAACTTTTGGTCACCCTGCTAGCTTCCTGAGAGACTTCTATGCAAAGCATGCGACGAGTAATCGCAGGAGCAGCAGTAGCGGATGTAATTGCTGACCGGACGTTGGATCGTTCGGTCTTTTTTTATTGTCTGTCTGTTTATGCTTAGATTATACACTACTACGTTGTTTTAAATCAATTTTTGGGGATTTAATTTAATTTTTCAATCAACCTTGTATTATATGAGATTATTTGTAAGGATGATGAAATTGTCAATAAAATGGATATTTATGCTAATATAAAATAGTAGTAGTTATTATTCTACTGGCCAAATTGGTAGGATCTGTGTCTACCTAAAATATCTGATGACAAAATGTATTGATAAGCAAAGTTCAGTGGGCAGGCACTTAACTTTGGGAAAGAAGGTTCTTCATGATTAGCAAAACGAAAGAGAAGAGTAAAGGAAGAGATTTAACGGAAGGAAATGTATTTAAGCATTTATTGTATTTCAGTTTTCCGTTATTGATAGGAAATCTATTACAATCGCTAAATCAATTAATTGATGCCTTTTGGGTGGGCCGTTTTATTGGTCCTAATGCATTAGCTAGTATTGCAGTTTCAGGATCTGTCGTTTTTGTTTTATTAGCCTTTATCTTTGGTTTTGTTATTGCGACATCAACGATGGTTGCACAGTATAAGGGAGCTCAAGATGAAGAATCATTACAGAAAACAGTCGATAGTTCAGTAAAGGCTTTAACTTTAGCTGCTTTAGGCTTAACTGTTATTGCTATTTTTCTTACGCCATATATATTAAGAATTTTACAAACACCAGTTGAAATTTTTGATATGGCTCAAACATACTTAATGATCTTTTTCTCGGGATTAGTATTTATCGGAGGGTATAATTATTTAAGTGCTATTTTAAGAGGGTTAGGGAATTCAAAGACGCCTTTATATTTCCTTATCATCGCGACGGTGACTAATATTATTTTAGATCCTATTCTCATTATTGGAGTTGGCCCTGTACCAGAGCTTGGTGTAGCTGGAGCTGCACTTGCAACTGTTTTTTCACAAGCGTTAGCATTTGGATTAGGGTTAATATATATTAAAAGACGTGATCTTGGTTTTAAAATGAGATTGTTTAAAGGTAAAGCAGAGAACTTTTATCTTATGAGAATGATTAAAATGGGAATTCCTGCAGGCTTGCAGCAGGTAGTAGTTTCTTTAGCTGTAGTTGCGGTCATGGGTGCTGTTAACTTACAAGGTGCAGCAACTGTTGCCGGATTTGGTACAGCAACTAGACTCGATGGCTTTATTTTATTACCAGCGATGTCCTTAGGATTAGCGATATCAGCAATGGTAGGACAGAACATAGGCGCAGGAAAATGGGAACGTATCCCTAGCATTGTTCGTTCTGGTATGCTAATGACGTTTGTGATCACAGGAAGTTTATCTCTTGTCTTATTTTTCTTAAGAGAACAAGCATTATCTTTATTTACTGATGACCTACTTGTCATAAAAGAAGGTGCTTCTTACCTTAAAATTGTGGCACTCGCCTTTATTCCTTTTAGCTTTATGTTTATCATAACTGGAGTGCTAAGAGGAGCAGGGGATATGCTTTGGGGTCTAATTCTTACAGCTGCTTCATTATGGGCAGTTCGAGTTCCAGCCGTTTATATTTTAGCCAATTATTTGGGGACAGATGGGATATGGTACGGAATGGCGCTTAGCTTTGTGTTAGCTTTTGTTATTACAGGAGTTTATTATCTAAGTGGAAATTGGAAAAAGAAAGCATTAGTTAAACAAAACATGAGTAACAAAACCGAAAATGAAGATAAAAGAAAGGTTAGTGTGTCTCATTAAAATAATCTAGCTTTTTATTGACAAATACTTAGGGGAAATATAATATTAGAAGTCCTGCCAATGAAAAAATTGGCATTAAGGGAACTGTAAAAAGTTCATACTTCTTTATGAAGGGATGGATAAAATGAACAAAGAACATTTAGTAGAAAGTGCACGTAAGATGAGGGAAAGAGCCTATGTACCTTATTCTAAATTTCCTGTTGGAGTAGCATTATTGTTAAAAGATGGTACTGTTATTAATGGGGTAAATGTAGAAAATGTTTCATTAGGTGCAACAAATTGCGCTGAGAGAACAGCGATCTTCACTGCTATAACAGCAGGCTACAAAAAAGGAGATTTCCAGGCAATAGCTGTCGCTGGTGAAACGGTAGATTTTCTTCCACCTTGTAGTATTTGCAGACAAGTTCTAGCAGAATTCTGTTTACCTGAAATGCCAGTCTATTTAACAAATGAAAAGAAAGATATATTGGAATTGACCTTAAGAGAATTATTACCTTATGCATTCACAGATTTAGATATGTAAATATAATACTTAGTCAAATAAATAAAAGAAGGCATGTTTTAATCAAAAACATGCCTTCTTAGTTTACTTCACGTTAGTTCTCATTTTCTTCCATGATTAAATCAATTTTAAATTCCACTGTTCATCCAGAATTTCTTGTCCCCATATGAATTGTTCTTTTGCTTCAATAAGTTCAAATCCAAATTTACTATATAGCCGTCTAGCAGTTGTTAATTTACTTATCGTCTCTAATGATATTTGTTCATATTTTTTTTCTACACAATAATCAAGTAGAGTACGAATTAATTGTGTGCCTACTTTTTTCCCTCTGATTAAGGGTTCAACAAAGAACCACCTTAACTGAGCAATCTTTTCATTTTTCTCCACTAAACCAATACAGCCAGCAAATTCTCCATTGACTTCTGCAATCCAAATTTTTTCTATATTTGCTTCAAAGGTTTCGTGAAGATAGCCTAGAAATGTTTCATCAAACCCAAAATTATCTGCATAAAATGCTCTTTGTTTTTCAATGATAAGCTCTTTATCTTCAGCAGTATAATTGTCCCTTATGGAAATAAGTGTTTCTGTTTGTTTAAGGTTTTCCGACAAAATCATTTCAATGGTTTTCATTGCTTCGATAAGCTTTTGTTGATTGCTGATATCTATATTTCTAAGTAGAAATTCAATATGCCGATTGGATTCATTATCCAAATCCTGATAGAGTTTTTCTCCTGTTTCTGTTAGATGAATAATATAAGTACGACCATCTTTTTTGCATTTCTTTTTACAGATCATATTTTGTTCTTCAAAACGATTTAGTATTCTACTCACATACCCACTATCTAAACCTAGCTCTTCTTGCAATACCTTTGCTGTACAATTACTAGTACTTTTAATCTCAAATAAAATTCGTATTTCTGTTAAAGAAAGAGGACTATCATATAATTGCTGCTTGAGTAAACCAAGAACATTGGTATAAAAACGATTAAACTTTCTAACTTCAAATACGCTTGAGCTAGTCGATTGCATGATATTTAAACATCCCCTTTACAATTAGTTGATTCTGTCAACTATATAATTATCATAAAATGTATAGTTGACAAAGTCAACTAATTAATGAAATCTTAGACCTATTTAATTAAAATACTTCATTCATTTACTTAAGGTGTATTCCTTTAGTTTTGCAGCACTTTTTTTACCTATATTCTGGAAAAATGTTAAGCTAAAGGAGAGAAGAGTTTTACAACAAATGGGGGGATAATGAAAAACTACTTATCGTTACTATCACTATCAAGAAAGTTTAAAGATTGATAACCCTAATATTTGGAATGATAGTGAATGGGTAAAATATTTAAATAATAAACAGGTGGAATTTTCAGGCTTTTCTCGATAGTTAGTTCGATAGCTAAATATAGTCCATCGCTGTTTTGCGAGCAGGATAGTTGAATTAGGGCAGAATAAAAGAACGAGTTTATTTATTATTTTTATAAATTAAAAGTGGGGTTTACCATAGATGTTATACACAGTGAAAATTTGGGATAATGAATTAAAATGCGATATATGTTCCAGTAATAAATGGTTTCAAAGCACTTTAAAAACCGATTTTCTAAGGGCTGAAAATGCTTCGGAGTATAACGAAGAAGTTCGATATATGTTTGAATGCCAAAGGTGCGGTAATTGTAAGATTTTTGGGATGGTATCAAAAGAAGGTGATACTGATGTTGTAAATATCACAACTATCCCTATCTCATTATCATAGGCTAATGTTATTTGTCTAATGAATGTACTACTTTTAAGAAAGGTGTGATAGTAGTGGCAGGTTCATGGTTGGACATAATCGGATTAGACAAAACCTCAAGGAACCAAAAAGGGATATTTTGTTTAATTTATTTGAATTTATAATAAAGGAATATGGTACTGATAAGTGTACTATTTTATGGTGGTATGGTGAAAAAAAGCCCTCCACAAAAATAATAAGCATAGAAGATAGTGAGTTCTTACAAGATTTGTGGCTAAAGATTTCGGGTAACTACCTGTTATTTTTACCTTTACAATTTGAGGTTAACAGAATTACTGAAAAGGATGAAGGGGAATTCATTGGAATGATTTTATTTACATACTCTCATTTGATATTGAAGTCACCAGACGCATATGAAATAGTATATTTAAGTTTAAACAAATAAATTTTAAGTAGGCTAATCTTTTCCAGGTAACGACCTGGTTGCATATTAAACTAGGTCCTTTTATTTTCATTTTTAAAATGTCTTTTGGTAATTGGTAGATAGTGTTAAAATTTACTTATTCAAGAAAGTAACAATTAAACAAGCGAATAGTGCAATTTTTAATGTATAGACTATGAAGCTAGGAAGTTGACTCTTTTCTAATAGAGGTTAGTAGTTTATTCCACTAACGGGGAGAATTACTGAAACAGTGGCAGTGGCGCATTTGTTAGTATTTAGCAGGATAGTGAAATATTCTCAAATAAAATTATCTTTAAGTAATTAGTAGCAAGAGTTGAACAAGGAGTTGTCGTGGTGGCTCTCCTTTGTATTAAGATTGAAGAAGGGAGTTGGAAAATTAGATGAAGAAGGGACAAATTAGAGCAATTGCTATATGTATATTTAGGAAAAACGATTTAATCCTTGTTTCCGAAGGATTTGACGAATTAAAGCAAGAGTATTATTATCGTCCAATTGGCGGAGGGATCGAATACGGGGAGACAAGTTCTAATGCGTTAAAGAGAGAAGTTCTTGAAGAAATTGGGGCAAACATAACAAATGAAAAGTTTTTAGGTGCATTTGAAAATATATTTACATACAACGGTGACCTTGGGCATGAAATCGTCTTTGTATATGACGCAGATTTTGTTGACAAGTCCTTTTATGATAAACCTTCTTTTTTGGGGTGGGAAGATAATGGGGTGCCCTTCAAATTGTATTGGAAGCCAATTAGCGATTTTAAAAATGAAAAAATAGTGTTAGTTCCAGAAGAATTATTAACTTTGCTTTAAACTCGGTTGCAAACTTCTTATTGTCGATACCTAAGATGTTTAATCACACTGCAAATGAAAGGTGTTTATAAAAATGGAAACAGATCACTATAAAGTTACACCCGAAAAACTGAAAGGCAAGACAGTGGCAGATGTTGCTATTACAACTAATGCTGTAGTTATAAAATTTACTGATGGTACGTTTTTAGACGTCTATCTCGATAAGACTGCACAAACATTAAAAACATCAACAAACAAGTTGGAAGGTTTAGAATTATAGATTATTTACTTTATCAATTGGTGAACGGATTCTAAAATACAGATCAAAAAAATAAACAAACGGATGCATTGGTTAATTGATTTAGAAAACTTGGAAAGGGAAAGTGGAAATGAATGATACAATGCTTTTTCTCTTTAAATGGTTACTAATGTTCCTGATTTTTGTTGGTATGTTTGGGCTACCAGCATTATTGATTTATAGTTTAGTAAATAAAAATAAGTGAATATTAAACAAAAGAGTGCTTTAGTGAAAATTCGGCAGTGAAGGATCTGGGGAATTAATAAACCAGATCCTTTCGTACGGAGGGGCTCACATAAGAGGGAATTTATCACTATTGTAGTTCTAGTGCCACTGACAAGAGTAGTTCTAAAAGGAGTTTTTAATTTGCTAAAAAAGAAAAAAACTTGGGAAGATATGAGAAGTAAAGGACAATTACATTTTATCATTAAGGAAGGAATTGTTGGTTGGGGAATTCCAGTGGCAATTCTTGTCTTCTTCATTACCAAACTATTTGACTATGGTTTAGATTTCACTATGTATTTCAACGGAGAATGGATAAAAGATTTACTAATGAACTTACTGTTTTTCCAAGTAGGTGGTATATTTTTTGGTTGGTGGATGTGGAAAATTGGAGAGAGTAAATATCAAGAAAAAGCATCAAAATAGTTCAGATTATTGAGCTAACGTAAGCTTATGATGAGAAGATCAACTAAGCATTGGCTGACAGTACAACGATATTAGCTAACCACAACCGTTAAGAGACGATTTCACCATAAGTAATCGTCTACTCCTTAAACAGTAGACAATTTATACTATGTATTTTCCACTTCGATATTGGTTTTATCTGAAACTGAGTAATAAAGTATAATTACCTTTGTGAAACGTTACACGTAAGGTCAGGTTAGTCGAACATAACTATTGATAAGGATAATAAACTAATGGATGGGAGAAGGGGTATAGACAAGATGATTTTTTTAAGAAATGTTCAATCTACAGATTTAGAATAGATATTGCTTCTTTATTTACTAGCATTTTTGAAGTGAGATTAAGAGTTAAGTAACACTGCACTTAACTTTTAATAACTATGTTCACTAAATTTTTGCATACGGATCAGATTAGGGCCGATTTATTATTCAATGCAGACCAATAAGAAAATAAGAATCACTCATACTGTATAACGGCAATCTTCACTTTTATAAACTCTGTTAAAGAATGTATTTAAACTATCAATCTAGTACTTGTTTCTTAGGTGCTTGGACTACTTTTTTACATACTAAAATTTTAAAAATGGAATTTATAGTTACTTATAAATAATAAAAGCAGGGTGAAGAAAAACACTACCATAATACTTGCTGACTAATAATGGATCTCAAAAAGATGAGGTGACCTATGTATTACAGGATAATTCGTAATGACATTTTAAAGAGTAAACTAGTAACGCTCACCACAATGATTTTTGTAGCTGCTGCGGCTATGCTTGTTTCTCTCGCTGCAATACTCGTTATAAATCTATCTGGCGCAATAGATACACTTATGGAGGAAGCTAAAACTCCACATTTTTTGCAAATGCATTCAGGTGAAATTGATATGGAGCGGCTTGAGTCTTTTGCAAAAAATAATAGCCAAGTCGATGAGTTTCAGGTACTTGAATTTCTTAACGTTGAGGGTGCAGAGATAATGTTTAATGAGACATCTCTTGCCAATAATGTTCAAGATAACGGGTTTTCTAGGCAAAGTGAAAAATTTGATTTTCTTCTAGACCTTGATGGAAACGTGATAAAGGTAAGTGACGGTGAACTTTATGTTCCAATATCCTATATGATAGACGGCACGACAGAGATTGGTGACATGGCAGTAATTGGAGGAAAGGAATTTACTGTTACTGGATTTCTTCGAGATTCGCAGATGAATTCCACACTCTCATCTTCTAAGAGATTTCTTGTTAGTAAAAATGATTACGAAGAAATAAAAGGGTTTGGGAATATGGAATATTTGATTGAGTTCAGATTGAAGGATTTGTCTGAACTCGGCAAGTTTGAGGCCAACTATGTTTCTGCCGGACTTGAAGCAAACGGACCTACGATTACATATCCGCTTTTCAAAACGATAAATGCAATTTCTGATGGCTTAATGATTGCAGTTCTTCTTCTTATAAGTATACTTGTCGTTGCCATTGCATTTATGTGCATACGCTTTACACTCCTTGCCAAAATTGAGGACGATTACCGCGAAATAGGAGTTTTGAAAGCATTAGGATTGCGTATTTCCGACATAAAGAAAATTTATCTTGCTAAATACGCAGCGATTGCGGCAGTAGGCAGCATCTTTGGGTTGTTGCTTTCATTCATTTTTAAAGGCATGCTTCTAGAAAATATAAGGCTATATATGGGAGAAAGTGAAAATGCATCTTATGGACTGGTTTTCGGAATAATTGGGGTCCTGGTAGTTTTCCTTGCAATTATTGGCTATGTAAACGGAGTACTGAGGCGCTTTCGGAAAATTTCTGTGGCAGAAGCAATACTCTTTGGCAATTCTGATGGAAAAATCTCAAGTGGAACGCATTTTTGCCTGAGTAGGAATATTCTGTTTGGCACGAATGTTTTTCTTGGGATTAAAGATGTTTTGGCAAGGAAAAAAATTTACTCTACAATGCTAATCGTTCTTGTAATATCGTCGTTCATTACTATTGTTCCACAAAACCTGTATAACACAATTTCTGCAAAGAGTTTCATCACTTATATGGGAATTGGAAGCAGTGACATGCGTATTGACATTCAGCAGACTAACAATATTTCTGAAAAGACCGCTGATATTATTAAAAAGATGGATAACGACAGTGACATTTCGAATTTTGTTGCCCTCACAACAAGAAAATTCCAAGTGAAGATGGGAGACAACTCTATTGAGAGCATAAAAATTGAGCTTGGGGACCATTCGATATTCCCTGTAAAATATTCTAAGGGAAGAGAACCTCTAGGAGAAGATGAAATTGCACTTTCGACGATAAACGCTAATGAGTTCGGCAAAGAAGTCGGCGATGTCCTAACACTTGTGATTGCAGGAAGAGAGAAAAATTTCATTATTAGCGGGATTTATTCTGACGTTACAAACGGAGGTAAAACCGCAAAGGCTGTTTTCTCCGAAAATTCTGCGGACATTATGTGGAGTGTAATCTCCGCGGAACTTTCGGATAAATCTAATGTTTCGAGTAAAGTTTCGGAATATGGAAGTAGATATAATTTTGCTAAGGTTTCGAGCATAGATCATTATATTAAACAGACATACGGCTCGACAATAAGTTCTATCAGAAAAGCTGCAATTGCCGCAATTGCCGTTTCGCTGATTATAACTGTGCTTGTTACACTGTTGTTTATGAAAATGCTTGTTACAAAGGACAGATATTCGATTGTCGTAATGAAAGCGCTCGGTTTTACAAATTTAGATATTGTGTTGCAGTATATTTCGCGTTCATGTCTCGTTCTGTTTGTTGGAATTCTTCTTGGAACAATTTTGGCAAACACTTTAGGAGAAGTTCTTGCGGGGGCGGTTATCTCCTCTTTTGGAGCCTCGACGTTTAAGTTCGTGATTAATCCAGTTTCAGCTTACCTACTTAGTCCGCTGATGATGGTTTGTTCAGTACTTATCGCAACAATCATTGGTACATCTCGAGCAGGACAAATAAAAATATCTGAAAATATAAAGGAGTAGCTTATGGATAAGGTAATTATCGGTGAAAGCATAGTAAAATCATTCGGAGAGGCTGCTGAAAAGCACAATGTTCTTGATGATGTTTTTGTTGAAATATTTGAGGGAGAATTTGTTTCAGTTATGGGGCATTCAGGTTCGGGAAAATCGACGCTGTTGTTTGCATTAAGTGGAATGGACGACGTTGAATTCGGAAAGATAACGTTTGAAGGCAGAAATTTACGGGCACTCAGCGAAAATGAACTTGCCGACATACGTAGAACAAAAATGGGATTTGTTTTTCAAAATCCGTCTTTACTTAAAAACCTAAATATTCTCGATAACATCATTCTACCATCAATGCGAGACAATAGAAAAAACGCCGCTAGTATCATTCAAAAAGCAAGAGTACTGATGAAAAAGGTAGGTATTGCGGAACTGGAGAATCGTGATATAGCAAAAGTTTCAGGAGGTCAGCTTCAACGTGCTGGAATATGCCGTGCTCTTATGAGTAACCCGAACATCATATTCGCAGACGAACCAACAGGTGCACTCAACTCAAAATCGACGCAGGAAATTATGGATCTATTTTTCGAAATTAACACGGAAGGTACTGCGATTATGATTGTAACTCATGATGCCAAGGTTGCTGCGAGAACAGAACGTATTATGTTTATGCTCGATGGAAAAATCGTGAACGAGCTTAAGCTTCCAAAGTTTGATGGGACGGATATTGATAGAAGGGTAGAAGAGGTAACAAGTAAAATGTTGGAGTTGGGAATATAAAAAGCAGATCGATCCGCTAGAGGCAATTAGAGCTAAAAAATGATTTTACACAATTGGCGAGTTTGCGAAGACTAAACTCTAAGTCCACGCAACAGATCCGACCCTTGGTAGCTAATAGCTAAGGTTGGCTATAATCAATTGGTATTGGAGAGGTGGGGGTGGTAGAGAACGAACGTTCGTTAGTTCTGTCTCACATTGTAAATCTTGGCTAATCTCCGGTCAAGGTAAAAGAGGAAAAGATAAAAAAAGCAGCTCTATAAATCTTTCAATAGAGCTGCTTTACGTGTTAGAAGGCTATTTTAAGTGTGCAAGAGAATGATTAACGACAATACGCATCAACAAAGTATTGAGGGTTTAGTGATTGTCCTGTTGCACGTTTAATTTTTTCGTTCCAGTGGTATTTAGAGCCTGGTTTAAAGAACTGTTCGTTTAGGAAATTTCCAACTGTTGGGTTGAAAAATTGTTCCGAAACTTCGGTTTTAATATATTGATGAAGCTGAGCTGAAGTTAACTCGCCCAGAAGATAGTTTTGGTAGTACACTGGCGCTAGTGTAAAGTGTATTTTTGCTGCCCAGTCTGGATGGTCACGCTCTTCAGGTGGGTTAACTAATTGAATTTCGTTAACTAGTTTCCACCAAAGTGCATTTAAATCTTGATCTGGGTTTTCGTATAATTCTTTTTCGAAGAATACGAACGTAATAATCCAACGGCCTGCAATGAGCATCTTTAATTGTTCAAATTTTTCAAGGGCTGGTGCTAGCGTCTCTAAACGATCATTTTCAAGCTTTAGGAACGTCTCTAACCATTCTTTATTTTCGGTCATCTTTCCAAATAACATCGCGATGGCTTCAGTCGTTAACGTATGAGCCGGTGATCTTAGAATATAAGGAAGCTCACGATCTAAATATTTAAAGTAAGCTGCGTGACCAAATTCGTGCAGCATCGTTCCCATCCAATAGGCATCTGGCTGATTGTTACATAACACACGAGTATCCCCGTTACGATCCATGTCCGTGCAAAAGGCTGTAGGATTTTTCCCTGAACGTGGATTTAAATCGCTCTTTGCATACAAATCATCAATTGGGATGTTCATCGCAGCAAATGTATCCGCGGTTAACTTCTCGATGTCTTGATCTTTGAAATAAGGATCAAGGTTTGTTTTCTCAGTAGCAGGTGCTTCTTGAAAGAAAGGGTCAACATAATGCCATGGTCGTAAGTCTGATACTGTTATCCCAAATTTAGCTGCTAGTTCCTCGTCTAATTGATGTTTCAACTGACGATAGGTGCTATCTGAAAGATCAACCAGCTTTTGAAAGATTGAAAAAATTTCTTCGCGATCTAGTTCTTGATTTTTAAACGCCATTTCATGGTAATTGGCATAACCAACAGCTTTTGCCGCTTCATTCCTCACTTTGATCAGGGTAAGTAGCTTTTCTTCAACAACCTTGCCAACTTCTTTTGAAGCCTTCCAAGCGTTTTCTCGCTCTTGTAAATCCAGACTATTGATTAATATATTACGAACATCATTTGCTGAAAGTTTCTTCCCATTAACTTCAGGTTCATACGTGTTGAACATATGATTTAATTCTGCTGATAGTTGAGATAGCTCTTTTAGTGTGTTTTCAGGAAGTTGATTTTCCTTGAACGTTTTTTGAAGCGTTTCTAATTGGCGTCTTTCTAGTTCTGATACATCTGTTTCCTTTAAAAAGTTCTCGATCGCATCCAATGCTTCGGGATTTGAAAAATATGTACGAAACTCTGTTTGAGCCTCTGCAACCTTTTGCGCCCACTCTTTTTCACCTGTAGTTTGGGCCATCCAGCTGGCATTGGTTATGTTGTGATGTAAATCTTGCACTTTCAAATTTTGCTCTTCTAAAAACTGTTGAACTGACATTTCTTCAACTCCTTGTGAAATAAATAGATTACCAAATTCTATCTTATACCTTTTGCCTGTACATGTCACGGCTAGCGTATTATCAGAAATAAGTGCCTTACCTTAGTGCGGTAATACTTTACTGAATCAGGAGTCAGATCTCTTTTTCTATGCAACTTATAGGTTGCTTATACTTGACGTGCAACCTTTAAGTTGCATATAATCATAAGAATTTAAATAAGTGAGAATTTTTGGTAGGAAAAAGGTGGTGTAAAAAATGGATAGTCAAATGAAAATGGCATTTGAAAAATCAAAAACTGGCGATAAAGATGAGCGTTATGAAGCTTATCATACTATTTTAAAGGTAACTGACCAAAATGTTGATTGGGCTTATGAGGTATGGGATCAACTAGTAGAAGACTTAAATCATAAAGACAACCATCAACGCTCTCGTGCAGCACAATATTTAGCTAATCTAGCTAAAAGCGATCCAGAGATGAGAATTATGAAAGATTTCCCTAAGTTGTGGGAGGTAACAAAAGATAAAAAGTTTGTAACAGCTAGACATTGCCTTCAATCTATTTGGAAAGTTGCAATTGCAGGTACGTCCCAAAAAGAAATGGTAATGAACTATATGGTTGTTCGTTTTAAAAATGGTACAGACGAAAAGAATTTCACTCTAATACGTAATGACATCCTACACAATATGAAAAATCTATATGAGCATTTACATGATGAGGATATCAAAGAAACCGCTCTGGATTTGATTGAAACGGTTGACGACAAAAAGTACAAAAAAAAGTATATGGATATATGGAAGTAGAACAACTAATTTAAGTTTGTTTAGTGAGCTGAAGGTATGAGTGTCTTCAGCTTTTTTATTTTCAAAATTTACAGATTCATTTGCTTTGCAGTTGACTAGATACTGCGTATCAAGTAATTTACCAACTGCTCATAGATACTATCTTTGTATTGAAGAATAATTTTAATGAACATCCCAAGGCGACCGAGGAAGCAAGACGCCGCCATGATCTGCTAGCGGTCGGTTCTGTTGCTCTGGGACGTTCTATGACAGCAGGAGTCATACTTGGTTCCATGCTAATATGTAGCTACAGGACATTATGCACGAGTAACTAGAAAAGACGGGGAAGTTCACATGTTAAGAGGAAAAGATGAAAATAAGGATCAGACTTATTTTCTTAATCAATTAACAGCAGTTAACTAAGGTGTTATTTCCGATAGGTGATATGTAAAAGTCAAAAGTAAGGGAATTAGCTACCAAAGCTAACTTGGCGAAAGCATCCAAAAAAGACAGTACAGGCTTTTGTTTTATTGGTGAACGAAATTTCAAAGAGTTCTTAAGTGGGTATTTGCCTGCACAAAAGGGGAATATGGAAACATTCGAAGGTGAAATTGTAGGACAACATGATGGATTAATGTATTATACAACTTATGTGGGGTAAAGATAAATGGAAATAAAGGTTATCTCCGCTAAAGTTTACTATACGGGGGGCCGACTCAAAGCTATCTGGGAAGTTTTTTACTAGTTGCCGAGTACACAGTACTTGGCAACTAGTGTTTAAAATTCATTCCTTATAGTCGCTAGCGCCGCACCAATGACTTGATGCATATCATAATATTTATAAGTAGCTAATCGTCCGCCAAAAATAACGTTTGTTTCTTGGTCGGATAATTCTTTATATTTTCTATACATTTGGTTGTTTTTATCGTCATTGATAGGGTAGTAGGGCTCAAGGTTTGGTTCCCACTCCAGGGGATATTCTTCCGTGATCACTGTTCGCTCTTGTGTACCGAATTCAAAATGTTTGTGCTCAATAATTCGTGTAAATGGAGTTTCTCTAGCAGTATAATTGACGACAGCATTTCCTTGAAAGTTATCAGTTTCGTCTATGACTCGTGTTTCAAATTGTAAGCTTCGGTAATTTAACACGCCAAATTGATAATTGTAATATTGGTCTATCATCCCTGTAAATACAAGCTTACCAGCAAGGGCTTCTAATTCTTCACGATGTTCGAAGAAATCAACATTTAGCCTCACATCAATACCTTCTAGCATTTTCTCTATCATTGCCGTATATCCACCAATGGGGATCCCTTGATATCGATCGTTAAAATAATTGTTGTCATACGTAAAACGAACAGGTATCCGTTTAATAATAAATGCTGGTAACTCTGTTGCCGGTCTTCCCCATTGTTTTTCTGTGTACCCTTTGATTAGTTTTTCGTAGATATCGGTTCCTACTAATGAAATAGCCTGTTCTTCTAAATTTTTTGGAGAGGTAATACCTGCTTTGTTCTTTTGTTCGTTTATTTTTTGCTTGGCCGCATCAGGGGTTACACTGCCCCATAATTGATGAAAAGTATTCATATTGAAAGGGAGATTGTAGATTTCCCCTTGATAATTCGCTATCGGTGAATTAGTATATCTGTTAAATTCTGAAAAAGAATTCACATAATCCCAAATCTCCTTATCGTTTGTATGAAAAATATGGGCACCGTATTTATGAACATTAATTCCCTCAATTTGTTCAGTATATAGATTTCCACCAATGTGGTTTCTTTTATCGATAACGAGACACTTCTTGCCTCTCTTTTTTGCTTCATGTGCGAAGACTGAACCAAATAATCCCGCTCCAACTATTAAGTAATCGTACATATATAAATTGGCTCCTTTTCAACTCCTACTTGATTGTTTACTATTCTTTCACAATAAAATAAAATTAGCAACAAGGTAGAGATCATTGTTGTGTCAGTTTAATGAGCAGCTTTATGGACGCTGGGTGAAGTGAGAGTATCTGGTTTTTTAAATCAGATCATTATGCTATACTGTCAGTGATTTGTCGAAAATTAGTTGAACCAACTATATTTTATTGGCTAAGAAAGGAGGCATTTCGATGATACGAATCGCAATTGTCGAGGACGAAATTCATTATCAAGAACAATTGATCGAATTTCTTAAGAAATTTGAGGAAGATAGGGAAGAAGTTATTGAAATCACGACTTATTCAGATGGTGATGAATTTATCGGGAAGTACCATGCACAATTTGATATCATCTTAATGGATGTTCAAATGCCTCTCATGGATGGTATGTCTGCTGCAGAAGAAATTAGAAAAATTGACTCTGAGGTTGTCATTATTTTTATCACGAATATGGCACAGTATGCTATCAGAGGATACGCAGTAGATGCATTGGATTATGTATTGAAACCGATTTCTTATTTCTCGTTCTCACAACGATTAAATCGAGCGGTTGAGCGAATGAAAAAGAGAGAAGACCGTTTCATCACCCTAAAATTAAAAGGTGGAGTCACGAGACTTAAGGTCTCTGATATCTATTATATAGAGAGTCAAGGGCATAAACTTATTTTTCGTACAAAAGAAGGCGAACATACTACAACAGGTACGATGAAGGAGTTAGAAGATGAACTATCTAATCATCACTTTTTTCGCGGTCACAAAGGTTATTTAATTAACCTCGAACATGTAGATGGAATGAGTGAAAGTTGTGCCGTTGTCCAAGGTGAAGAACTTCCAGTGAGCCGCATGAAAAGGAAAGGGTTCATGGAGGCGCTAGCGGATTACTGGGGAGAGGTGATTAAGTGAACGATGTCCTTCCAGATATACCACGGGTTTATACTGCATTGGCAGAATGGTTAGCTTGCGTTGTCTACATTTCCATTTTAAAAAGAACATTAGCTGGGTGGAAACTTGCTACGTTTGCTGGTGTAGTTCTAGTGCTCCAAACTGCTTTTCTTGTATTGACGAAGGATTTACCTATCGTGCTTTGGATTCCGAGTATGCTTATAGCTGTTGGAATGATGTTTGTACTCATCTATATTAGTTGTGACATTACCGCTACTGAAGCGGGTTACTTTAGCGTGAAGGCGTTTGTAGCTGCAGAATTAGTTGCCTCATTACAATGGCAAGTTCATGTGTTCTTGTTGAATAGCCAGAATAGCTTTTTGCACTTAGAAATTCTTTTACTTTTTGTTATTTATGGGGGCGCATTTTTGTTAATATGGTTGCTAGAACGCCCACATTTACCAGTCGAAGGGAAGCTGAATATACAACGGCGCGAATTATGGTCAACTGTTCTGATCGGTGCGGCGGTTTTTGGTATTAGTAATTTAAGTTTTGTGACGGCAAGTACACCTTTTAGCGGTCATTATGCTAGGGAGATTCTTAATATTCGAACCTTAGTAGATTTAGGTGGATTTGCGATCTTATATGCTTACCATATTCAATTAAATGAATCAAGGGTACGGCATGAATTAAAGGCAGTTCAAAATATGTTCCAAAATCAATATGCTCAATATCAGCAATCGAAAGAAAGCATAGATCTCATTAATTATAAGTATCATGATATGAAAAATCAGATTATTGCTCTTAGATCAGAAGAAGATCCTGAAAAGAGAAAAAGATATTTGACGGATATGGAAAATGAAATTAAAGCGTTTGAGGCACAGCACAAGACTGGAAATCATGTATTAGATACGTTGCTGGCAAGCAAACACATGTATTGTATTAAGAACAAAATTACCTTAACCTGTGTGGCAGATGGAACATTACTGAAAGATATGGATGTAATCGACATCTGTACCATTTTTGGTAACGCCTTAGACAATGCAATTGAACATGTCCAAGAAATGAACGATGAAGAAAAGAGATTGATACACGTTTCTCTTTTTGCGCAAAAAGGTTTTTTGATGATGCGATTTGAAAATTATTTTGAAGGAGCGCTAGTACTTGATGGCGACTTACCTGTAACGACGAAGAAGGACAAGTACAATCATGGTTTTGGCATAAAGAGTATTCGATATACGGTACAGAAGTATGGCGGTGTCGTAAATGTAGATCTCAAGGACAATTGGTTTGAATTAAAGGTTCTGATCCCTTTAACTCCATAGGGTAATAATTATGGCATTGAGTATGTGGAGCATATTCAAGCCTTATTTTTTTGCGCAATTTACATCTTGTGCAAAAATAATGACCGTTCATGCGAAAGAAAGGTGCGAGCTACTATCTATGCTAAAATTTATTTTGTAAGAGGCATGAAGAAATAAAAACGAAAATGAATGCCTTTACATTTTTTAGAAATTTAGAAAGGGGTACTAATATGGGGAATACCGAAAAAACAAAGCTTAGTAAAAAGAAAAAAGGATTGCTTATCTCATTAAGTGCATTGGTATTAATTATGGGAGGAGTATTATATTACGCTTTTGTTGTGACATCAGTTGGTCATTGGGCAATTGCAAAATTTAAGCCAGATACTGAAGAACAAAAGCTTTCCTACTCATCGGCTATTGAGACAGTTGAGATGATCACGGATGAGGGATTTGTATTAATGCAAAACAATGACAACTTCCTACCTATTCCAACATCAGAGAGTCAAAAAGCAAAAATAAACCTGTTTGGAACAAGGTCAGTTGTCACTTTATTTAACTCAGGTGGTTCTACTGCAACAGATGTTACGAATGCAATGAAATTAGAAGACGCCCTTCGTGAGACTGGGAATTTTGAATTAAATGAGGATTTATTATATTTACATTACAATTATTATAAAAATGGTAGAGTTTCAATTAATGAAACAGCCGCTCCTAGAAACAGAAGTGACTCGGAAATTCTAGGTGGCGAAACCAATCTTATTCTTCCAGAAGTACCTAAGGGAGCTTATGAGGATAACTCTTTATATGGTGATGGAAGAACGATCATTGAACATGCTCAAGACTTTTCTGATACTGCTATGATCGTTATCGGTCGTGGTGGTGGAGAGATGGTTGAATTGGGTCCAAACGAGCTTCGACTAACAGAAGAAGAAGCAGATATGGTCGAAGTAGTTAGTTCAAATTTTGAGAATGTCGTCTTAATTATTAACTCAGCTAACGTAATGGAATTAAATTTTCTTAATGACTATCCTGCAATTAAGAGTGTTGTATGGATCGGCTTTCCTGGAGAAACTGGAACAAAATCTTTAGCTAAAATATTAAATGGTACAGTTAATCCATCAGGACGTTTAGTAAATACATGGGTTTCTAATGTAATGAGTATGCCTGCAGCTAACAACTATATGGAGCTAGATGCTGCTGGTAACTGGGCAGAAGGCTTTAATCAATTTACAAATGCCCCTAAAGTTACCAATCCTGGTCCTGGACAATCTGAGTATAGTGGGTATTTTACACAGTACCACGAAGGTATTTTTGTAGGCTATAAATATTATGAAACACGTCACGCAACAGATGAAAGCTTTAACTATAATGAGGAAGTTGTATTCCCGTTCGGTCATGGCCTCAGCTACACGACTTTTGAAAAGCAAATCCTATCCATGGATGTCCAAGGTGATGATATCACTTTACGTGTAGCGGTTCGAAATACAGGTGATGTTCCGGGTAAGGATGTTGTTCAAATCTATTACAATCCTCCTTATACAGGAGCAATTGAAAAATCAACGGTTAACCTTGTAACTTTCACAAAGACAAATGTTATCGAACCTGGAGAGACTGAAAACTATTCTCTTACCTTTAAAATGGAAGATATGGCATCGTATGACTATTTAAATCATAAGGCGTATGTTCTTGAAGCGGGAGATTATGAGTTAATGCTCAAGGAAAACTCTCACGTAAAAGTTGACTCAGAAATCTTTACACTAAAAGAAGAAATTATCTTTAATGCTGAACATGCTGGTGCGCGTTCTACAGACCTTCAAGTAGCAACAAGTCAATTTGAGGATGCTCTTCATATTGATGACTACTTAACGAGAGAATGGGAACCAACAAGTCGTGCGTTTACTGGACCACAGCAATCAGATTTTGTTGCTTCACAAGAAATACTTGATGCAATGTCTTACGAAGTACCAACCGATAAAGAATTAGGGTTTACTTCTGCGGATATGCCGGTTTATGGTCAGGGGTTAGCAACGACAATTATGCTTTCAGATATGGTAGATGTTGATTACAATGATCCACTTTGGGAAGAGTTTATCTCCCAATTAACACTAAAAGAAATGGCTGACATTGCTGGTACTGGTGCTTACCAGTTAGCTCAAATTGATCGACTTGGCGTTCCAAAAACGTTACAGCCTGATGGTACAATGGCTATCGCTTCTAATATTTATTCAGGTCCAATAATGGGAGTAGAAGGAGTAGGTGTTACGTATCCATCACCTAGTGTAACAGCTTCTACATGGAATGCTGACGCTGGTTTTCTAATGGGAACAAGTGTAGGAACGGAAGCACAAGCATTTGGATATAGTGGCTGGTTTGCTCCTGCTATGAATATCCACAGAACACCATTTAACGGAAGAAACTTTGAGTATTATAGTGAGGATGGCGTTCTTTCTGGAAAGATTGCAGCGCAAGTTGTAAGAGGGGCTACTGAAAAAGGCGTCATCACTTATATCAAACACTTTGCTTTAAATGAACGTGAGAAGGGTGTTCGCTCAACTTTATTTACATGGTCTAACGAGCAAGCAATTCGCGAAATTTATTTGAAACCTTTTGAACTTGCTGTTAAAGAAGGTGGAAGTCTAGGTGTTATGTCTTCCTTCAACCTTATTGGACTAAATTGGGCTGGTGGACATGAAGGTCTCCTGACAGAAGTACTACGAAACGAGTGGGGTTTTGAAGGGTTAGTTATGACTGATGCTCATATGTACACGCATATGGATATTATGCAAATGATCTACTCAGGAGGAGATGTCTCTCTTGATGTTATGGCAGTATGGTTAGGCGGCGATAACTTTAACAAAAAACTGTTAGAGGCAGCTGAAAACCCAGAAACTCAAATTGCAACGATTACTAATCTTCAAAGAGCATCAAAAAATGTTTTATACGCAGTATCTAGAACCTGGAAAGCACAGCAATAGGTGAACGGATACAGATAATTTACTTATAAAACAACGATTTAAAAAATTTTGGCGGTATTCCTGTGAGTACCGCCTATTTTTAAAAGAGGTATGTGCAATGAAATACAAAGATATGATTAACAACATGACGGTAGAGGAAAAAGCATCATTAATGTCAGGGAAAGATTTCTGGCAAACAATGAATATTGAACGCCTTGGCATTAATAGTATCTTTCTAGCTGATGGTCCGCATGGTATTCGAAAACAGGCTGCTGCTGCAGATCACTTAGGACTTAATCCTAGTATTGAAGCCACCTGTTTCCCAACGGCGGCAACTGTGGCGAATAGCTGGAATGAAGAGTTAAGCCAAATTATGGGAGAGTATCTTGGTGAAGAAGCTGTTGCACAGAAGGTGAATGTTCTACTTGGACCTGGAATTAATATGAAGAGAAGTCCTTTAGCGGGGCGTAACTTTGAGTATTTCAGTGAAGATCCATATCTTGCTGGCAAACTTGCTGCAGGTATGATCAAAGGAATTCAATCTCACGGAATATCAGCTTGTGTGAAACATTTTGCGGTTAATAATCAAGAAGAGAGACGTATGTCGATCGATACGATCGTTGATGAAAGAACGCTGAGAGAAATCTATTTAACTGCTTTTGAAATTGCTATTAAAGAAGGGCAATCTAAAACGGTTATGTCTGCCTACAATATGTTAAATGGTGAATATACGAATGAAAACACTCATTTAATGAGGGAGATTTTACGAGACGAATGGAACTACGAGGGTGTTGTAGTAACCGACTGGGGCGGTAGCAACGACCGTGTGGCAGGACTAATTGCAGGTAATGAATTAGAAATGCCAACAACAGCTGGTGAAACGAATAAAGAAATAATTGAAGCTATTCGAAGTGGAAAACTTAAGGAAGAAGTATTAGATGAATGTGTTGATCGACTTCTAGAGCTTGTTTTTACAACAGAGGAAGTCTTTAAAAAGCCTGCAAAAAATATTGATGTACAAAAACATCATCAAATGGCTCAAATTGTTGCAGAAGAATCGATTGTTCTTTTGAAGAATGAAGATAATATTCTGCCACTAAATAAAGGGAAGAAAGTAGCTGTCATTGGGGACTTTGCCAAAGAGGCCCGTTACCAGGGAGCTGGCTCTTCAATTGTTAACCCAACTACATTGGACAATACATTACAATCACTTAACGAATTTGGTATTGATAGCATTGGATTTGAAGAGGGTTTCGATCGATACGGGAAGAAAAGTAAGAAGAAAATTGCAAAGGCATGTGACCTTGCGAAAGATGCAGATATTGTCCTTTTATATATTGGATTAGATGAGGTTACGGAAGCGGAGGGCTTGGACCGTCCAGGGATGGTACTCCCAGAAAACCAAATTGAATTAATAAACGCTTTGTATGAAGTAAATCCAAATATTGTAGCAGTCCTTTCATGTGGTGCAGCAATAGAAATGGCGTGGGTTACAAAGGTCAAGGGACTAGTCCATACCTATTTAAGTGGCCAAGCTGGAGCAAAAGCGACTCTTCGTATTTTAAACGGGGATGTGAGTCCATCTGGTAAATTAGCTGAAACCTATCCGATCCGTTACGAAGATACGCCGGCGTATTACCAATTTCCGGGTAAGGAAGTAAGTGTAGAGTATCGAGAAGGTCCTTTTATTGGTTACAGATATTACGATACAGCAAATGTAAATGTCCTTTTTCCGTTCGGATTTGGACTTAGTTATACTACTTTTGAATACTCAGATTTGAAAGTAACGAGAGCTGGTGCTACTTTTACGATTACAAATTCAGGAGAAGTAGCTGCTCGAGAAGCGGCTCAGCTTTATGTAGGTTGTACTTCAGACGTTATCTTTAGACCGAAGAAGGAATTAAAAGGATTTACGAAAGTGTTCCTACATCCTGGAGAATCAAAAGAAGTGACAATTCCGTTTGATGATAAGACA
The DNA here is from genome assembly GCF_001866075.3 of Anaerobacillus isosaccharinicus. Lineage (GTDB taxonomy): Bacteria > Bacillota > Bacilli > Bacillales > Anaerobacillaceae > Anaerobacillus > Anaerobacillus isosaccharinicus. Next base: position 4,239,690 of record NZ_CP063356.1, on the reverse strand, counting down.
TTCCGTTACTTTAACGTCAAAACAAATCAATGGGAAATTGAAGAGGCTGAATATGATATTTTGGTCGGTGCCTCTAGTGTAGATATTCGCTTAACTGAAAAATTGTTTGTCGAAGGTACGGAAGCAGAACTTCCATACGGACGAGAAATGCTACCATCTTATTTTTCAGGAAAGACAAACAATGTTAGTTTAGAAGAATTCGAAGCCCTTCTAGGCTGGAAGGTTCCAGCTGCTAAATGGGATCAATCAAAACCACTGGGGTATAATGATACGATTGCACAGTGTCAGTATGCGAAAGGTTTATTTGCTCGTTTTGCTTTCAAAGCAATTACATTTTCCCACTCGTTTTTATGGAAAATCGGTAAACGAAGTACCGCGAACTTGATTATGATGTCTGTCTATCACATGCCGTTTAGAGGGATGGCGAGAATGACAGGTGGAATGATGAATATGCCAATGTTAGATGGCGTTTTGATGATCGTTAATGGACAATTCTATAAAGGCTTACGTCATGTTTTAAGAGAAAGAAAGAAGATGGTGAAAGCCGCGAAAAGGTAAGTCAGATCTTAACACTACAACTAGCGGTAAAGGAGAGGTATCATGAGTAAGGAAGGTGTAGAAACTAGTCTTTTTTCAGGAGTAACTAGCTTCTGGGCTAAACTAAAGAATAAGTATCCAAATAGTGCTCAATTTCTAGTTTTCTTTTTGCTTAGTAATGGGGTAACTGTTCTTCAATTATTATTAATGCCGTTTTTCCGGAGTATATTTGCTAATACTACTTTAGTAAGTACAAGTTTTCAAATTTGGCAAGTCGGGACAAACACCGATGGAAGTCCTTATTATATATTTGATTACGCCGCAGGGGCAATTGCTGCAGGTGGTGGCGGTGGTCTTGCTTACTTCCTTGCTGTTCAAATTGCCATTGCGATCGCCCAGATTATCAACTTTTTTGCTCAAAGAAGCATTACGTTTAAATCAAACAGTAGTATCTGGAGGGCGGCATTTTGGTACTTTGTTGCGTACGTAATTATTACGATCGTTGCTGCAGCAGCTCTAGGTTTGTATCAAGGACCTGTGTATAACTTCTTTATGAATACATTGGGTTGGGGTTCTTTAGGAGAAACATCAGCTGACATATTCACGATGATTATCAATAGTGCAATTTCATTCTGGGTATTCTTCCCAATTTTTAAAATAATCTTTAAACAAGTACCTGGTAACGAGACATCAGGAAAGGGTGAGTAAATATGAAATTATTATCAGTAGTTATTCCTTGCTATAATTCTCAAGAATATATGAGAAATTGCATCGAATCCCTTCTACCTGGTAGGGAGGATGTTGAGCTACTTATCGTAAACGATGGGTCTGTTGATGGAACAGCAGAAATTGCTGATGATTATGCCAGAAAATACCCATCGATTGTTAAAGTCATACATCAGCCAAATGGAGGCCATGGCGAAGCTGTAAACACTGGTCTCCGTAATGCGACTGGGTTGTATTTTAAAGTAGTCGACAGTGATGACTGGGTAGATATTAGAGCTTATTTAAAAATCTTGGATACCCTACGTGAACTTACGGAAGAAAAATCGGTTGATATGCTTATAGAGCGTGTTCAAAAAGGGGTAAATTTTTCATGAAAAACAAAAATACACCTCAGCGATAAATGGTAAAATGGGAGTACCAAACAACCAAAAATACCAATTTACGAGGTGCATTTTCATGGATATGCAGCTAGAACTGCTTCCCTACCACTACTATAACACACTCGGTTTTGATGTGGAATTGATAGATTATATTGATCATGTTGATGATTCCATTGTCTTGGAAAAAATTAAACCATTATATAAAGATGGTGGTCGACCACCTATTGATGCTAGAACGTATTTTCGTATGCATTATTTGTACTTTACACGTCCTGAGATCACGTCTTTTAGAGAGCTGTGTAGACAGCTGAAGGATCCTAAGAATCAGGCATGGCGTAACTTCATCGGCACTCCTAACATAAAGGATGTTCCTGTTCATTCGAGCTTGACTCATTTTCGTAATACCGTGACACCTGAGCACTTTTATAAAATCTTATTTAATCTGATTGGTCAAGCTCTAAAACTGGATGATTTTTTAGAACCAACTCTAGCAGGAATTGATTCTAGACCCGTCTATGCTCATGTGAACGGCTATAAAAAGAAACGGTGTTCTTGTGAAAACAAAGAGATTTGTGAATGCGAGAAAACGTATTCAGATCCTGATGCCAAAGTCGGTGTTCAAAGGAATAAGGCCAATCAGAATAAATTTTTTATCGGCTATCGAAAACATTCGATCGTTTGCCCCTCCCCCTCGGGACCTGTTGTTCTCTTGTCTATTGTTCTTCCTCCAGATACTCACGATGTCGATGTTCTTCTTCCGCTGGTAGAAAAACTTAAGCAAATCGGTGATCTGAAAGTAGACTATCTCGTAGCTGATTTAGGCTATTTCAGTGAGGAAGATCAGGCAGAGTCATTTCTCAAACACGATGTAGCTGTCGTCACGGAATTTAAGAAAAATACGATTATCCCGGAGACGTGTTCCACAGAAGGGAAGCCCGAATGTGAAGCTGGTCATCCACTACTTTGGGATGGGTTCGATAAGGAAACAAATACTTCTTGGTTTCAGGCAGATGAAGAGAAATGTTTCTCCTGCCCCCTAGAAGCAACTTGTGAAAAGCAATTTGGTTTCTCTTTTGAAGAAAGTCCTTTCTTCTATGGTCCTGTTCCACAAGGGTCGGAGCTACAGAAAAAGATGGTAAAATTCCGTAAACAAGTGGAACTTTCCTTCGCTCATGAATCAAACCAACTCGATTCCGTTATGCGACATAAAAAAGTACCAGTGAAGACAACGGAGAGAGTACAATCTTTTTTCATCATGAGAGATCTATTCAGGCTCATTCAACGGATGATCAAGCATGTTCGAGAGACAGTCTTGCCTAAAGATCATGTTGAAACTTTACAGAAATTACAGGAAATGCAGGTGGAGCAGCTATCCTTACCGATAGCCAGCTAATATAAGTCTCATCAAACATTTTTTTAAAATTTGTTTATGTCCAAGGGGGGAGTCCGCTCTTTTTTAAATGTGATTTTTAGTAAGTATACACATTATTTTTTTTGCTTGAAATAACTTACTTTCATTTCCAATAATGGAAGTGCAGCTGCGTGATTTATGAAATATGGTTTGCTAAATTAGATACTTTTTGAACAGACTCTTATAAGTAATTTCGTTTACGAAAAAGAGGGCGCAAAGTACAAAAAAGTTATGAAATATGACAATGTACTTCCGGAGAATACTGCTTTTTCATGGGACGGTATGAAAGTTTTTCGTAAAGGCCAGTATTTAATGATGCATTCAATTATCTATAGAACAATGCTGTTAAAAGATTGCGGACTTGAACTTCCCAAGCATACATTTTATGTAGATAATCTATATGTTTATCAGCCGCTTTCGAAGGTTGAGAAAATTTATTATGTAAATGTTGATTTTTATCGATACTTCATTGGCCGGGAAGATCAGTCAGTCAATGAGAGTGTCATGATTAGAAGAATCGATCAGCAATTAAAGGTCAATAAATTGATGATTGACATGGTTAATTTCCAATCGATTAAAAATCAAAAACTTCAACGCTATATGTTCCACCAGTTAGAAATCGTTACAGTCATTTCTTCAATTTTGTTAATTCGTTCCGGAACAAAAGAGAATTTAGAAAAGAAGAAGGAATTAATGAATTACATTAAGGATCAAGACGAAGAGTTGTACCATAAAATTCGATACGGATGGATGGGATACCTGACAAATTTACCAGGTCGTTTCGGACGTAGTATTTCTGTTGGTGCCTACAAAGTATCACAGAAATTAGTTGGTTTTAATTAGAAAATGTAAAATAATAAATTTACTGCAAAGAGGAGAACATCTTAATAATGTTCTCCCTTTTTTAAAATGTATGTCTATAAGGGCATACTAATAAAGTGTTTCTGGTTATTGATAAATCATATATAAAAAGAGGTTCTTTTAATATGAAAAAAGTTAGAAAAGCAATTATCCCAGCAGCTGGTTTAGGGACAAGATTTTTGCCTGCAACCAAAGCAATGCCTAAGGAAATGCTACCGATTGTTGATAAGCCAACCATTCAATTTATAGTAGAGGAAGCAGTTGCATCAGGGATAGAGGACATTATAATAGTTACAGGTAAAGGTAAACGAGCGATTGAAGATCATTTCGATAGCGCTTTTGAACTTGAGCAAAATTTAATCGAAAAAGGAAAGGTCGAATTATTAAGGGAGGTCAGAAAGTCATCTACCTTAGCAGATATTCACTACATTCGTCAAAAACAACCACTCGGTCTAGGGCACGCTGTTTGGTGTGCCCGAAAGTTTATTGGTAATGAGCCTTTTGCAATATTGTTGGGTGATGACATTATTCAAAGTGAAAAACCATGTTTAAAACAGTTGATAGAGCAGTTTGAACAGACTGGTGCGAGTATAATAGGGGTTCAAGAAGTACCAGAAAAAGAAACACAACAATATGGGATAGTAGATCCAATTCATAGTGATGGACCAAGATATAGGATAAAAAATTTGATAGAAAAGCCCGAAATAGGAACAGCCCCTTCAAATTTAGCAATTATGGGTAGATATATTTTCACACCAGAAATTTTTAATAAAATAGAAATTTTGGAAGCCGGAACTGGTGGAGAGATCCAGTTAACCGATGCCATTCAGAAGCTAAATAGAATACAAACGGTCTACGCTTATGCCTTTGAAGGTAAGAGATATGATGTTGGAGATAAGCTTGGATTCGTAAAAACGACTGTGGAATTTGCTATGAATAACCCGGAGCTGAGAGAAGAGCTTTTGCCGTATTTGAATGAAATTATTAAGAACGTATAGTCGGGAGATATAAGGGATTGGCGGGTTTCACTCAGACAAAGAATACTGATTATTTTTATAAAATCGGAAAGAGAAAGCTAAAAAATAGAGACTCGGAAATTAAATGATTAAATTTAGGTCTCCTGGAGCTTATGAGCTTGTTTTAAGAGGAAAGCGTGGGATTTTCAAAGTCATTTTCAAAAAAATGAATGACAAATAAACCACATGAAGTGGATTTTTTGAAAATTATATTTTAAGATGACTTTATAAGGACAAAAAGGACTGAATAATCGGGTTGGTAGCCACAAAATTATTCTTTTTTGCTTCCTTTATCCATGCATCGGCATGCTGACACATGCCGATGATATATGTACGAATATTCCAATGTCTAGAACTTCGTCCTCTTGAATCTTCTAAACGATAATCCACTTTTTGCCGTTTAATACAACGCTCAACTCCAGTTCGCAAAGAATAGCGTTTTCGCCATTCCTTACTATCACGTTTGATACGTGGAAAGAGACGAGGATTATCCTTCGTCGCTGTATAAAATGTTCGACCATAATCTGAATCTGAACACGGATTTGGGCATTCCCATTTTCCGCATACGGCTGGACAACGCCATTTGCGCCGATAGGTTTTTTGATTTAATCCCCAGTGGATCATCTCTCGACCAATAGGGCAGACTGGAACACCTTTAAGATTTATATCCATTTGTTTATGCTGAAATTGTTTAGAACGTCTTGGATTAAGGTCAATGATGGCTGAAACATCATAGTGTTCTAACATTTCATAGATGGGAAAAGCATCTAGAGCAGAATCTAAGATGACTTCACTGATTTTCCAATCAGAATACCAATGTTTGAGTTCATGAAACGTACTTACAAATAAAACTGAGTCATGTTTACTGGCTCTGTAGAGCCTTGGATAAATAGGTAAGTCATAAGGACTATCAGATGCAGTTACCATGAATAGGCTTCGCCCATAATAGTACTTTTCTCTAGAACTATCCCAACCGTAATCAGCGTCAGGGTCTGAGAATTGTCTCTTGCATTGGCATTTCCAATTTCCTTGTTTACGACAATCGCATAGAAACTTACCATAAGGTCTTCCACCAGTAACAACGGGAGATCCATCACCGAGGATGCTTAAGGACATGGTGTCACCTAGTAATCCTTGTGTTGCTGATTTATTGACGAACAAGGATTGAAAGATCATTTGAAGTTGGTCATGGGCTTTCGGTGTATATTTAATATCCTTATTTTTCAAGGCGCGTTTAACTAGTTTTTCAACAATCTTAGGGTTTTTAGGCTCTTGTTTCTGATTCTTTTTGCCTTTCTTTCTTGGTTTCTTTAGCTTTCTGTTATTTCTATTCGATAGATGTGGAGTTGAACCAAGCCATAGCCGATTAAAAAAATCGTAAAAGGTACCTACTCCAGGAACATTGTATGGAGAAAAACCACTAAGGACCGCAAGAACTGGCGTTGTCTTTAATGTATAAACCCACTTGTCAATACTTGAGATATGGTGGTAATGCATGAGCATTAAACTCCGAAGCATATCACACGGCTGCCGCGGTTTTCTTCCTCTTGGATTAGAGGAATAACGGTGTCTAAGCAACATGGTGGCATCGGTTAGGTCAATCAAGGAACACCAAATTATTGGTTCAGAGTAAAAGGTTTTTAAAAATGCTTTATCCTTATAGAGTTCATCTAATTGCTCGACAACAAAAGACAGATAGGATTCATGAGAACGGACGTTTTTTAGCATAAAAATTCCCCCAATACGAGTTTTTTAATGTCTTCAACTCGATTATTGGGGCGTTCTGAATTTGTCAAGAGGAAAATGTGTTCGCCCCCTTTAAATAGGGGTAAAACAATAAAAAGCCCTAGTCGAAAGACTAGAGCTGAAGCGGAAATTTAATTTCCGAGAGACTATAAAAACTTAGTGAGGTGAAAAAATCATGGCTGTATTGGTTTGTGGAGGAGCAGGATATATTGGAAGCCACACGGTATTAGAATTATTGGAGCACCAAGAAGAAGTAATTGTTGTCGATAACTTAGTAACTGGCTCTAGAGCAGCTGTTTTAGAGAAGGCAAGGTTATATATTGGTGATATTCAAGAAGAACAATTTCTTGAAAAGATATTTGAAAACCATCAAATTAATGCTGTTATTCACTTTGCTGCTAATTCTTTAGTAAGTGAAAGTGTAAATGATCCACTCAAGTATTATCAAAATAATGTACATGGGACATTGTGTTTATTAAAAATAATGGTCAAGTTTAATGTTAAGAAAATTGTCTTTTCTTCAACTGCTGCGACATATGGTGAGCCAGTAAACATTCCCATATTAGAGACAGATCCAACAAACCCAACAAATCCATACGGTGAAACAAAGCTGACAACTGAAAAAATGTTAAGGTGGGCAGATGATGCTTACGGTATAAAGCATGTCATTTTACGTTATTTTAATGTAGCAGGAGCTCATATTGACGGGAAATTAGGTGAAGATCATTCGCCTGAAACACATTTGATTCCATTAATATTGCAAGTAGCTCTTGATAAAAGAGATGAGATATTAATTTTTGGTGCTGATTATGATACAGATGATGGAACTTGCGTAAGGGATTATATTCATGTGACGGATATAGCACAAGCCCATATCCTTGCATTAGAAAAATTGAATAATGATAATACAAGTGCGATTTACAATTTAGGAAACGGTAAAGGTTTTAGCGTAAAAGAGGTCATCGATTGTGTTAGAAAGTTAACTAAACACCCAATACCAGTTTCAATTTCACCGAGAAGGCCAGGAGATCCTGCTATCCTTATAGCATCTTCAAAGAAAGCTGTGAAAGAGTTAGGTTGGAAACCCAAATATGGGGATTTAGAAACAATGATTTCAAGTGCATGGGAATGGTTTAAGAAACACCCTGAGGGATATGGAAGTAATGGGAAATGAGTTCTTATTGGGAAAAAGCTTTGGTCAACAGTTTAGAAACCTTATGTAAAAACAGAGTTATAAGGTATTGTTCTTAGAGATGTAAAAACAGAATTAAAAGGTTTTCATTCATATTTGAGTAAAATAAATATTAAAGAGCAATTTAGAATTTCGATATGTTGATAGCTGACTAATTTCCATTTTAAAATAGCAATTCATAATGATATCTTTTTAAGTGGTTTAGTTCTAACCTAAATTGAACGATTTCCACGCATTTTTTTGTGTTAATGTACCTTTAACAAGTAATATGGTATCATCGATATATGTACATAATTAGAATATAAACACAGTTAGAGGGGGTGATTTCGTTGCTGATTTCTCAAATAATCGTTCAAAAAGTGTAGGAGGGGAGCAATATTGTTTAAAATTGGGGACGAAGTGGTTTATCCGCCATATGGTGCTGGATATGTTTCTGCTATTGAAGAACAGAGTTTTACAAATCGAAAAGAAATATACCATGTGATCAAATTGCTATTTGAGGAATTGAGTGTCTTCGTGCCTTCAAAAATGCTTTCAAGTAGAAACGTAAGATTAGCATTGGATTTACAGGGAATGAAAAAACAAATTTCTAACGACGTAACGTTTGATTTTTCAACACGTCCGATTAATAAAAACATAAAACATTATGAAAATATTCTTTTAACTGGAAATATTGCATTAACTATTAGTGTTATGACAGCGATTCTCAACAAAAAGATAAGCGAACGTCTAAATCAAACAGAACGAGAATTTTACACTAAACTATATGGAATTGTTCTTAGCGAAATTATGGTTTCGGAAAGAGTCAAGAAACGAGATGCAGAAAAGTTACTTGATGGGTTACTCAAAGAAATATTACTAAAAGATTAATAGATTAATAGGGAGGTATTTGAAATGGCAACTATCACACGGGGTAAGGTATTACGTGAGCTAAGTAGTCGTGGTAGAGGAACATGTCCATTATGTGAGAGGACACGTATAAAGTTACTATACGACTATGATATAAGTGGTGTCGTGAAAAAGGTTTGTAAAAATTGTAGACCAAAGAAACTCTAGGCAGTCTAACAAAAATATAAGGAAAACATATCTCCTTGAAAGGGGCCTTAATTGTGAAAAAGCAAGATTGGTTAGAGTGGCAGAAAAAGGTGATCTTTGAAGAGTACACGAAACCAAAATTAGAGAAAAGTGAACGCGAAGAAGAAAATAAACAGGCTGTTAGAGATAGCTAGTAAAACGATTATTTATTCTCCTTTAAATTGAAAGGTGGTTTTAAAAATGGAGCAACAAATTATTAGTAAGTTATTAATCTTCAAAGATGGAACACTCAATGATCCTTAGTAACACTGTTTAGAGGGTGTGACGAAATACGCAGCGTTTTTCCTTCAGGGTTGGAGGGAAAACGCTGCTTTACTACTTTTCTTATAAAGCTACCAAGTGCAGGGTACGTCATAGCGTATGTACTTTCAGCAAGTAATATGGTATTACTAATATAAATACATACCAAATAAATTATGTATAAAGTATCTACTTGAATTTTTAGAGGAGGAATAATTTTGAAACAACTATGTGTCATCCAAATTTCTAATCAGGCTAAAACGGGGAGGATATACGATGAGCCATAACCTTGCAATTCAAGGAAGTAAAATGCAATTAATTAACCAACTCGTCTTTTTCGATGAACAAATGGATGTTTTTAATAAGCAATTTTTGCCGGAATATAATTCGAAAAGAAAGAATGTAATGAAGGTCTTAGCGGATTATTCAGCCACACTTGAAAAAGTCTTAGCAGATTTTAGTGAGGAGCAATTGAAAAAAGTTGTCTTGATAGGTAGTAAGGTGAAATTCCGGTATTTAGACGATGATGAAACGGAGACAGTTACCATTGTTTTTCCTAATTTGGCAAGGCCAGAAGAGGAAATTGTTTCTTTTTTGTCACCGATAGGCCTACAATTGCTATTAGGAAAATGTGGCGAGGTGTATGAACTAGAATTGCCAGTCGGAAAAGTTTTAGTTGAGATCGAAGAGGTTACATTTGGTAACAAAGGTACGACAGAATAATCTAGATAGCACTTCTGATAAAGGCTAGACACGTAGAGAACTTATCTACTTGTCTAGCCTTTATATATTAGTAACCTCAGTTACTTTTGGCTCTCCAGGTTTTAAGGGGTATGATGAAATTGCTTAATCATAGACCTTAAAAACTGATGAACTTCACTTAAATGATTTGATAATTGTTGTTCTATGAGTTCATACTCCTTTTTACCAATTTCAGAAGCATGATAAATTCTTTGTGAACGTGTATTTTCATCTGCCCATTGCCCCTGGATAGTTCCACATTGATCCATCTCTCGAAGAACTTGGTAAAAGTACCCGTGATTGTTAATCCAACCAAACCACATATTCATTTGCCGATACAACCCCCCACCGTAAAGCGGGCCTTCTTGAATAAGCCGATGTAACGTATACCACTGTATTAATGACTTAACATTAATGATTTTACTAATGTAACTTTTTTCGTAATCTGTTAGGAGTGCTTGAGGATGTTGGTACGGTTTATTAGAGACCGTGCATTTCATTTGTTCAATTACTTTTTCGAGTTTAACTAGTGTTGGGTAATGCCTGTTCGTACAATCTATCAAAAGCACTAAACCTTCGTTGCTCAAACTAAAAACTTTTTTACGACCTTGAGTGTAAAAATTAATGAACTTTTCTTTTTGAAGTTCCTCAATCGTTTTGTACACAAAGGTTCTAGAGCGAGTAGGACTTAAATAATCATTCCTTGAACTTTCTGAGACTGATCGATATATTTCTGCCGCATGTGTCGGTGCTTGTTTTAACAACTGCAAAATTGTGAGACGAAGTATTTCTTTTTGTGTAATACCAAATTTTTTAACCGATATAGATGTTTTCGACATTTCATCACCTTCCTTCATTTTTAATACATTTATTTTAACATAAATTTATTGTCAGGATGGGCGATCAATTCTGTACCAACCATGGAAAGAGACAAAAACAGCTAAATTGTCTTCATCAGAAAGAAGAATTGGCTATAGTTTAGATGGACTGCGATAAGTAGTTTATTTCTTTGTATTGTGAGTGTTTTCATTCGAAAAAACGATGCGTTTAAATAAATTGTAAGAAACATTTTTTTAGAAATAAACGAAAAATACTAGGTTTGGTTGTGATTATGGTCACTAGGCTCAAGGAGAAGAAGTGATATACTTTTTATAAATTGAGAAAAATTCTCACTTGGAGCAAATAGAAGGAGTGATCATATGAGTGAATTTATAAACAATCGTGAGCAACATGGAATAGATCAAAAGTCGGAGCGTCTAGAGTTGCTAAAAACAGTTTTTTGGGATATCTATAATGGAAAAAATGTAGATGAAGTTAAAGCCTTTGTTGATGAAAAGCTGGGGAAAGTGACTGTTGATGAAATTACCAAACTTTCTCAGTACCAACGAGAAATAATAGAAGAGAAGGATATGTCCGAAAGTGAATTTCAAAGAATATCTTCTGCACATTTAACTATTATGGAAGGAAACATAATAAAAATTGACCATCCTCAAGATATACCTGGGCATCCCATTCACACTTTTTGTAGAGAAAATAGAGAAATAGAGAACTTACTGCAATCGAAATTGATACCGTCTATAGAGGAGTTTGAAAAAGAGGACTCGCCAGCCAATATTTATAAGCTAGTAGATAACTGCAACCTCTTGTATGATATTGACAAGCATTTTACACGTAAAGAGCAATTATTGTTCCCTTACCTTGAGAAATACGGAATTAATGCTCCATCTGTAAATATGTGGAGACTAGATGATTATATCCGTGATGCCATAAAGGAAGTTAAAAAGCTCTTGACTAATTATAATGGGGATAAAGAGAAAATTCTTAGTACTTTGCAGTATATTGTTGAACAACAAACAGCAATGATCTATAGAGAAGAGCATATTCTCTTTCCAATGTCGTTGAGTAATTTAACCGAAGATGAGTGGATAAAAATCGCTCAAGAAAGCGATGAAATTGGGTACTGCCTTACAGAACCAGCGGCCGTATGGAAGCCTGAAAGAATGGATATAGATGCAAAAGCAATTAGTAACGGATATATCAAGTTAGAAACTGGTGTACTATCACTAAATCAGCTGGAGCTTATGCTAAACCATTTACCGATTGATATTACGTTCATCGACGAAAATGATATTGTCCGGTATTTTTCACACGGAAAGGAAAGAATTTTTGCCCGAACGAAAGCAATAATAGGACGTACGGTTCAAAATTGCCATCCTCCAAAAAGTGCACACATAGTAGAAGCTATACTGGAAGATTTCAAGTCTGGAAAAAAAGAAACGGAGGATTTTTGGATCAAGTTTAAAGACAAATACGTCTACATTCGCTATTTTGCGGTCCGAAATGAGCAAAATGAGTATATGGGTACCCTTGAATTCACGCAAAATATCGATCCTATTCAAGCGATTGAAGGGGAAAAGCGGATATTATAAATACTCGGAAATACATGTAACGACAACTAATCTATTGACGATCACTATTCAAGTGATCGTCTTTCTTTATTCTTGTTCATCTTATGTTCATAAAAATATGATATTTTTAGTTTTAGGTACTACGAAACGATAAAAAAGTTAAAAATTCTACCAGTAGGTACCTTAAAGTAAAAAAGGAGTGAATGACAGTGTTTCTTGCACTAAAAGAACTCGCACATGGTAAATTACGATTTTCTATGATTGCGACGATTATTGTTTTAATCTCTTGGCTAGTATTTATATTATCTGGCTTAGGAAATGGCTTGGCCACGCTTACGGCTGGAGCATTTCAAACTATGCAAGCTGAATATGTGGTTTATGAAGAAGGTTCAAGGGCTTCTATGAATCGTTCGGTCCTTTCCGAAGATTTGGTCGCACAGTTAGAGGAGCAACCAAATGTTAGAGCAGCGGCACCAATGGGAAGTGCTCTGCGGAACGTTTCTAAGATTGAATCAGTAGAAGCAGAAAAAGTTGATGTTGCTTTACTAGGAATTTTGCCTGGCAGTTTTTTAGAGCCGAATATAATAGAAGGGAAAGCTCTCGATAGCAACGAGCCAATGCATGTTATTGCCAATCAAACATTAAAAGAGGATGGTTTTATGATTGGTGATCTATTAAGAATAGAAGGTTCTACTGAAGAAATGGAAATCGTTGGATTTGTTGAAAACCAAACATACAATCATATACCAGCCATTTTTGTGACAATTGACAAATGGCGAACGATACAGTTTGCCGCACCAGGCTCTGACCGTGGAATAGAAGCACCTGTTAATGCGATTATGTTACAAGGAGAGGCAATTGATCCTGAACAACTCAAACTTGCGTTTAGTGAGACACAAACGGTAACGAAAGCAGAGGCGATTAAAGGTATTCCTGGTTATTCCGAGCAGAATGGAACGATTATGTTAATGTTAGCATTCCTATTAGCCATTTCAGCATTTGTCCTAGCGGTATTTTTCTATGTCCTAACTCTGCAAAAGACAAATCAATTCGGGATCATGAAAGCGATGGGAGCAAGTAATAGCTTTCTTGGAAAAGCAATCGTCTCACAAGTCTTTTTATTATCTCTTGGAAGTATACTTATTGGTATCCTTCTTACCATTGGTACAGCACTTGTCCTTCCGGATGGGATGCCGTTTGATTTAGACCCTACCTTAGTTATTACTTATGGAATTGTGTTGTTGGTGTTATCGGTTCTTAGTTCATTGCTATCCGTTCGTAAAATTACTAAAATTGATCCGTTAAAAGCAATTGGGAGGGTTGAATAATGACTACTGGCTTAAATTTAAGCAACGTTTCGAAAATTTACCAAGAAGGAAACAATCAGGTGAAGGCACTCGATGAGGTTTCTCTTACTGTTAACCCGGGTGAATTTGTAGCTGTTATTGGCCCATCAGGATCTGGGAAAAGTACATTTTTATCGATTGCAGGGGCCTTACTTCAAGCAACATCTGGCATTGTTGAAATAAATGGGAAAGAACTATCAGGATTATCAGCTAAAGCGCTGTCTAACTTGCGATTACAGGAAATCGGCTTTATTTTACAAACATCTAATTTAATTCCTTATTTAAATGTACTAGATCAACTTTTACTCGTAAAAAGAATGAGTGGCTCTGTCTCTAAAAATGATAAAACGTATGCAATGGAGCTATTAGAAAACCTCGGTCTGAAAGACATATTAAAAAATTTTCCAGATCAAATTTCTGGTGGAGAACGTCAGCGAACAGCGATTGCACGTGCATTTATGAATAATCCTAGTATTATTTTGGCTGATGAACCGACAGCTAGCCTTGATACAAGTAGAGCCCACGAAGTTGTTCAACTGATCGGCAAGGAAGTAAAATCAAGAAACAAAGCTGCTATCATGGTTACTCATGATGAACGTATGCTTCAATATTGTGACAATGTTTATCGTATGGTAGACGGACGGCTAGAAGTTAGAAACTTGGCTCACGTTTAACGTAAAGAATTTGGATGATAGTTTTATAACAGCGATACTTATAACGAAAACTTATTTTGGGGCGATCACAATTCATGTGATCGTCTTTCTTTTAGACTAAACGTGCTCACATAATAGGTAGTTTTGTGAAATAATTTAAGAACTGAATTTTTATGGTGATCTTTATAAGAGTTTGGGAAGCCATGTAATCAGTCAAATGCAGCAGCTCTAGTATAAAAACTAAAAGGACGAAGCAAATCATTCTTTAACTATAGGGAGATCTTAACAATTAACAAAAGCAGCTAAGGAACCTAAATACTTTATAGAGTCCATTTTGAGATGATTTGATGATTTGGAAGACACCGCTTTATTGTTATTAGAAAAAATCATAAATTACCCCGCTTCATTTTTATGATTTCTAATAATTGTTCTGCCATAAATATTGAACTATGTTTAAACCCTCCGTTGATCCATTCCAAAATTATTCCATAAATTGCATAGGAATAGAAACTAGCTAATAGATGGGGGTCTACTGTAAGGTCAGTGCGTTTAGCAATCAAATCTTCTAGGGCTAATGTTTTTAGCGTAGTACATATTTCACTTTGAAAACTATTAAGTACTTTAGATTTTACAATTAATGCATAAAATTTTGAATGTTTTTCTACGTGTGCGAAGATTTTTATAGCATTTGACGTAAGATGCAAAGGGTCAAATATAGCTAAGTTATCTTTGTATGGCTCGATAGGGTTAAATCACTCGTTACATCATCAATGATTTCATCTAACAGGTCTTCCTTATAAAAATAATGTTTATAAAACGTGCCACGATTAAGGTCGGCCGTTTCTACAATTTCTTTTATCGATATTTCTCGAAAATCTTTCATTTCCATTAAACAAATCAGTGCTACTTTGAGAGCAGCCTTTGATATAAATAAAGAAGCATTGGAAGAAACATTACATCAAGCAGGGGATAAAAGTGAGAAAGTCTCAACGCACATTGTCAATCTAGCAGAAGTTCCTAGTACCACCCGAAAAAACTTGTTTCATAACTTATGTTTCACAAAGAAAAGTAACCGTCCTATGCCTCGACAAAGTTTAGGATGATTACTTTTTTCGTAAAATTAGTAGCAATCTTTTCGTACATATTTTTTATAGCTCCCACGAAGACCTATATGGTTTGTGTATTGAATGCTAGCCTAAATATCAATACGGACATCAAAAAGATGCCCGTATTAATGTTAATTATTTACAGTTGGAATTAGCTTCTTTTTTGTCGTGTATAAACTAGCGGTAACGATAATGACGATGGTTGTAAGAATTAGTGTACCGTGTAACATCCATACCATTGCGGCCATTGACGTTTTTTCGAGGAGTATAGGAGCAACAACAAATCCTAGGGCAAAGACTAACGATTTTAGTAGCATTCCGACCCCGAAAATTCTACCTCGTATATAGTTTTCTGACTTCTGTAATATTGTTGCATGCAGTGTTGTAAAGCATGCGTCAAAAATCCCTGTAAGAAAAGCGAACGGAAAGATGATCCAGACCATCGTTGTTGAGAGGAAAATAATAAATCCAGTAGACATTAGGATGGCTGATCCAAAGGAAATCCAATACAGCTTTTTGTCAATTATTGATTTCATCTTTGGTAATATCATCGTTGCTAGTACCGAACCAATTCCCCAAACAGCCCAAATCATACCATAGAAGTAGCCTTGTCTTTCAACATTGATCATTTCTGCAAGAAGAGGAATTCCTAGATTGTGAGAACTTCCAGAAAAATAGTTTGGTTGCGTTCTTATCTTTTTAATAGACGAAAAAATGGGTGCTGAGGGTTTGAACCGGAACTATTATTGGATTCCAACCAATTGACGTTAAAGATTAAATTCTTTGAGCTTATGAAAAATTAACTCTCTTGAAGTAAGGAAATTGGATGGATTTGGTGTAAAATAGGAACAACAGTTAGATTGGAGTAATCTTTATGAAAATTAAAACCGTTTGTATTTGGGACGATGAACTTTGGCAGGAGGTGAGCCCCCTCTATATCGAGGCATTTGGTGAAAAGGGTGCTAAGCCGGTTAAGATCATCAAAAATATGTTTGCACAAGGAATTGCCGAGCTTCATGTGGGGTACACCAAGTCCGGTACGGTTGTTATGGCTCTCACAGGGAAGCTCGTAACTGACCGTGTGATGATCATTGACTATTTGGCAGTATCTGAAAAAGAGCGAGGACATGGCCTTGGCAAACACTTTGTTGGGTATCTGCAACAGAAAGCACTTGCAAAGGGATATCAGAAAATAATTATTGAGGCCGAGTCAGAGGAAACACTAGATAATACAAGGCGTATCAACTTTTGGCAATCATGCGGTTTTCTACTCACCGAGTATGTCCATCACTACATCTGGGTACCAGAAACCTACCATGCCATGTATCTTCCTCTAATTGCCGATACGAGGAAAGTAACCGGAGAAGAACTTTTTGTGTATATTAATACCTTTCACCGATTTTCGTTTCGTGGAGGTGGGAAGAAGGGAGGGTAGAAGCTTCTTCTTGCTTTAAAATGAGAACGAATTCAAATTTATACAAAATAGAAGAAGATCCTTAATTTATTATTGTGAATAATCTCTGTTAAATCAGCAAGGTCTTAAATAGGGGGGAATCATGCATCCAACAGAATTAATTGAGCTACTTTTTGTAGGGAGTATAACTCTACTTTTTCTAGTGATTTCATTTTTTCTAAAAGGCAATTGGCGAAAAATTGGTTTTACGCTTACTTTAGTTATTTTGGTAGCATACAGTGCGTTTTATATTCTTAGACCTTATTGGATTGACTCACAAATTATCAAAAAAGTTGAGATATTAGAAGTCTATTTAGAGGAGCGCTATCCAGATGAAGGATGGCTGATTTCAACGGTACCTCATCGAGAAGCAGGGTACAAACATTTAAATCCATACTATATTGGAGTGGTTTTTTTCGATGAACCTGAAGTTACCTACCATTATAGGGTTGAAAACAAAGATTCAATTAAACAGATTGGTTTTTCAACAGACAAATCAGGCGAATTAAAATTTTGGGAAAGAAATGAGAGTAGTGAAGAGGAGGATATATGAACATTCGTTTTCTAGCAATCGTATCATTAAAAATTTTAGCAGTATATGTAGTGGTTTTGGCATTGAGAAGTCTTCCAATGTTTATTAGTTCGGCACAGATGTTAGTACATTTAAGGGAATCTAACTTTGAAGTTGGAAGAGGTGATGAAATTGGTTTGCTTTTTGTAGGCATTATTCCCTTTTTGATTTTAACTTCCTTAGGTGTTCTTTTTTGGGTCAATGCTGAAAAGATTTCGGAATTTATCTTTCGTAAGCAGCAGCTTGATGACGTTACTAAAAAAGAAGATGAAAAGCAATTTTTGCATGAATTACAGATTATGATTTTCTCAATTGTTGGTCTGCTTGTATTAATTCAAACCCTTCCGCAATTGTTTAATCTCATACCAAGTGTAATCTTGCTTAGTGATAAGTATGGAATGAATAACTCTGAAATCCATACCATTATTTGGTTAGTTGGATCACTTGTTCAAATTGGAATTGGTGCTTATTTGTTTTTTGGTTCTAAAGGTCTAAGCGGTATTCTGAAGAAGATACGTGAATTGTAGTACGTCGAAGCGAGGGGACGGATCTCTTGCTTCTTTCGTTTCGGTAAACGAAAGAAGCACAAGAACCGTCACGCTGCTTCCGAAGTTTGCTCTAAATGAAACCTAAACTAGAATAGAGCGACTAGATAGTAATAACTATTTTTTCTAGAAAGAATGTGATGAAAGGGTAAGATTTTTCTTAGTTTATTATTGGGATTCCTACTTTTAACTTTAGATTATAAAACTATAGATTTAAGAACTAATGTTCGGTATAATAAGATTTAGCAGTTACATAAAGCGGATGGGCGGTTGACCATTCCCCGAGAGGAGGGGGGTGGCAGGAATGACGACATATGAGGCAATAATTGTAGCACTTCAATCAAATATAGTTTTGATAGGAGTTGTATCATTGATTATAGTCATCGTCAAAGACAGAAAAAAGTAACCGTCCAGCCCTGACCAAGGAATAAAATGTACCCTATAGAGTAGACACATTAAAAAAGTGACTATTCTATAGGGTACTTTTCTGTATAATTAAAAAAAACGGGATGAGGATTTAAACTATGTCAAAAGATTTATTCACAGATAAAGAAATAAAGATTTTGTCTAATAATAAATATGTAAAATCAGTGAGTATGAATGGTATCACATTTACGGATGAGTTTCGGTTAGTTTTTATTACGGAGCATGAGAAAGGAAAAATTCCAAGTCGAATATTTCAAGAGTGTGGGTTTGATATCAGTATTGTTGGTCTCAAGCGTATTAAGGCTGCTTCTCACCGATGGAGAACTAAGTATAAGAACTCAGGAATAGATGGAATTAGGGATACTCGTAAAGGAAACTCAGGGCGTAGTAGGACTAAAGAGCTTACGTTAGAGGAAAAAAGTCTGAAATAACTTGTGTAACCACCATTCCAAAAAAAGAGCATGACAAATAAACCACCAAATAGTGATTTTTAAAAAATATTCATTTGGGGTTGATCAAGGTGCAGCTAGCACATGGTAACCATGATTTTTAGCTAGTAAAATCGCTTGTTCTACCGTGATTTCACGGGTTACTGGAAAAACATCGGATTTTATATATAATTCAGCGTTATATGCTTCTTTCTTTTTGAGAATATTGTAGATAGCTGTTAAAAGCATTCGTGCAATCGCAATAATTGCTCGTTTGTGACCACGGCGTCTTTTAAGTTTTAAGTAACGGTTTCGAATTTCTGGGTGCTTTTCACTTTTAACTACAGAGGTAGCACATTGCACTAAAAGTGGTTTTATGTAACATCCAGCTCTCGAAATTCTTACTGACTTTTTCTTACCGGCACTCTCATTATTTGTGGGTGTAAGTCCTGCCCAGGAGCACAGATGCTTAGCTGTCAGAAACACGTCCATATTGACACCTATTTCAGATACCACGGCAATGGCAGAAAAGATGTTTTTAAAAGACGGAACAGTTAAGATTAAATTGATTTCTTCTGTGTAGGACGCGGCAAGAGAAAGAATAATTTTTTCTAGGTCAGCTTTACGCGACCCAAGGTCTTCATAATGTTGTTTAATGACCTTTAATTTTTCAGCCTGTTCAGGAGTTATGTATCCATCAATAGCGAGCTCCAATTCAGGAAGTTTATGTTTCATGGAGCCATGAACTAAAGGTTCTAAATCAAACGAAGTGTCTAATGGATTGTGTAATAACTTTTCAATAATGTTCATGGAGCTTTTGCCGAAGGTATCCGAAACAATATTGCTTAGTTGAATGTTAGACACGGTTAAACTGTTTTGAAGACGATTTTTCTCACTAGACATAAAATTAGTGAGCTTGAAGCGATAACGCATAAGGTCACGAAGTTGCCTAATCTCCAGTGGTGGCATAAAGCTTCCAGCTACAAGGTCATGCTTAAATAAATCAGCGATCCATTTTGCATCTTTTTTATCCGTCTTTTTACCACGGATTGCCTTGACGTATTTTGGATGTGCTAATGTGATGTTACAGGAATCTTCTAGTATATTAAACACAGGAATCCAGTATTTCCCGGTCGATTCCATACAAACATCTTTGCATTCATTTTCACAAAGCCATTGTGACAGCTCCATTAACCCTTTGGTATAGGTTGAAAAGCGATGGCGTTTGTAAGATGTCACGCCTTTGGCGGTAGAAGCAATACAAGCTACTACAAACGTTTTGTGGACATCAATACCACAACAAATAGGGTAAACAATTTTTAAAGCCATAGGGAAAACTCCTTTACAAGAATTGTAGGGATAGACAACATTGACTGATTGCCCAGCAATAAACGAGTAATGTTTATACAAAGATAAGTCTGCGTGCTCTAAGTCACACTTATTTGTGCTTGGAAAGGCAATCTACACATATAAATATGCGGTCACTCCACTACTGAAGCAGCCCACTCACCTCCGCGTGATTTGTAGTTAATTGGTATCCCTATGGCTCTATATTTGCCAAAATAATGCTCGAGGCAAACCTGTTTCATTACGTTTTGTGCCTTGAGCGAAGCGAAAGGAATGGATATAAATATGAAAGAATGAAAGCGAAAATGAAACTATTAGAAGCAGAGAATGAATTATTAAAAAAGCTAGATTTAGATAGACTCTCGGAATAAATGATGAGTTTATCGAGAGTTTGTAAAAAATTCACTGGAAAATTCATTAACAGGACAGTAAAATGATGTGTTTTCATAGTGTTTTCATAGTGTTTTCAAAAAAGTATGCACCAAATAAGCCTACAGTTATTCTATTTTTTAAAAATTGTCTAGGCGCTTTTAGTAAAGATGATTTCCTGAATGTTCAAAGTCTCTTTCTGACTACTGTACCAAGCATCTATGTGTTGACACATCATGATTGAGTATAGGCGGACATACCACATTTTTGTAGAGCGATGGCGCCCAGCTTCTAAGTGATAATCGACTTTTTCTCTTTTGTTCGAACGTTCAACTGAAGTTCTTCGTTTATAAATGAGTTTCCACTTTTCAGAAGATCTTGGTGTTTTAGTGAACAGACGAAGATTATCTCGCTTAAACGTATGAAATGTGCGGCCATACTTCGCTTTAGAACACGGAGTGGAACATGTATTTTTCGATCCGCAAGCTAGTGGACAACGCCACTTTTGGCGGTTTTGAGATATGTCAAAACCGTTGGGTTTCATTTCCTTACCGATTGGACAAATAGGCACGCCTATGGGAGAAATTTGAATATCACTTTCCGTACTGAAGTTTTTCTTTGTTCGAACATTAAGATCAATAAACGGTTCCACATTATGATGGTCCAGTAATTCGTAAATCGGTTCTGCATCATGTGCGGCATCGAGAAGGATTTTATCAATTGTGCCCAAGGTGTACCGTTGCGAAAATTCAATTGAGCTAACCACTAGGCTGACTGAATCATGCCGGGAAGCAGGATGTAGCCGTGGATATAGCGGTAAGTCGAATCGGCTATCGCTAGTGGATATCATGTAGAGATGATATCCGTTGAAGTACCTCTCCCTTGAACTATCCCAACCTGAGTCGATGTCAGGTTGAGAATATCGACGAGGATGAGTACAATTCGTTAGTCCTTGGGCACTACAATCACAAATAGGTTTGCTTCTTGGGTAACTCGCTGTTTCCACAGGTGTCCCATCTCCAACAACACCAAGGGAATGGGGATCTCCAAGCAAACCCAATCTCGCTGAAACCTCAAGAAATTGAGATTGAAAAAACGCGTATAATTGATCTCCCGGCAATTGTTTTTGTTTTGAACCATGGCGTAAATGACGATCTACTAATTTTCTAATAATACCAGGGTTTCTAGGAGTTGCTTTTTCACCCTTTTTCGGTTTTTTCTTCTTCTTCTTTTTTCGTTTGAGCTTAATAAAAGGTTTTACATTAGCCTTCTCAAAACCTGATAGCCGTCTGAAGAAGTCATAAAAAGTACCGACACCTGGAACATCCCCAGGTTCAAAGCCGCTAAGGATCGTGTAAAGAGGAACACGATGGAGTTGGTTCACCCATTCTGTAATACTCAGGGTCGGACTTGTCAATAAACACAAAAGATAAGAGCGAAGCATGGAAGCAGGATCACGTGGCTCAGGACCTTTAACTGAATATAAATCATGAAGCCAAGTAGTAGTAAAAGAAAGATCCGTGATCCATAACTTTGAGATAATAGTCCAATCTTTTCGTACGAGAGTCAGTATACCGCCTGAGTAATGAGTATTTAGTTGGTCTAAAACGAAGTTTTGATATGAGATATGTGGTATTAGCGTAGGTTTCATTTAAATCCCCCATTTCACCGTATTGTTAGGAAGTCAATTCCTCCTCGGCGATTATTGGGGTTGCACTAAAAAGTCAAGTGTTTTTTTAGTTTTTTTATGATATTTTTCAACAATTAATTCCCAATTGAAAAAGAAATCTAAAGTAAAAATCCCACCTAGAAATAGGAGGGATACAAATAAATTGGCTCAAGAAAACCTTGAGCCACAAGGCTCGGCAAATGCCGAGAGTCTATTTAGAGGAAAGGAGGCTGAGGAAAAAGAAATAAAACTAGCAGCCGAACAAAAGTACCAAATTATCAAAGAGGTTATAAATAAATACAAACTCAAGAACATGGTTAAACACTTATGTGTTGAAGCTGGCGTTTCGCGTTCAGGATACTATAACTATTATTCTACACAGTCCCAGGAACGAAGAGCACAGCGCGATTTCCGGGACGAAGAGATGAAAGAGGTAATATTAAAGGCGTATCATTTTAAAAGACGCAAAAAAGGCGCACGTCAAATCAAGATGACTTTAGAAGGTCAGTTTAAGATTGTTTATAACTTAAAGCGTATTCGAAGAAGCATGAAAAAATACAATATAGTTTGTCCTATTAGAAAGGCTAATCCGTATAGACAAATGATGAAAGCTACCCATGAACACAAGGTAGTACCCAATCTATTAAAGAGAAACTTTAAGCAAAATATCCCTGGTAAAGTACTACTTACAGACATTACCTATCTATTTTACGGCAATGGAAAGAAAGCATATTTATCAACAATTAAAGATGGATCTACAGGTGAAATATTAGCTTATAATGTTTCCAATCGTCTTACATTAGACTTAGCAACAGACACACTACGTAAGCTGAAAAGTAATAGTAGAGTAAAGTTAACTAAGGATGCATTTATTCATTCTGATCAAGGCTCTCACTATACAAGCCCAATCTTTCAAGAGATGGTCAAGAAATATAAATTAGGCCAATCTATGTCAAGGCGGGGAAACTGTTGGGATAACGCACCACAAGAGTCGTTCTTTGGACATTTTAAAGATGAAGCATACATCAAACCATGTGAAACACTGAACGAATTAAAAAAGGAAATTAGAGAGTATATGACCTACTATAATAATTATAGATACCAGTGGAATCTTAAAAAGATGACTCCTGTTCAATACAGAAATCATCTTCTTCAAGTAGCTTAGTTATTTTTTTTAAATGTCCTTTACAAAGGGTACAATTTAGAATAGGATAGTTACTTTTTTCATTAGGTATCAATTTTTGGTCACCCGCTCTTCTAGCGGATGTAATTGCTGACCGAACGTTGGACCGTTCGGTCTTTTTTTATTGTCTGTTTGTTTATGCTTAAATTATACACTACTACGTTGTTTTAAATCAATTATTTGGGATTTAATTTAAAGTAGAAGAGTTTAGCGCCGGGCACTTAACTTTTCAATCAAACTAGCACAATATATATTAAGAATTCTACAAACACCTGTTGAAATTTTTGATATGGCTCAAACATATTTAATGATCTTTTTTTCTGGATTATTATTTATCGGAGGGTATAACTATTTAAGTGCTATTTTAAGAGGATTAGGGAATTCTAAGACACCTTTATATTTCCTTATCACCTTTATTCCTTTTAGCTTTATGTTTATCATAACTGGAGTGCTAAGGGGAGCAGGGGATATGCTTTGGGGTCTTATTCTTACAGCAGCTTCATTATGGGCAGTTCGAGTTCCAGCGGTTTATATATTAGCCAATTATTTTGGGACAGATGGGATATGGTACGGAATGGCCCTTAGCTTTGTCTTAGCTTTTGTTATTACAGGAGTTTATTATCTAAGTGGTAATTGGAAAAAGAAAGCACTTGTGAAACAAAACATGAGTAACAATAACAAAACCCAATATGAAGATAAAAAAAAGATCAGTGTGTCTCATTAAAATCATCTAGCCTGAAAAATAAAAACATCTCCTTGGTTATATGGTAAACCGTTCCGTTTTGGGGTGCATATTCTGAAATGAAATTAAAAATGGCGTGGAAACTACAACAGTTTTATACGCCATTTTTTATTCTTTATGGAGTTTTTGACGTCGGAAATCCCGAAATGTCTAATAAACTAACGCTCTAGTTAACTTGAGTAAAACGTCTATCTGAAATTAATAGTCCCCTTTCATCCGCTTACGATGTACGATTTCGGCAATACCAACTACTATGAAACTAAATAGTGTAAATATAGCAAACAAGACGATTAATTGTTCACCTGTAGCTGTCCTATTTTCATAAATAAGAGTAAAGTGCACAGGTACAAAAACAGTAGTAAAAAGTATAGCACTGCTGATTGATTTTTTCTTAATTGAAATTGGATCATTAATAAATATAGAAAGAAGAAAAGGTAGTAAACATAACAACGCTAAAATGAGGTAGTTTAAATTAGAAAACCCACCTTCCATATAATAATGACCGAAAATAATACGACCTAAAAATGCCGATCCATATACAACGAAAAGGCTCGTAATAATAGTTGCCCAAACTAATGAAGATTTAGTCGAAAACATAACCCAATTCCCCCTGACAAAAACTTTTAATGTTAAAGACGGTTTTACTGATATTTATTGGTTACAGCACCCAATGTGGCTCCCGTAACAATTGGGACGTTATTATATTTTTGTAATTCGTTTGCTGGACCGGTTACTACAACTCCAACTATTTGAAGAACTTCTTCATTTAATTCCAAGCTTCCATTTTCAGTAAGAGTGTTGATGAGTCCGTTCACTGATGATTGATATTTACCGTCTTTTTGTAATTCGTTAAGTGTGTTCAAAAACATTTCTGCAGATATCCCTTCTAAAAAAGGAAAGCCAAACGCGTCTGTTCCTAATACCGTAAAATCGTGGTAAAAAAGCCCTTCTTCCATATTCCAGTGACTAAAATCTTTAATATCATCATTGCTTAATGTATCGAGCCAATACCAAGCTAAATGCTCTTGAAAAAATTTATTTACTTCCGCGATTGAATATCCTTTGTCAAAAGATAACGCTAATTCAACCATTTGTTGTTCAGTCATATTGTCAAAAACATATCGATCATCAAAGATTTTTTTGTATTCTACTTTCGGGTGGTAAAATTCAATGACTCTCTGCCCTAAAAAGTAATAAAAACTTCTATCTTCTCCCAGCTTGCTCACACTACTTGGGCCGATGGCGGAAATAAACTTAGATGTGCCAAAGACAGTATATTGTTTTTCACGCTGCCCCCACGGAATTGGTATACCAGCAACAGTCTTAACAAGTTCTGTTTTTGCAGTTGCCGTTAGCGGTGAATAATTATAAATCGTTCCTCGCTCTTCGATATTTGCTCCATGTACGCTACTCCATAAAGAGTCATAACCGCTTTCTTTCTCAATTTTTGATTGCATCCAATAGCTTCCTAAAAAATACAATCCCAAAAAAACAAGCAAACTTACTATAAAAGAAATAAAAATACTTTTAATAAAAGAAACTCTTTTGGTTTTTTTCAATAAATCTCCAAATTGCTTATCATTCGCAAAAAATTTATTATCGTCCATCTTCATACCTCCGATATACTTCCACAAATTCGGCTCTTGCTCTGGCCATAACCGTTTTTACTGAGCCTTCTTTCATCGTATATACTTCTGCTATTTCTTTTAATGTTAAACCTGTACTATATTTTAAAATAAGTAGCTCCCTGTATTTAGGCTTTAATTGTTGTAGAACTTCATCTATTTCCACACTTAACTCCTTTCTAAGCATGACAGATTCTGGTGTAATTTCTTCAAATAAATTCTTATAATTAAAGTGAAGCAAAATTTTCTTTCGCCTGGAATTCTTCTTCGTCAAATCATAGTATTGGTTGACAGCTACTCGAAAAAGCCATCCATCCACATTTTCTATTTTAATAGAGTCTATATAGAGTAAAAATTTATAAGCCGTATCTTGGATAATATCTTCTGCATCTTCCTTAATGGCACCCATCTTCAATAAATAAAAATAAACGACTTTTAACTTTTCATTTAGTAATTCCCTCATTTTAGATACATTCATCGCGACCTCCTACCTATAAGACGTTTCAGTTAATGAAAGGTTAACAGTTTTTCAAAAATTTTAGTAACTTTTTCTTTAACATAAATCCCCTCAATTTATCTAAAATATCTCCAAGTTTTTAATTGAAGTATCCGTATTATTAAATAAGCTGTGGCTTTATAGTTTACCTTTAGAATTAATCTTGCAAGTTCACTTTTTATTAATGAAAAAATCTTTCAGATGAAAAGATAAGCAATTTCTTTGAAAAAATTTCCTATACTTTGATAAGATAAAAATATACTTAGTATAATAGTGAATAAAAGGGGCCGGAAAAGGTTTGCTCTCCATCTTTTTTCAGTGCGCTCTATTAAAGGAGGTTTTTTTATGGAATATCGTGATCCTATCGGAGATATCCTCAAAAATTCAAAGTCATCTGAGGATCTTGAAGGGAAGGGGAAGCCGTTATCAATGGAATACCAAAAGATGGATACCTTTCAACAGTTCCACAAGGTAGCACGAGATGCAGGGTATTTACCAGAGTGGATTAAGCTGCAAAAACGTATCGCTGATGCCTTGAATCATCTGAAATCCTTCGAGGAATTAGAGGGAATTAATGTGCTAATAAAAAAACACAATAAAATATGTCCATCTTATTTTCAAAAGGTCCCAATAACAGAAGAGAACTACGAAGTACAAAAATTGAGATGGGAATCGTCTTAGAAGTCACATAACATCGGAGCACACTTTTATGAAAAGTAGATTAAAAGACTGGAAGAGTCAATAAATAAAATTCAATTTTTTTTTATGGATGCTTATGCACCAAACAAGAATAAAAGAAAAAATTCCCCCGCTCGTCTTTATAGGGGGATTTTTTCCATTTGTAACCTCTAATGATTAATTCGGAAGAGACAGGTTTCTTATCAAGCTCTCTGGTTCGATCAAAAAAAATCCCCTAACTAGATAGTATACAAATTATCGTAACATGAATTTCCAAGACTAGAAAAGTAAATAAGCTACTTGTTTGCTATAAGACAGTAGAAACACTGAATATTACATTAATTTGGCAAGCTTTTATCGTAAAATAATATGCTATGATTCTAATAACATAGACTAATAGGAAGTAGGAGAATTTCTTGGGGAAATGTTATAGGATCTTGATTGTTTTTGTTATGTTCTTATCGTTGTTACCGGTACATGCATATTCAGTTGAAGCTTGGGCTTTTCGTCCGGTTCCACAGGAAGATCGCATAAACGGAAGGAATAGTCACGCATACTTACCTAGTATTAATAGGCCAACTTGTTGCACAAAATCGAATTAATGAATGGAACAGATTTAAATCAATTTTCTCCCAATTCCTTCATGACAAGAGCTCAAATGGTACAAATTTTATATAATGCTGGATTGTATAGTGAATCGTCAAGAAATACGAAGAGTAGTTTTCAAGATGTTCCAAACAATCACTGGGCTTTAACAGCAATCGAAACAATGCGTAGCGAAAGAATTGTTAATGGCTTTCAAGATGGTACATTCCGTCTAAATGAGCCGATTACCAGAGCTCAAATGGCAGTAGTGCTGCAAAATGTTTATCAAAAACAAAATAGGTAAAGTAAAGGAGTATAAAAATCTTACTTTATAGAGTTTTTCTCATGAAAATGGACAACTTAAGAATAGTAAAAAAGTTGAGGTGATATTTTCATGATGTCAAAAAGACATGTATTATTTAATATTTCGATAATTGCAATTCCATGGCTATCGTTACTTTTTATTGGAAGGCGTAATTTCAGACGTTATTTTATTTCTGGAATATTTATTGTTGTTTTTGAGATAGTAAATCATTTGTATGGAAACAAGCGAAAGTGGTGGAAGTTTTATGATAAGCGAAAATCATTTTTAAAGGACGAACTTCCGTTTAGTATTGGTCCTTATATGCCTGTGTGTATGTGGATATTAAAATACTCGTATGGAAATTTTAAAAAGTTTATCGTATTAAATGCTATTGCTGATGGGCTTTTTGCTTTTTTAATCATAGATGTATTTAGAAAGCTTAAAATTGTAGGTTTAAATCGATTAAGTTATTTTCAATTTTTCATTTATTTACATTACAAAGCTTATTTGTTATATGGTGTTCAGTATTTGTTTGAGAAATATAAAGGCTATAACTTGCACGCTAATGTTAGGTAAATGTAAAAAACGAAAGCGTTTGCTATAGGATGAGTGTGGCCCCTTTAGGGAGAATTGATCGAAAAAAACTAATCGGCAAGAGTAGGAAGAGTATTGGTTGGTGCCAATGACCTTAGAAGACAAGGAGTCGGTCAGCAAATGCTAAAAAAAATCCAAGTAGTTTTCCTTTTACTACTTGGACTTTTTTTGTATTTATTTGATTAATCTTTTAATAAATCGAAGCATGTTGATGTGAATGCAGTTTCGTAAAGATCCCATTCTCATTCGCAAGAAGTTCTGCGTGTGTTCCATCTTCAGCAATTCCTTCTTCGTTTACAACAAGGATTCTGTCTGCATTACGGATGGTTGCTAATCGATGCGCAATGATTAGCGTCGTACGGTCTTTGGTTAGTTCTGTTAATGCTTCCTGAATGATTGCCTCTGTTTCTGTATCTAAGGCAGATGTTGCTTCATCCAAAATCAGGATACGTGGATTTTTTAGGAACATCCGGGCAATGGACAAACGCTGCTTTTGTCCGCCAGAAAGCTTCAGTCCTCGTTCTCCAATTTGGGTATCGTACCCATCTGGTAAAGAGGCGATTAAGTCAGATAGGTGAGCGCGTTTTGTTGCCTCCACAATTTCTTCATCTGTTGCATCTAACTTTCCGTATGCGATGTTTTCTCTTAATGTACCAGTAAAAAGGAACACATCTTGTTGTACAATTCCGATATTTGAGCGTAATGACTCTTTTGTCATATCTCTTATGTCAATTCTGTCTATGGTGACAGAGCCATCGATAACGTCATAAAACCGCGGGATAAGTGAGCAGATCGTCGTTTTCCCAGCACCTGAGGGCCCAACAAATGCGACGGTTTGCCCAGCTTGGATGGAGAAGCTTAGGTCTTGAAGGATACGTCTATTTTCTTCATAGCCAAAACTGACATCATGAAAGGCAATATTTCCCTTTAGTTCTGGCACTTCAACCGCATCCGGTCTGTTCTTGATATCAGGTTCTTGATCCATCAGTTCTGTAAATCGTTTAAATCCAGCCATTCCTTTTGGATACAACTCTAGTAAGGCACTAATCTTATCGATTGGTTTAAATAACACGTTAACATAAAGAATAAAGGCAACTAATTCTCCATAAGACAATTCACCGGCGAAGCTTAACCAAGCACCGTATACTAAAATAACCAATGTCATCATTCGAGTCGTGATATAAATTCCAGACAAATTCCAACTCATAACTTTATAGGCTTTAAGTTTAGAAGAGCGGAAAAAGAGATTGTTATTGTTAAAGCGTTCTCTTTCAAATTCTTCATTTGTAAAAGATTGAACAACGCGAGCACCAGATACGCTATCCTCAACTCTTGCGTTTACATCGGCAATATTTCCATACATTCCAGTCCAAGCTTTGTTCATCTTAATATTAGAGTAAGAAATAAGCCAGACGAGAAACGGAACGATGATAATCGCAACGAGTGCAAGCTTCACATTTATTGTCAGCATAATCCAAAATGCTCCGATAAAGGTCATGATTGCAATGAATAAATCCTCAGGTCCGTGGTGAGCAAGTTCACCAATATCCATTAGGTCGTTTGTTACCCTGCTCATGATATGTCCAGTTTTTGTATTATCGAAAAAGCTGAATGACTGCCTCTGAACATGATAAAATAATTCTCTTCTCATATCTGTTTCAATGTTAATCCCTAGCTTATGCCCCCAATAATTCACAACGAACTGCATACTCGAGCTCACTAGATAAAGAGTAACTAGTCCAGCACTGACAGCGGTAATGGTACTCCAGTTTCCTTCTGGAAGCAAACTATCAATAAACCAAGAAACCGCTAGTGGAAACCCTAGCTCTAATAGACCAACGAGAACTGCGCACACAAAATCAATGATAAATAATTTTTTATGTGGCTTATAATAACTGAAAAAACGTTTAATCATTCATACAACCTCCTACACGATTACTACATTTTAATAGAATTGATAGGGATTATCAATAATAATGTTTCAAAATATAGGAAGTTTTGAAGAGTGCTGAAAACAAGGGGGAAAGGAGGAGGAATTCAAGATAGTGGCTAACAATTGGGCTGCAGTTTATAAATTTGATGCACTGATTTCAAACTAAAAAATCCTTACCATATATTTTAGATATCACTAAAAAATGGTAAGGATTTTCATTTTAACCTGAATTATCTTTCTGAAACTGGTTCTCGGGTACCAATGACAGAAGCAGTCATATACTTATGGAAGAACCATTCGCCTATACCCATCACTACAGCTGAGGTTAATGCTAGAGAAATAGGGACACCGAAGCCGTAGAAAAAAGGCCCAAATATCCAGATTACAAATGTTGTTAAACCTAAATCTGCAATTGTAGCAACCGTATTATTAAATATTCTAAGTATCGCAAGATCTCCCACGACAAAACTTACTACAGCGATAACTAATGCCAAGCCAATCGTTGCTTGTGCTGGATAATTTCCAAATGTAGTCATTACGATTAACAGTACAATTGTTACCATTGCAATTTTCATTAATATAGCTGAGAAATGTCTAATTTTAATTACCTCCTAAAGGCTAATAGTTTAATTATTTCATTTAAAAAAATCGCTTTCCCTTTTATTGGTAACAGACACAATTCAATCTAAATTTAGTAACTAATTATCCGTTCCTACTGGTTAGGGAAATCATTTGCAGTGTAAGTTCAAATACAAACTTGCTTGTCTATTAGTTCACATACTTTCCGTAATCAGGTAATGCAATACTGTCAAAATCTCGTACTAATTCCTCTAAACTTTGCGATAATAATTCTCCTGTCATTGGTAATCCATGACCTGTTACGGCAACAATAGGTTTTAATGATTCCAACTCGATTACAGAATTTTTTGCGGCTTCCCAATCTGGTGTTAAATATCTAGGCGGACCACTGATTTCTTGTTCTTGTGTAAATACTTTATAGAGTGACTCTTGTTTAACATTTACAAAAGCATCACCAGCAATTAACGCGCGATCAGATTCTCTAAAAAATGAAACATGGCCTGGTGTATGTCCAGGAGTGTGTATCCAACGAAATTTTGGCATGTGGGGAACTTTTCCATTCGTTGGTAGGGTTTCAACTTTATTTCCTAAGTTAATTGGCTCATTAGGAAACAGTGGAGATATTTTTGCTACTAGTCCGCCTTCAACGGTTGGATCTGGATCTGGATAACTCATCTTTCCTGTTAAGAATGGCATTTCTAGCTCATGAGCGTAGACAGGAACATTCCAGTGTTTCACTAACTCAATCACAGCCCCGACATGATCAAAGTGACCGTGTGTAAGAATAATTGCCTTTGGTCGACTCGTTGAACCAAATCGAGCTTCTGTAGCGGTAATAATCTCATTTACTGAACCCGGCATCCCAGCGTCAACAAGTACAAAATCATTTGTTTCTGGGTTTCCTACAAGGTTGATATTTACAATTTGAACAGTATGACAATAGAGATCAGGCAAAACTTCAATTCCAACGCCACTTGCCATTGATGTGGCTGGTATTGGCTTATAATCACTTCCGTAACTCATTTCCTTCTCCATAACAACAATCCTCCCTTTATATAGTACGTACTTATAGTTCCTTATAAAATGAGGATTTATTTATAAACTTTCGAATGTTGATTGATTAACCATTTTAGCTAGTTTACAATTAATTTTAAGTATAAAAAGGGGGATAAAACATGTTCGTGCAATGTACGAAGAAGTTATTAGATGAACTGAAAATAAAGAATGTACCTGAAAATGAAGAAGAAGTACTTTTTTCATGGCATGCAAACGTAATTACTATTAATCGTAAAAAGGCAGTTGTTTTTGTTAATGATCAAAATCGTTATGTCATTGCCTTATACGGACTTAAAGCGAAAGACTTTAAAAAGCTAGATCAGTTATTTTTGGATGCGGTTAAAGAAACCTTTCAAGCAGAGTGTATTAAGAACGAAATAATTGAACAATTTATTCAACATTCTAAGCAAGTTGTTTATGGTAAAACGAAAAATCGCACGAGTGTAGCAAGAATGAATAGATCTTGTGAAGATTTTCAGTATCAAGCCCAGGAATTTGAACAAAGCTCAATCATTCAAAGTGCTGTAAGCAAATTTGCAAGTAGTTTTTTAGTTGGTAACGGAAATGGTGAATATATTCAACCAAATGAAAAGATGTATGAGGCGTTAGAAATGTTCTTTGAGCAACCTATTTTTGGTTGCGAAGCGTATGAGCTAAAAGTAACATTAGAGCTTGAAAAATATCGTGTGTGGCGCAAAGTGATCGTGCCTTCACATTTCACTTTTAGAAATCTTCATAAGATAATCCAGCTTGTCTTCGGGTGGCAAAATTATCATCTCCACGATTTTTATATTTATGATGATGATCGGCCAATTTTAAACTTGGTTTGTGACGAAGAAGCCTTTGCTTACTCAGATAAAAACGATACGCCTATGTTATTTGACCATGAAAAGCGGTTGAATGATTATCTTCCTGCTTGTAAAAAAGTGAAGTATACATATGATTTTGGTGATCATTGGGAGCATTCCATTAAAGTAACGAAAGTTTATGATGCTTATTCTAAAAACTACCCAGAGTGTATCGACGGAGAAGGAAGTACACCTCCTGAAGATGTAGGTGGTGAGGGAGGATATGAGTACTTTCGGGAGATTCTTGCCAACACAAGTCACCCTGAATACGAAAATATGCTTCAGTGGGGACGTTCTCAAGAATACAAAGAGTTTGATTTGAACGAAGTAAATAGAGAGCTGAAATTGAATTCAGATCGGCTTTGAGACGACATTTAATGAAATTCATTTGAATTTCGAAAAAATTCGAGTGAGTTTTTGAAGCCAGAGAGCGAAGAAGAACTAGAAAAAACTCTTAAGTTGTAACAACTGAGTTAGTCATAAGTAATCAAAATTTTAAGACTTATTTATTGGAATTTGTAGACAAAAGAACAAACGTTCGATATAATAAAGGTAGGCAAATTAGCATAAATCCTAACTGTTCTTGTTTTTTAAAAACTCTTTTAACGTATTTTGTTGTTCTCTTTTTGATGATATAATTAAAAAATCTAATGGAGGTCGAAATAATATGAACGAGGAACTAAAAGAATTGTTACGGTCTGTGTTAAAGGAAGAATTAAAACCAATTCGTAAGCAACTAGACAACTTTGAACAACGTTTCGAACGGATTGATCAAAGGTTAGAAATTATCGAAATCGATGTACGAAATCTAAAAGACAACCTTATTAACGGACTTGGACCGTATTTTGAGCAAATAACTTCACATATTGATGAAGTAAAAGAAGTCACAAAAACTCAACAAATTATGATTGAAACATTATCTGCACGTTCTATTAAACACGAAAGCGAAATAAAAGAAATTAAAAGATTAATAAAAAACTCAACTTTCGCAGAGTGAAATCGGCAAATAAGCCTTGATATAATTAGGTAGGCCTGAGATCCACTGCTCCAGTTGACTTTGTATTAACTTTTTGATTTTCTTATTTGTTTGTTCAAGCGCATCTTGAAGAAGCTCGATTAGCTGCTGTAAAGCAACAGCCCAATCAAGTTCATTGACTTCGTCACATAGCTCGTAAAAAAGACCTCCAATCGTACGTTGGTCGGTGTTACAGCGGTTTTGCCAAGATAGCACGATAAAACGAGCAAAGACAATAGTTGTATGGCTTATAAGCGCATCATATGAACGGCTTTGAAACTCTTTTTCAAGTTTTAAGAGTGATTTGGCCGTCTTAAAGAAAACCTCAATATCCCAACGCATTCCATAGATTCGAACGATTTCTTGTTCGGAAAGAGTGCGATCGGTGCTGAGGATGGCTAGCCATTCGCTTTTCTTGTTTCTATTTCGAATAAATACAACTTTAATTGGTGTTCCATTAGCCATAGTTGTATGAATGGAACGAAGTATTCCTTTCCTTGATTGAACGGGTCCAGCTAGGCGGTAAAGCTGTTTTAATGAAACCATTTCTCCGCTTACGTTGTAACGCTGTTTTGTTTCTTTGACCATGCCAATCACGTCTAATCCTTGATCAACAATGTTTTTGACAAGTGGTGGCAAAGTAAACCAAGAATCCATGAGGACATAACTGGCTTCTATTCCACTATCTAACGCACGTCTGATCATGTCTGGGATTTGTTCAGGCAAAGTTTGTAGGGCATTTTCCCGACGTTTATAACCGCATGTGCGTTTGTCTATATGTTCGGAGATTCCATTGATTTGTGACGTTTTGGAACTGACCAAGGAAAAGTCAATCGGCATAAATGTATGCCCGTCAGACCACCCCATAGTCAACATACGGAACCCCTTATAGAAACGCATTTTAAGAGAGGCATGGTCAAA
Source organism: Anaerobacillus isosaccharinicus (assembly GCF_001866075.3). Classification (GTDB taxonomy): domain Bacteria; phylum Bacillota; class Bacilli; order Bacillales; family Anaerobacillaceae; genus Anaerobacillus; species Anaerobacillus isosaccharinicus. The sequence continues at coordinate 4,204,865 of NZ_CP063356.1, read as the reverse complement.
ACAACGTGCAAGTAATTCAACCTTTTTACTACGATTTCGATCATAAGCAGAATCATCAAAAACGAACACTTTTGGACGACTTTTGTCAGTAAGGCGACTCACTTTCTTAATTGTAAAGGTGCTTAATAGCAGTAAGAAACGGCGCCAATTAAATGTTGATTGATTTAAAAAACGATAGACAGAATCCTTGGCAGGAAACTTATCTGCCTTCTTTGAATCAAGAAGGGTGTACCAATTTTTATGTTGAAATATCAAACAAAAAATGAGTTGAAATAAGTAAGAACAGCTGAAACCAAAGGACTTTTTAATTCCAGCCTTGCGTAGATGTTTAGACATTTCCAGCTCAGAAAAAACAGAATCAAGTTCATTTGGCAGTTGATTGTATTGGCTATTTTGGTCTATCATATAGGGAGCACCTCTTCTGTATGGTAGTGTTTTCTAGTCAATTACACTATACCAAAAGAACGAGGTGTTTTTCATTTTTCATTAACATTGTCAAGTAACATAATGAAAAGGCCGCAGGCCTTTAACAATCAACGTGGATCACCTACTTTATTGGTGCGAAAGTTGAGTAAAAAATTAAAGCCCGGTGATATTGGTGCGCCTCGAATAATCTTGTTTAAGTTCATTAACAAGATAGATAAAAAGTTAAGTGCCGGCACTTAACTTTTTTTGGTTGATTGTAACTAGAAAACAGCAAGATTTAATTTAATTAGCGTAATGTACGAAGAAATTAATACATGAACTGAAACTGATTAACGTAAGGAGTTCTTTATCAATTGTTTTTTCTAAATGTATGGGAAGCACTAATGAATTGTATACTTTAAAAAGAAGTTAGAAAATGAGTAAGGGAGACTATTATGACAATTATTAACAAATTAAATTTGACTAAGTACAAAAATATGGTGGTGATTAATGAACCATCTGACTATAATTTATTTACTGATTTCAAGACAACCATTTCTGGTGATCACGATGCAATTTTTATTTTTGTTGAAACAATGAATGAAATGGTTGAACACACTGAGCGGGTGATTAGAGATCAACTTTTGCTACAGAACGGTTACTTATTTTTTGCATATCCCAAAAAGGGAAATAAGAGATATGATACATTCGTTCACCGTGATGAGATTTTTCCAACTATGAAGGTTGGGGAAGATGGTTACATAGGTAATAGTGATATTAAATTCTCTAGAATGGTCAGTATGGATGATGTATTCACTGTTGTTGGTTTGAAACGTGAGAAAAAGAAAGAAAAACAATCACCAGCAGCAAGTCAATGTGTGGCAGATTATCAGGAAAATGTTATAGACTTAGAAAAACTATTAGCAGAGTATCCAAATGAGTTAGCGTTTTATCAAAATTTAACACCAGGGTACCAAAGAGATTGGGCTCGCTATATTTTTTCTGCAAAGCAACAGAAAACACGCGACAAACGTTCTCAAGAAATGGTTGATATTTTATCCCAAGGCTATAAATCCATCGATCTATATCGTCAGAAGAAGAAATAAGTCTGGTAGGAAATGAGCTAAGCGCGGAAGTAGCTGCAGAGCTGAATAGTCGTGACAAAAGTGTTCTTTAAAGCTTATTGAGGCATTATCGGAAAGATCGGTAATGCTTTTTGTTATTGCACAAATTGATAAACGACGGAATTTTTATTCATGCGTTTACGAAAATTTGTAGAATATGGTATAATATTCTGAAAATATTAAAAAGGAGGCATTCAAATGAAAAGAGTGGAAATTGCGATACAAGATTACTATCCAGATGATTTTGCTTGGTGCTATGGTTGTGGTCGGTTAAATGAAAGTGGTCACCACTTCCGTACTGGTTGGCATGGGGAGCAAACAATAACAATTTACGAGCCACTGCCAGAACATAAAGCAATTCCTGGTTTTGTATATGGCGGCTTGGTTGCATCCTTAATAGATTGCCATGGAACAGGTTCAGCAGCACTGGCATTGCACAAAAAAAATGGACATGAAGTCGGAGCTGAGACACCGCCCCGATTTGTGACAGGATCTTTAAGCGTAGACTACTTAAAACCAACGCCACAAGGTGTTCCACTAAAAGCAATTGGGACTTTAGAGGAGATCCACCCAAAGAAATGGAAAGTACATATCAAAGTCTTTGCTAATGATATAGTTTGTGCAAAGGGAGAAGTTGTTGCAGTTGTTATGCCAAGTACATTTGCAGAAAATAAATAAATTTAAGATTAAAAGCTAGAAGGATTATATACTGAGCAACGATTATTCCTTGAGTAGCGTTCTCATATTTTCTAAAAGGGGGTTCAATTTATATGGGCGATTTAGCAAAACAGTCAGGTAAGGGGAAAGGTAACAAGTTTACTAAGGAAGATTATTTGAAATTTATCATTCCATCGATCATTGGTCTACTCTTATTTTTAGTACCAATTTCGTATGGAGATAGTATTACAATTCCAGTGGCATTTTTAGCCAAACAATTAAATGCATTGTTAGGGACAGCGATTCCGACGATTACAGTACTTATTCTTGCATTTTCTTTTTTAGGATCATTAATAGCGATTGTGTTAAAACCTGAGATTATATTAAAAAATGAATTTTTAAATAAACTTTTAAATGTATCAATCTTTTGGTTAGTAGCTCGTCTTCTTGGATTAATCTTTGCAGTGATGACGGTTTATTCGTTTGGTCCTGAGTGGATTTGGTCTGAATACACAGGTGGCCTATTAATGTATGATTTAATACCAATTTTATTAACAACTTTCTTATTTGCTGGGATTTTCTTACCTCTTCTTTTAAATTTTGGATTACTAGAGTTCATTGGAGCATTATTAATTAAAGTGATGAGACCAGTTTTTACAATTCCAGGTCGATCTTCGCTAGACTGTTTAGCGTCTTGGGTAGGTGACGGGACAATTGGGGTCTTATTAACAACGAAACAATATGAAGCAGGCTATTACACTAAACGTGAAGCGGCCGTTGTTGCGACAACATTTTCGGTTGTGTCGATTACGTTTACGATTGTTATTATTGAGTATTTAAATTTAGGTCATTATTTTGGAGAATACTATTTTACCATTATTTTAGCTGGATTTGTTGCTGCAATTATCATGCCGCGGATTCCGCCATTGTCACGAAAGCCGGACACAAGCTTTGAAGGAACAGAGTTAAAGGTTGAGAATATCATCCCTAAAGATCTAACAACAGTTCAGTGGGGGCTAAACTTAGCAGTGACAAAAGCGAAAACGAACAGTAAAGCGTCTCGATTTTTCAAGGAAGGCTATCAAAATGTCATTGACATGTGGGTTGGTGTCCTACCTATCGTTATGGCCATTGGGACAGTGGCGTTAGTCATTGCTGAGCATACGTCTGTGTTTGCGATCCTTGGAAAACCTTTTGAACCAATCTTAATGCTCATGCAGGTTCCAGAAGCCCAAGCAGCAGCTCAAACGATGGTAGTTGGGTTTGCTGATATGTTCCTTCCAGCGGTTATAGGTAGTGATATCGAAAGTGAAATGACACGATTTATCATTGCCTGCGTATCTGTAACTCAGCTAGTGTATATGTCTGAGATTGGTGGTTTACTATTAGGGTCAAAGCTACCGGTTAAATTTTTAGATCTTGTTTTTATTTTCTTATTACGGACGATTATTACATTACCGATTATTGTAGCAGTTGCTCATATTATTTTCTAAGCCTGAAGGAGGATTATCTTGAATTTATCATCACTTACGATTCGCAGCTTATCCACCGTCGAAGAACTACAGAAGGTAAGAAACTTAGAAGTGAAGATCTGGAGCATGGAAGATTCAGTTTCTGTAAACCACACAATAGCTGCGATAAAAAACGGAGGCCTCGTCATCGGGGCCTTTCTTAACGAAAATTTAGTTGGGTTTCAGTATAGCTTTCCGGGTTACGATGGAAAAAAAGTATATCTTTGTTCCCACAGCTTGGGGATCGATCCAGAGTATCGAAAATTTGGAATTGGAGAAAAGCTAAAAATCGCCCAAAGAGAAGTAGCGCTTGAGAAAGGGTATGATTTAATTACTTGGACATATGATCCATTAGAAACGGTGAACGGCTATTTGAATTTACATAAGCTTAGAGCGGTTTGCTCATCGTATCTTGAAAATGCCTATGGTGACATGGATGACAATTTAAACGGTGGCCTTCCTACCGATCGCTTTTTAGTAGAATGGCATATTAAGGATCCCGTAAAGAAAAAAACAATTTCAGTAGAAGCAAAACCACCAGTAGCCATCACGACAAGTGTCCAAAACGGTTATCTTGTTCCTGAAAAAAATCATTTAGATTACAAAGAGACCACGATCGTAGTTCCTGTACCAGGAAATTTTCAAGAATTAAAAAAGTATGATTTTACATTGGCTCTTTTATGGCGGGAAATGACTCGCGAAGTATTTTCCCACTATTTGCAATTTGGGTGGACCGTAACGGATTTAAGAAAAGATGATGAAATTGAACAGCAATACCTATATGTTTTACACAAAAAGAAAGTTGGTTAATAATGGAAATTCAAAGCATTAACCTAAGTCAGATCAAAATGGAATTGTTGCATCCATTCACAACAAGTGTTGGAACGGAATATGACAAATCCTTTATTGTTGTAGAAGTTCTAGGGAAAAGTGGTTTATCTGGGTGGGGCGAATCGGTTTCCATCATTGAGCCGATCTACAATGAAGAAACCGTCGGTACCAATTGGCATATCATGAGTGAATTCTTAATTCCGATGCTATTGAAGGCTTCGATTAAACATCCTGATCAGGTATCAGAACTTTTTACCCCCATTCGGAGGAATTATAATGCGAAAGCAGCCATTGAATGTGCCATTTGGGATTTGTATGCAAAAGAGAAAAATATTTCTCTAGCAAAAGCCCTTGGTGGGGTAAAGGATAAAATAGAAGTCGGTGTAAGTGTCGGAATTCAAAAGTCGGCAGAAGCAATGGTGGAGCAAATTGCAAGCTATATAAATGAAGGTTACAAACGAATTAAAGTAAAGATTAAGCCAGAGTGGGATGTTCATATTTTAAAACTGATCAGAAAGCATTTTCCTGAGATACAGCTAATGGCAGACGCCAATTGCGCCTATACTTTAGCTGACATACCACATCTCCAAAAACTTGATGAGTTTGATTTAACGATGATTGAACAGCCATTAGCTAGCGATGACATTATTGATCATGCAAAGCTTCAAGAAAAGCTGAAAACGTCAATTTGTTTGGATGAAAGCATTCATACATCAGAAGACGCCAGAAAAGCGATTGAACTAGGAAGCTGTAAAATCATCAATCTCAAACTAGGTCGTGTCGGTGGGTTAACGGAAACGAAAAAAATTCATGACCTCTGTGAAGCACATGGCATACCTGTCTGGTGTGGCGGAATGCTTGAGGGAGGAATTGGTCGAGCCCATAATATCGCGATAACTTCACTATCCAACTTCACCATACCAGGTGATACTGCACCATCGTCCCATTATTGGAAACAAGACATTATTTTCCCTGAAGTCGTAATGGTGGATGGTTATATCAAGGTACCAGACGCACCTGGCATTGGCTTTGAGCCAAATCACGACTATATTGAGCAGTTAACACTGAAGCAGAAGACGTTTTCTTTAAATTAAGATTTCTACGATGGGTCGAAAGTATAACAGAAGATGAAAGCTTAGACCAGACTTATTAGCAAGTGCTGACGTGACTTAATTAAAGGGAAGTGGACGTACATTCGGTGAGTTTAAAATTGAATTTTAGTCAGAAGCCGGATACATTGAACAATTGATTTCTAAATTATTCGTGCCTACTTTACTCCGAGGCTCATATAAATAGAGTAAAAACTGATAGGAGTACAAATCATTGGAAAAACAAAAGAGCAGATTTAGATGGGTTGTATTTGCTTCAGTATTGTTTACTTATTTATTAATGGCGAGCCAAAGAACCGCTCCTGGTTTGATTACCGTTCAGTTAATGACGGATTTTAATGTAACAGCGTCAACGATTGGTTTGCTGACAAGTATTCAATTTTTTGTCTACACTGGTTTACAAATTCCAATGGGGATTTTGGCTGATCGTTATGGACCTAATTTTTTTCTAATTATTGGTGCAATCCTGACTGGTCTGGGGACGATCATTTATAGTCTTGGTACGCATGAATATATCCTGTTTTTTGCTAGAATACTTACTGGGACAGGGGATGCTACCATTTGGGTTAATATGGTCTTAATCTTGAGTCTATGGTTTAATACAAAGGAATTTGTTCGATTAATTGGTCTGGCCGGAATGACAGGAAGCCTAGGGTTTCTTTTAGCGACAGTACCTTTCTCTGCTTGGATTGATTTCCTAGGTTGGAGGCTAGCATTTTTGTCTCTTGGGCTACTATTATGTTTATGTGGGATTCTCCTTTACTTTGTACTTGTAAAAAAACCAAAACAACTTTTTGTTAGGGAACCCGAAGTTGCAGAAAACGAAATCCCGCGCGAAAAAGTAGTGGTTTTACTACGAAGGATATTTTCAACTCGGCAAGCGTGGGCTTTATTCTTTTGTCACTTTGGGCTTGTCGGGGGTTATCTTGGATTTATTAGCTCGTGGGCAGTTCCCTATGGGATGACTGTCTATGAATTGTCGCGTTCAAGTGCCAGTCAACTTATTATGATTGGTCTTATCGGGGCACTTATTGGTGCACCTTTAACTACTTGGATTTCAAGTCGTTTAGAAACAATTAAACGCCCATATGTTGTTGTTCATTTTTTTGTTTTACTCAGTTGGACTTCATTTCTTTTCTTTACTGGGACTCCGCCATTTCCTTTACTAGTTTTGCTTTTCTTTATCATTGGGTATGGATTTGGGGCAAGTGCTCTAACGTTTGCTGTCGTTCGTCAATCGTTTCCTATTGTGGAATCTGGGATCGTCTCTGGATTTGCAAATACAGGCGGCTTTCTAAGTGCAGTATTGCTACCAAGTATTTTCGGGTTTATCTTGGATCATTTCCATTCTGCTTCTGGTTATTTAGCTAGTGGGTACTCTTACGGTTTCATCATTCCAGTTATCTTCTCAATGATTGGATTGGTCGGCGTAATATCTATTAAGGAAAAGCGTAAGGACGTGGAAAGAGCTGTGTTGGAGAGTGGGGTCTGACCCCGATCGTGGACATTTTTGTTGAATAGTCCACCTCAGAGGGACGTTTTTTCGATAAGTTCGTCAAAATGTTTTTCGAGGACACTTGTTCCGTTAATTAGATGATTTGAGCTTTTGCGGGAGTTGGAGGACTCACTCTAGGCATAAAAATACAAAAAGCGTCGCCTTCATTTTTATACTCTTGAAGGATACGCTTTTTGTGTTTTGTTTGGTTTTTCTTAATTTTTTCAACCTTTGTTTTCGTCTTTCTTACATGTGTACTAAAATCGATTTCAGTTCCTCTTGAACTTGTAACATCACGTTTTGTCGTTCGCAATAAATGCTCTCGTTGTTTTTTAGCTTTTGTTTTAGCCATTAGACTTACCACTCCTTTATTTAAACGTACGCTGTTATTATATCAATTTTTTGGGGAAATGTGAAAGGGTGGTTTATTAAGTGTTGTGGAACCTCTTTATGAATATTTTGGCTACTTGTCTGTTATGCACTGTTATATTTGATCCGGATGCCTACCTACTGTATATTTAACTAATTCTTAGCTAGAAGACATATTACATTGGTAAATGTCAGTAAGTCGAAATTCTAAAGGAACCTAATCCTCACAAGTGACGTTATCACGGTTTAAGGCACAGTTCACGAAAAATTCAGATGGTAATATTTAAAAATCTTGGTATAATTTATTAAACTGCTTTTAGGAGGAGATGTTATGAGAGTAATAGAAACGGAAAGGTTATTACTAAGACCGGTGACAGTTGAAGATGGTGATAGAGTTGAAGAGTTAGCAAGCGATTATGATGTATCAAAAACGACTTTAAATATTCCATATCCTTACCCTGAAGGTGGTGGAAAAGAGTTTATTGAAAGTGTTATAGAGTCAGAGAAAAATGGGAAAATTGCTATTTTGGCTATTGTCGACAAAGAGACGCAACATTTACTTGGCCTTATTAACTTAAATATAGCTATTCCCCATAAGCGTGGTGAGTTAGGATATTTTATTGGCAAGCCATACTGGGGAATGGGCTATGGCACTGAAGCAGCCCGCGCTATTGTAGCATATGGATTTAAAGATTTAGCCTTAAACAAAATCTATGCAGCTGCTTTTACAACAAATCCTGGCTCGTGGCGTATCATGGAAAAAATAGGATTGAAACACGAAGGCACACATAAACAACATGTTTCAAGATTTGGAGAGTTTTTTGATTTAGCATATTATGGATTGGTGAAAGAAGATTATCTAAAAGAAGCCAATCAAGATTAATACACATAAGAATGGAAGCATTACTGGTAGAACGGTAATGCTTTTTTATTGTAGTTCCTAATACTTCTTAAAACGGAAATTTATTAATAAGAGGGGCGTGGCACCTTGAAGTGAACAACCTTGAAAAGAAAATCATATAGTACAGTATCGGGAAAGGGGGTTCAGCATGGGGGAAATGAAGCAAAGTAAAACTAATGCATTGGTTAAGGCGCGCTCTCAAAGCCTTGGCCAAATTATCTATAGGACGAAAAGTCATAAAAAAGAGGGAAAAGGTATTACTCAAGAAGGTATCGTCTTTAGGGTCGGAGTTGGTTATGTAGACTTGCTACAAAACGATCATACGATTACCAAAATACTAACAAACCGCATCAAAAACATTACCTGGGTAGATCGAAACTGCAATTACGAATGCTTTCATGGTTTAAATTTAGAATGTAACCGGCGTAACCACCACTTGCATTGTTCAAAGTGTCAACATCAACACCGTGACTGTCAATGCCACGACCACGAAAATTATTGTTCGCAGTGTCACCATCATCATGATAGCTGTAGCTGCCACGACCATCGATCGGATTGTTCCACCTGCCACCGACCGCACCGCGACTGCCGGTGTCATCATAAAGAGGTGAGGATTCACGATCATGTCATTCCCTTTTGCGATGAAAGAATTCAACTTCGACTAGCAGGCCTAACGGACAATCTCAATTTTAAGCTATTCCGACACTTAGGTTGTAAAGTGGTCCTGGAACTTTTATGAGTTTGTTCAAAAAATAAAAAACGAAGGAACCCCGTCATAAAGGGTTCCTTCGTTTTTTATGAAAGCTGACCTTCCTGTTAAATACCGATTACTTTTCTAGTTCCATGATACAAATTTCATCAAAATCAACAGCTTGCTTTTCATCATACTTGGTTAATTCGATCGAATTAGTACGTATTTTGATAAGTGTTCCGTCAAGTTCTTGCTTTTCGCGATCGGTTCTTACATAACAATAGTAACCAACGTAACTTTCAAGGAACATACTTAGATCCAAACCAAAGAATAAATTGAGAAGGAATGGACTTTTTGTAACTGTTTCACCAAAATTGAATGTGAGTTGGCGACGTAGACATGGATCGATACTAATTAATTCTTGTTCATGATGAGCTTCAGTCTTCCGATTTGCAGAGCTAAAAAAGAGAATTCTATTCGTAGTGATCACTGTTACATTCTTAGTTTCTGAGTTTACTAAGATAATAAAATCCTTCCCCGCATCCAAGAAGATTCCTGAAACCTCTTCTTTTTTGTTTCCGCAATCCACAAGTACCGTGACGAACTGCTTTCTTAACCTTCGCAAATTCAGTTGAAGTGCCCTTTCATTTATCTCATCGTCTGTTACCAGTGAGAGAAGTAGGTCATTGGCTGCCATGATACACTCCTCTACCTCCTCAAGCTCTTGTGGGGAGAGGGCACTAGTTGGTGATGGGAACTTTGGTTGAGGAAGTTGTTCTGGACAACCACATGGCAAACAGAAATCATCATCAACCCCCGTTGGCACAAATTCTGGGCAGAAAAAGGTTTTTCTAGATAAGGTAGGCTGATGCAATGTCTTCTCATGGGATAAAATTGTCAACACGCTCCTTTCGTAGTTTATATACCTATTTTATGGATTATAGTGGGTTTGTTGTTGGGCAAATAGACCATTTCATTCTAGCTAATTTTTTAGGTTAGGATAAATCTTTATTTTAATACGAATAGAACAAGTCTGTTTTGTCATAGTTGATATAAATAGATAGTTTGGAGGTGAGGTATTCTGATGATTGAGAACCTTGGTTTTCTCCTATATGGAAACATGGTGGTGATCGTCCTTCTTTATGTTTATCTCTATAAAATTAGAAAGCTAATTGGGTTTCAGTTAGGAATGAATATTTCAATGCTAATCGGCGGTTTTGGAGCGATCGTAACAGGAGTTATTTTAATTTATCAATTTCCCTTAAAGTTTGTCACCATAACGGTTATTACAACGTTGGTTGGTATGGTGATTGGCGCTTTGTTTGGTGGCTTATTTGATTATCAAACACTGTTAACGGGTTATATTAATGGGTTACTGATGGGGATCATGGCGCCTATGATTGGGGCTACAGCAAGAAACAGTCTGCTATTTCTTACCTTTCTTGAATCCGTTTTTGTGATGTCATTGATCCTAGTAGTTCTTTCTGCGAAACATACATAAGTAAAAGGGGGGATGTACTCAAATGAATGTGAACCTTCTTTTAATTGTGATCTTAGGTTGTAACCTGTTAATGGGTAGCCTCCTATATCTACTCATGTTTCGAAAAAGAAAATTGTTCACCGATCGCTTTGGAATGATTATGGCTAGTTGTAGTAGTGGAATCTTAAGCTTACATCTAGGAATGATCATTTACTTTTTGTTGCCAATCAATTTAGCGTATATTGTGATATTAACCACGATCGTTGGGAGCGTAATTGGTATTTTGTTTGGTTCACTTGTCAAATTACAATCAGTTTTAGCAGGCTTTTTCTATGGAGCTCTTGGAGGTATTATGGGGGCGATGTTTGGAGCTGTGATTGAAAATCCTGCTTTATGTGGTTTGCCAATTTCCTATATAAATAGTGTTGAAGTAAATATGATAGTATTCAGTTTGTTTGGGACTGCACTCGTTTTTACGGCTGTTGGTTTGTTGTATTACTCATTGCGGGTATGAATTAACCAATTTTTACGAAGAGAGAGGAAGGTCAGAATGAGAGAATCCCCCGAAAAAAAGCCGAAAATATACCTAAATGATTATATCGGAAAGCTATTAGAACAACGTAAACAAGAAGTAATCAAAGAAGATATTATTAATGAATTTAACCAACAAAAGGGGCAAGGTTTGACCTCACCAACGACCATAACGACAACCGAAGAAACAAGGTTATTGATGGAGTATATTGATCGGACAAATTTATTTACCCTTTCTAAGCAAAATGAAAAGCGGGGAAAAATATTAAAACTACGAAAATTTTTCAAATCAAAGCGCAATCAGCAAGTTGAGGTCTATTCGAAATTAGGGGGGCAATCGCATTATAAGGAAGGTAAGGTTAGTACGATTGGCAGGGACTTTGTCATGCTTACGAATTTAAGGGAACGAGTTTGGATTCCTTATGCAGTTATAGCGTCGGCAAATATTGTTTACGGTGTCCCGAACTATTCCAATTCCCATCAGCACTATCTCTATGATAATGATTTACGTAATAAGCTTCTGCGTCGTTTTGGAGAAACTGTATCAAAGCGAGACCTTCTAAAACAACAATTTTTTGAGGAATCATTACAGACCAATTTAGACTCTTGGAAAGAAACGTGGATCGTTGTTTATGGTAGTGATGAAGGAAAAAAAACGGGGAAAATTGTTTCGTCAGAAAATGATCTCCTCAAACTAAGTTCTTGGGGGAAAGATGAAGAGATCCTCATAAAGGATATTACCTATATTGAAACGATTCGACTTTTAAGTCTCCTTAGGCATCTGTTTAGACAAAGTCGAGTTCAAAAATTAGGAAAGGAGTGACGAAGCACACTCCTATGAAATCGATGATCTACAAGATAAGGAGGGTTTCTTATGGCAAGTAAAAAAGAGAAAGACATTGAGGTCAATCATGATCAAAACGAGATCGAGGAACTTGATGATCGTTTATTCAGAGAATTACGAGCCTTGATTGGAGAAAGTATTTTACTAGTAACAGAATCAGATCAGTTAAATCTTTTTGGTCAAACGTTCCGACCGATATTTTGCGGGAAAATCACTGATGTTCAACATGGACATCTTACGCTATTTCCAGTCAACATTAAAATTATTAACGCGCCACAATTTAATTTCCCTACTCCACTTAGTATCCCGTTAGAAAAAATTGCTCATTTTACGCCTGATTTTGATTGTAATGCAAGACTTCCACTAACATAATTAACGTTTCTAGATAAGGAGGGTTCTTAATGAAACCATTCGGTGCTTCTGGTCCGATGATCAATGTCATTCATGACCAAGCGTTAGTCCAAGAGTTTATTGATGGAATTGGTAAAAATATTTTGATATTAACACCGTCATTTCCCTATGTTTTTATCGGAAAATTGGTAGATGTGATTGAAGACCATGCTATCGTTGATGTAAAGGTAACAACGATATCTGAATTGGAAGATCGCCAGTGGCATGTTCATATCCATCAAATTGAAGCGTTTTATATTCAACGAAAGGGCCAACCAAGAATTCCTGAATTAAAGGATGACTATTGATTTCGGGGGGGGGAGAATATGAAACGATCTTACCATGTCGTTGCGATCTCGATTCGCATAGTTCTCAATAACTTTGGCGATTACAACCGAGATGGCATGATTTATGTACTGAAGGAAAATGAACAGAAAGTAAAGGAGTTAGTTCGAAAACAACCATTTACACCGGTTGAACTGGTACAGCCACTTTGTATCAGGGCAAATGTGGGTGAAGATGTTGAAGTCTTATTTGAAAATCAAATCCATTATGCAACTGGAATGCATTTTCAAGAAGTTGATTATGATGTCCTAAAGTCAGATGGAGCGAATGTTGGGTTTAATCCAGATACATTAGCTAGTCCCGGGGAAAAAATTCTCTATAAATTTAGAATTAATCATGAAGGGGTTTGTATGTTTTCTGATTTAGGGAACCCCGATTGTAGTGATGACGGAACCAATATTAATGGTTTATTTGGTTGCTTATTTGCCGAAAAACGAGGTTCTTGGTGGACCGACCCGATAACTGGAGGTCCTTTAAATAGTGGCGTTTATGCGGATATTCATCACCCTTTTTTGCCGTCTTTCCGTGAATATGCCTGGATTTTTCATGATGAAATGCCAACAAAGGATGTTACCGGAAACAGACCTTTGGATCCAATGACAAATCAAGAGCGCGAGTCCACGCATGCTGTTAACTACCGTTACGATCCGATGGAAAATCGAGCTCGATTGCTTAAAGAAGGAGTTGTTTGTCCTGACTGTGATGGTGAAGAGGTTCACCATGATTCTTGGGTCTTTGGTGATCCTGCGACGCCCATTTTACGGGGCTATCGTGGAGATCCTGTCAAAATTAGATTAGTGAATGCTGGCGTCAAGGAAACTCATGTGCTTCATTATCATGTGCATCAGTGGTCAAAGGATCCTAAAAATGCCGATTCTGAAATATTAGATGCTCAATCCGTTGGACCTCAGTCTTGGTACACGCTTCAACCACACTATGGACTTGGATCGCTACAAGGAGCCATCGGTGATGCGATTATTCACTGTCATCTTTACCCGCATTTTGGTGTTGGGATGTGGGGGTTAAACCGAATTTTTGACACTCTTCAGGATGGAGGTCAATGCTATCCGAATGGTGTTCCAATTGCGCCACTTCAGCCATTGCCTAATCGACCTTGTCCACCAAAACCAACTAAGGAGCGTCCGGGGTTTCCGAATTTCATTCCTGGAAAGGTAGGTTGTAAAGCACCAAGACCACCACTTGGAATTATTGGTGGACGGGAAATGACAGTACTAGAAGAAAATGCAGCCGTTCCAACAGCGAGGCCCGGTGCAGTGTTTGTAGACCCTTGTTCAGTAGTTGAAAATCCTCTGGTTCAAGAATTTAATGTGTCGCTTATTCAACTCCCAATTGTCTACAATTGCCAAGGGTGGAATGATCCAATAGGCAGAATTTATGTACTAGATGAAGACGTTGACGAGGTCTTACAAGGACGAAAAGAACCAGAGCCTCTAGTCCTTCATATGTCTGCGAATACTTGTGTCCGGGTTAACTTTACAAATCGGCTACCAGAAGTAGTCGGAGGGAATGCCTTTCAGCTTGTATCAAGGACGTATGAAGGGGCAATGCATGTCCACTTTGTTAAATTTGATGTCTTGGTTTCAGATGGCGCAAATGTTGGTTGGAACTATGATTCGAGTGTTCTTTCTGGAGAAACGATCCGTTATGAATATTATGCGGATGTTGAACTAAAAGCATGGTTTTTCCATGATCATCTCTTTCCAGGTTTCCATCAGCAGCACGGTGTGTTTGGTGCAGGTGTCGTTCATCCGCGCTTTACGAATATCTTAAATTCGAAGACTGGAAAAGAAGTAGATCACGGGACACAGGTAACGGCTGTTCATCAATTTGTACCAGATTACCGGGACATTGTGTTAATGGTTCAAGACTTTGCATTGCTTTTTGATAAAGATGGCTGTCCACTACAACCACCAGATTTTCCGGGTTCGCAGGATGACCCGGGGGTATTTGGAGTCAATTATAAAAATGAGCCTCTTCAATTTCGTTTAGGAAAGGACTGTGATCCTGCTTATTCGTTTAGTTCCTTTGTCAAAGGGGATCCTGTCACACCAATTTTCCTTTGCTATGAAGGAGATCCAATTCGAGTTAGACTCTTACAAGGGGCGCAAGAAGAATCTCATAGTTTCAATATTCATGGGTTACGTTGGAAGTCCGAACATCCTGATACGGAGACAAAGTTTAAAGCGCAACAACATATCGGCATTTCAGAATCATATACGCTAGAGATGGAGGTGCCAAGATCTGGTGATTATTTGTGGACGTTTGAAACAGAAGAAGATCTCTGGAATGGGCTATGGGGGTTAATCCGTGCCTTTGATCAGGAAGTTGATTTTCTTATTCCACTACCAGATCGCAAACGCCCACCAAAGCGAACGAAACCGTTACCGATTTGTACCGGAAACCCTCCTGCACCAGCTGAGGTGGTAGCATCAACTGGCCCAGCTGATGCACCTGTAAAACGATTTAGCGTTGTCGCGTTTCACACCCCGATTGTTTACAGTAAATGGGGGGAACGAGATCCATTTGGAATTGTCTTTGCGCTTGAAGAAGAGATGGATGCTATTCTATGTGGTAGAAAGCAGCCTGAACCACTTATTCTTCGAGCAAATCAAGGGGACGTCGTTGAAGTGAAACTAACAAGTAAGTTAGAATTCGATCGGTTTCCATTTCCAGATGGGATCTGGCCGTATCCACCAGTGAAGGAACAAGCGTTTTATCCACCTTCGCTAAGGATCTCATTGCATTCGCAGTTACTAGACTATGATGTAAAAACGTCTGCAGGAGAAACGGTCGGATTTAACCCGGATCAAACGGTTGGACCAGGAGAAACAGTGACGTATAAATGGTATGTCGACATTGCTGTTGGGGCCTGTGGATTATGGGACATGGCTGATATTAGAAATCACCGTTCATTAGGGACTTATGGAGCTTTTATCGCCGAGGGAAGAGGAACGGAATATATCGATCCATATACAGGGAAATCAATTATAACTGGAGCGAACGTTATTCTACGAAATCCATTTTTACCAGACATAAGGGAATTTGTTCTTGTTATGTATGATGGCGCTCGTTTGGTTGATAAAAAAGGAAGGGTAATTATTGACCCAGTTGATGGGATTTTAGGAGGGGTAGACCCAGAAGAGGACGATTTAGTGGATACGTATGACAATGGTTCAAGAGGCTTTAATTATCGTACAGAACGATTAATAAATCGGTTGCGAAAGCACCCTGTGTTAAGGGACTTATTTAGTTCAAGAGTCCATGGTGACCCATCAACCCCGTTATTTGAAGCCTATCCAGGTGATCCGATTACAATTAGATTAGTAAATCCATCGGAACGAAGGCGTTCACATACGTTTCATCTACATGGTCACTATTGGAATACTGACGATAAAGACATTACCTCAGAGATTAAGTCAGTTGAAGGTGAAATCGTAACAGGGCATGCCACAGACTTAAATTTGCACTACGGGGCAGGAAGTTTTTATGCACTACCTGGTGATTACATGTATCGTTCCGGAAACATTCGTTGGGATATTGAACAAGGAATGTGGGGAATTATTCGCGTCCACAAAGAACGACAGAAACATCTTCTGCCGTTAAAAAATAAAAAGCAAAGACATCTGTAGGTGTGTGGAAATGAGAAAGCTTAATAGTTTGTTTTTTCTTTGTATAATCTTAGCTGGTTTTTTACTAGTATCATTGGTTTGGCCAGAAAATGATAGTCTTCCATTATTAGCCAATGTCAATGAATTTCAGTTGGAAGATGTTCATGAAGGTATGTATCAGTCAAATAATGGAAAAGTAAAAGTGGTCACATTTTTTTTTATCGATTGTCCTGATATCTGTCCACTAACGCTTATGGATTTTATCGATTTACAGGATCAATTAAAAGAATCTAGTTTATTTGGTGATAAAGTCGAACTAGTAGCTATAACCCTTGATCCAAAAAATGATCTTCCAGATAAGATAAAGAAATATGCGACTGACTTTGGAGCTGATCCACAAGGGTGGAAATGGTTACGAGGAACAACAGAGGAAACTGAAAAAATTGCCCAAAAATTCCAAATGCAATTCCAGATCAGAGACGGTGCCGTCTTATATCACTCGATTACAATGTATTTAATAGATGAAAACCAAAACATTCGGGCACTTTATGATATGGCGTTGGCCAATAAACCTATTGAAATTGAAAAAATACTAGCAGATATAGAGTTATTAGTGGAAAAGTAGTTATTCGGTGCCTCTTGCAAAGAAAAAAGTAACGTTTAGCACTGGACTAAAGATAGGATATTTTTATAACTTGAATTCTTGCTCAAATCTCATCAAGGGGTTGTAATTGCTAGACCGAACATTTCTAGTGTTCGGTCTTTTTTCATTCTATAAAATCAATCATCAATGATGGAAAAAATAACCATCCATCCCTGACCAAAGTTTAAGGATAAGAATAGAGTTTCTAGGATCGATATTATTTAGTAGAATTAAACACTTATTTTAAAAGCAGGACATTCTATCTCTCTATAGAAATACTAACAATACAAAATAATCGAGGTGAATCCCATGCAATATAAACGATTAGGAAATACAGGGCTAGAAGTTTCTAATCTATGCCTAGGAACGATGTCATTTGGTAGGTGGATTGATGAGGAAGCGTCACAAGCGATATTAAATACGGCGATTGAAAGCGGGATTAACTTTATTGATACGGCTAATTTTTACGGAAAAGGTCAGGATGAGGCTTTTGCTTATGGAAATGGAGCTTCTGAAGAAATACTTGGTCGGACCCTCAAAGGTAGGAGAGAAAAAGTTGTTCTAGCCACAAAGGTTGGCTTGCCGACAGGGATGGGTAGAAATCAATCTGGTCTTTCTAGAGGGCATATTTTTAAGGAAATTGAAAAGTCTTTGCAACGGCTACAAACGGATTACATTGATCTTTATCAAGTTCATATTTTTGATCACAATACTCCCCTTGAGGAAACGTTACGAGCATTGGATGATCTTGTTCACCAAGGGAAGGTACGTTACATTGGCTGCTCTAATTACGGTGCCTGGCAAATCGCGAAGGCCCATGGGATCAGTGAGAGACTTTGTTTAGAAAAATATGTTTCGGTGCAACCGCAATACAATTTATTATCTCGCGAGATAGAAACTGAGCTTCTTCCTTTTTGCGAGTCTGAACAAGTAGGCGCAATCGTTTATAGTCCAATGGCGAGAGGTATGCTTTCTGGTAAATACAAAGGGCCAGATGATGTTCCACCTGAGAGTCGCGCTGCTCATAATGAAAAGAGATTGTTCACCTATTTTACCGAAAAGAATTTTCAGTTAGTGGAACAATATAAAGAACTAGCAGATCGTGAAAATTTAACACTATCTCAATTTGCCTTAGCTTGGGTATTGAACCAACAAAGTGTGACATCTGCCATTATTGGTGCTACAAAAGATAGTCACGTGACCGATGCAGTCGCTGTTAGTGATCTGAATTTTTCGAGTGAATTGTTGGAGAAAATTGATCAAATTAAGTAGTTAGTTAACTAAAAAGTAAAAGAAATATTCGCGTGATAAAGAAGTCTATAAATAGAAAAGTCCGAATTAATTCAAATTCTAATTAAAGAATTTAGAATCTTAGTGCGGATTTTTTTGACTAAAGTTTTGTACAGTTCCTATTTTCTATTTTCAGTACATTCATTGCTATCGAGTCGTAAAAAATATAATCTATAACGAATACGAAATCCTATTTAAAGAAGGGTGAGCGCAAATGAGTACGGAATATGATTTACAAGCAAAAAAGGTCGAAACAGCAACGTTTGGGATGGGCTGATTTTGGGGTCCTGATGCTCAGTTTGGGCATATACCAGGTGTGGTTAGAACTCGTGTTGGTTATGCAGGTGGAACTACAAGCAATCCAACGTATCGAAAAATGGGTGATCATACGGAGTGTATTGAACTAGATTTTGACTCGACGATTATTAGCTTAGAACAAATTCTAGATGTTTTCTGGGGAAATCATAATCCGCAAAGAGACCAGGCTTATGGCGGTAGACAGTATATGTCGCTTTTATTTTATCGTAATGATAGTCAAAAGGAATTAGCTGAGAAAACGAAGAAACAACAGGCAGAGTTATTACAAGGGAATATTCAAACAGAAATTAGTCTCTATGAGAGGTTTTATCTCGCAGAAGAATATCACCAGAAATATTATTTAAAGCGATATAAAAATGCAATGATGGTTTTAGCTAGGTTGTTTCAAACGGAGGAAACGATTACGAATGCTACTGTTGTGGCGAGATTGAACGGCTTAGTAAAAGGGTATATTACTCCAACGGAACTTAAACGTGAAATTGAGGATTGGAACATTAGTGAAGATCGGGTAAGGGTTCTAAAAGATTTAGTAGATGAGATACGCTGGTAATTGA
The DNA here is from genome assembly GCF_001866075.3 of Anaerobacillus isosaccharinicus. Taxonomy (GTDB): domain Bacteria; phylum Bacillota; class Bacilli; order Bacillales; family Anaerobacillaceae; genus Anaerobacillus; species Anaerobacillus isosaccharinicus. Next base: position 4,185,748 of record NZ_CP063356.1, on the reverse strand, counting down.
ATTAGGCCTAGTGGTGTCTACATAGGGGGTGTCCATAGGGGGTGTCAGACACCCTTCGTGGACATTTTTGTTTAAAAATCCACCTGAGAGAGACATTTTTCATGTAAATCCCTCAAACTGTATTTCCTGGAGCCTCGTTCCGATTTTTAGGTGATATGATGACTTTTTTGGAGTTGGAGGATCCTGTGGTTCCTCTCTTTGCAGGATTCGAGGCTGTTTTTGCATGGTTTTAAGCTAATAGCGGCACTGGTGTCCTAGAATGACCTAGAATAGATGTGATTTGTGAAAATAAGAGACTCTCTGTCCAACACATGGTCAGTGCGGTTTAACTAGACATGATTGAAATTTTTCTGGCTTTCTTTTACTAAAAAGAGAGGCACCATTTCTTACAGTATTCGCCAACATTTTGCAGTAAAATACAAAAATGATATTTCTTGTACAATGTGTATTTATTTAGGTTAAAACTCCTAGGTATTTAGAATTGGAATTTTTACTTTTTAAATGAAAATATTTCATAAGTGTGATAAAATGAGAGTAGAACTTTTCTCATCTACATAAGTTTACGATACTATAGGACTACATCTTTTGCATTGAAAAGACAATTGAATTCAGAATACCAATGAAACGGCAAACTTACTGAAAGGTAAGGACGCAAAGCTCCAGACCTACAGGTAGAAATTACTATGGTGGCTGAGTTACCAAAGGAATATCGGCTTAAAGTTATTTCCAGCGGAGATAGCTTTTTTATTTTAAAAAAAGGGGGAAGATTATGCTGAATAAAGGTAGATTAACTGTACTTCTTCCAATTATTGTTATTGTATTATTTTATGGATGGTGTTTTCTTTTTGAGGAGGCTGAGTGGCTGAGAACGCTTGGTGCGATCGTCTTTCCGTTGATTAGTTATATCATCTGTTACAAATGGATTATGCATACGTGGAAAATATCACTTGGAGATAAAAAGAATTTTTGGTCTCTAATGGGGTTGGGGATGCTATTAAATTTAAGTGCAAACTTGTTGTGGCTCTATACATTCCTTAGTAAAGGTGTCACTTACTTCTCTAATTTTTCATTATTGTTATGGCTTTTAGCCTATGTTTTCTTTTTAATAGCTTTAACGTACAAAACTAAAACAATAAGCTCTTCAATCACAAATAGTAACTATAAGTTCAATATTATTGTTTTTATGATAGCAGCTATCGTTCTCAGTATTCATTATATTATTATACCTATCTGGCATCTTTGGAACTATTCAATTTTTGAAATGTTTTTTATGATCTTTTATCCCATTACAGACTTGGCTATTTTGTTTGTTATTACTTATTTATATTATCTCTCTAAATATAGTAAAGAAAGAGGTCTCGTCTTTTTCCTTGTCGTTGCTTTTGGTATACAAATTATTGCGGATTTTATTTTTGTGTATTTATCATTAACGGATAGTTATAAAATTGGAAGTATCTATGATCCTCTTTGGGCAATTTCGACCATGTTTATTGGTTATGCAGCTTTATTTGCTCAGAAAAATAAATCAGAAGCACAATCAATTTATCAAAATTACGATGCAAATAAAGAAAAACTTTTTCCGTATGGTAGTGTTTTTATTTTATTAATATTTGGATTAGATAGCTATAATTGGGATTTTAATGCGCTTAGTATTGGGTTATTAATTATCTTTTTTATGATTATTGGGCGACAGCTTTTAGTAGTTAAGAAAAATAAAACGTTGATGAGTGAATATGAGTATTTGGCTTATCATGATTCTTTAACAGGATTAAAAAATCGAGCTTGTTTTAACGAAGACCTTACTAAGATTTTGGAGAAAGCTAAAATAAATAATCGTGAAGTTGGTTTGTTATTAATAGACTTAGACCGCTTTAAGTTAGTTAATGATACTCTCGGCCATTATTTTGGTGATAGCTTATTAAAAAAAGTTTCAGAGCGTTTAAAACTTAGATTTAAGGAAAATCATTGGTTTTATAGATTAGGAGGGGATGAATTTATCTTTATTCTCCCAGACAAATCTGAAAAAGAATGTGTGGTAATTGCAGAATTGATTCTTAAGGAATTTTCCAAGTCATTTGCAGTTGATAATCACGATATTACGATTACACCGAGTATGGGTATCAGTTTGTATCCTGTTAATGGTGAAGATCTTGAACAATTATTTAAAAATGCTGACGCAGCCATGTATATGGCAAAAGGGAGTGGAAGTAACAAATTTCAGTTATACACGAAGGATATAAATGATATTCTTACTAGGAAATTAAAATTAGAAAATGAGCTAACTACAGCAATTGAGAATAAACAATTACTACTTCACTACCAACCGATTATTGAACTGCAATCTGGAAAAATGGTTGGGATGGAGGCACTGTTGCGCTGGGAACATCCTGAATTGGGATCGATTTCTCCTGCAGAATTTATTCCCATTGCTGAAGAAACAGGACAAATTGTTCCTATTGGTGAGTGGGTATTAAAGAATGCTTGTAAACAAAATGTGGTATGGCAAGAAGCCGGCTATCCGTTTCTCTGTATGGCAGTAAATGTATCGTTTCGCCAATTTCAACATAATAATTTCATTTGTAGTGTAAAGAACATTTTAGACGAAACTGGCCTTCAACCTGAATTTTTAGAGTTAGAGATTACAGAGAGTATTATCCAAAATGTCAACCAATCTATGGAAGTACTTCAACAATTAAGAAACATTGGAGTCAAAACAGGTATTGACGATTTTGGTACAGGATATTCTTCTTTGCATATTCTTAAGGAATTACCTATTGATACGATAAAGATTGATCGAATATTTATTGATGATTGTCCAAACTCTCAAAATTACGCGATAGTAAAAGCGGTTAATGACATAGCACTACATTTAAATCTTAGGGTCGTTGCTGAAGGGATCGAAACTGAGCAGCAATTGAACGCGTTAACACAAATTAATTGTGGCTTTGGACAGGGGTTTTTATTCAATAAAGCTGTAAACTCACAGGAATTTGAACGCTTATTATTAAGGGAAGCCAGATATATTTCACGATATGGTAGGTGTTTGATACCAATGAAAGTTCACTTTCACCAACACGGGTGTGAATAAATTAAAGAAAGTGGATTTCCTCTTTTGATCCTATACTATTTAAAAGGTAAACACTATTTTAAATATTTTCATTAATAACCCATCTGAGAAGGAGATTTGTCCATCTCAGGTGGATTTTTTGATGTTTTTGTCCATTTTGGGTGTCTGACACCCAAAAATGCCCCCAAAAAATGCTATAATACTGCTACAAACAGAAAAAAGGTGAGCGGATTATGGGTGATATAAGAGTAAGGGTTTCGGTACGGAATTTAGTAGAGTTTGTGATGATGAGTGGTAGTATCGAACTGGGGGCTGGTGGCGCTCATATCTTAGAAGAAGGTACAAAAACGCATCAACGTTTGCAATCAAATAGAGAAGAAGGCTATCAAAAGGAAGTCACGTTGTCGCAAGAGTTTGAGCGAAATGGTTTTGCGGTGACTGTTCATGGCAGATGTGATGGCATTATTAGTAACGAAAATGAGATAGCCATCGAAGAGATTAAGTCTACTTCAAGACCTTTAAGTACGATTCATGAAGAGGATCATCCAACTTACTGGGCCCAAGCGAAAGTTTATGCGTATATATTTGCATTCCAAAATCAACTAGAACAGATCGACATTCACCTTGTTTACGCCAGTAGGCAAAACACAGAATCGGTTACATTTCAAAAATCATTCTCAAAACAAGAATTAGACCATTTTATAGAAGACCTCCTAGAGGATTATCTTCAATTTCAGGAAATTTTATTTACCCAACGAAGAAATCGCCAAACAAGTATTCCTGAACTTTCCTTCCCATTTCCTAAGTACCGCAACGGGCAGCGGGATCTTCTGAAAGCCGTTTACAAGACAATTTCCGAAAAAAAGCGTCTGTTTGCCAAAGCGTCTACTGGGATAGGAAAAACAATCTCTACGATTTTTCCAACTGTAAAAGCGGTTGGCGAAAAAAAAGCTGATCGAATTTTATATGTAACTGCAAAAACGATTACTAGACAAGTAGCTGAAGAAGCATTCCAATTATTAAATGCAAACGGCCTTGTTTGGCGTACCGTCACGATTACTGCGAAAGAAAAAGTCTGCTTTCAAGAAGAGGTCAATTGCTCAAAAGAGCATTGTCCCTTTGCTAATGGATATTATGATCGGTTAAAGGAAGGCTTAAAGAATATTCTAACGCATGAACAAATGGTCGAACGGACAACAGTCGAATTTTATGCAAAAAAACATCAACTTTGTCCATTTGAATTTTCTTTAGATGTTGCGTTACATGCAGATGCGGTGATCTGCGATTACAATTATTTTTTTGATCCTAGAGTGAAGATGCAGCGCTGGAGCGAGCACCACAAAGACACGGTGTTATTGATAGACGAAGCTCATAACTTAGTTGACCGTGCCAGAGGAATGTTTTCGGCGTCTATTTCTAAATCAGCCTTTTTAGACGCGAGTCGGCTTCTTAAAGGGAAAAATCCAGAACTCTACGAAAAGACAAAAGCCGTAAACGCTTCTTTCCTTCAATTGAAAAAGGAATGCATGGAGAAGGATCAGTTTGATTTTTTCGAGTTACCTGTACATGTAGTTGAGGTTTCCGAAGAATTTTTAGAGTTTAGTGACCGCTGGCTCTCAGTTCCTGGAAATTACCTCGAAGACTATTATAGTAGTATAAAAGATCTATTTTACGAAGTACAAGCCTTTTGCCGAGTTTCTAAAGTTTATGATGACCATTTCCGTACAGTGGTAACAGTTAACAAAAGTGAGGTTCAAGTTAAGCTATTATGTTTAGATCCTTCAAGACTAATTCGAAGTGCGACGAAAAAAACGAAGGCGACGATCTTTTTTTCGGCCACACTTCATCCACTAGGGTACTTCCAAACGGTGTTAGGTGGGGAAGAAATCGATTATTTTCAAGACATCCCTTCTCCATTTGATGAAAAAAAAGTCGATGTTTTGGTTAGCCCTATTTCTACAAAGTATAAAGATCGGCAGGATTCAATCGAAAAAATTATTACCGTTTTAAGAGAAGAATTGCACGGGCGTAGAGGAAATTTTCTTGTTTTTTTCCCCTCCTATGAATACTTGTCGCAAGTACTCGAGCACTATGAAGAAATCGCGATTCGTGATGACATTGAACTACTTGTCCAAGCGCAAATGATGTCTGAGGAAGAAAGAGAAATGTTCTTAGAGAAATTCCAACCGAACGCTACGGGAGTAAGAATTGGTTTTGCAGTACTAGGAGGAATTTTTGCTGAGGGTGTGGATTTAAGAGGCGATCGTTTGAATGGCGTATGTATTATTGGGGTAGGCCTACCGAAAATTACGGAAGAACAAGATATCATAAAGCAGCATTACTCTGCACAAGGCTACAATGGCTTTGATTTTGCCTATGTATACCCTGGAATGAATAAAGTGCACCAGGCGGGTGGAAGATTGATCCGTTCAGAAGAGGACGAAGGCGTGATCTTTTTAATCGATGACCGTTATTTGTCTGCAAAATATCGAAATCTATTACCTAGTGAGTGGCGAAATTTTAAGTTAAAAGGGTAACGACCTTCGTCTTTCCCTGAAAAAATATATTTTTATCTCACGCACCCTGTTTTCTTTTGGTGAATAGTATAAATCATCAAATGAGGGAGCGATAGAATATGAAAAAAAAGAAAAAAGAAATGCCTTTAATCGCAAATGAAAAGTATTCTGATACTATGAAAATGGTCACTTCAAACACGTGCTTCTTCTGTAAAAGCCAATGTAGTAGAGGACTGGCATACTTAGAAAAAATGAGTACTCCAGGTGCAATCGGTAAGGGCGTTCCGTGTATTTTAACAAAAGGAAGAGCATTTAAATAGATTTTTACAGGAGGTGTTGAGAGATGGCAACACCTCCTTTTTTTGAACGAGATGGATGGTAAAGTGCTGCGCTTTTTTTTAGATGAGTGCTGCTAATGTATACATATTATGAAACTTTTTTTGCGGTAGATCGTTAATATAGGTAGAGTAAATAGACTCTCGGAATAAATGATGAGTTTATCGAGAGTTTGTAAAAAATTCACTGGAAAATTCATTAACAGGACAGTAAAATGATGTGTTTTCATAGTGTTTTCATAGTGTTTTCAAAAAAGTATGCACCAAATAAGCCTACAGTTATTCTATTTTTTAAAAATTGTCTAGGCGCTTTTAGTAAAGATGATTTCCTGAATGTTCAAAGTCTCTTTCTGACTACTGTACCAAGCATCTATGTGTTGACACATCATGATTGAGTATAGGCGGACATACCACATTTTTGTAGAGCGATGGCGCCCAGCTTCTAAGTGATAATCGACTTTTTCTCTTTTGTTCGAACGTTCAACTGAAGTTCTTCGTTTATAAATGAGTTTCCACTTTTCAGAAGATCTTGGTGTTTTAGTGAACAGACGAAGATTATCTCGCTTAAACGTATGAAATGTGCGGCCATACTTCGCTTTAGAACACGGAGTGGAACATGTATTTTTCGATCCGCAAGCTAGTGGACAACGCCACTTTTGGCGGTTTTGAGATATGTCAAAACCGTTGGGTTTCATTTCCTTACCGATTGGACAAATAGGCACGCCTATGGGAGAAATTTGAATATCACTTTCCGTACTGAAGTTTTTCTTTGTTCGAACATTAAGATCAATAAATGGTTCCACATTATGATGGTCCAGTAATTCGTAAATCGGTTCTGCATCATGTGCGGCATCGAGAAGGATTTTATCAATTGTGCCCAAGGTGTACCGTTGCGAAAATTCAATTGAACCAACCACTAGGCTGACTGAATCATGCCGGGAAGCAGGATGCAGCCGTGGATATAGCGGCAAGTCGTATTGGCTATCGCTAGTGGATATCATGTAGAGATGATATCCGTTGAAGTACCTCTCCCTTGAACTATCCCAACCTGAGTCGATGTCAGGTTGAGAATATCGACGAGGATGAGTACAATTCGTTAGTCCTTGGGCACTACAATCACAAATAGGTTTGCTTCTTGGGTATCTCGCTGTTTCCACGGGTGTCCCATCTCCAACAACACCAAGGGAATGGGGATCCCCAAGCAAACCCAATCTCGCTGAAACTTCAAGAAATTGAGATTGAAAAAACGCGTATAATTGATCTCCCGGCAATTGTTTTTGTTTTGAGCCATTGCGTAAATGACGATCCACTAATTTTCTAATAATACCAGGGTTTCTAGGAGTTGCTTTTTCACCCTTTTTCGGTTTTTTCTTCTTCTTCTTTTTTCGTTTGAGCTTAATAAAAGGTTTTACATTAGCCTTCTCAAAACCTGATAGCCGTCTGAAGAAGTCATAAAAAGTACCGACACCTGGAACATCCCCAGGTTCAAAGCCGCTAAGGATCGTGTAAAGAGGAACACGATGGAGTTGGTTCACCCATTCTGTAATACTCAGGGTCGGACTTGTCAATAAACACAAAAGATAAGAGCGAAGCATGGAAGCAGGATCACGTGGCTCAGGACCTTTAACTGAATATAAATCATGAAGCCAAGTAGTAGTAAAAGAAAGATCCGTGATCCATAACTTTGAGATAATAGTCCAATCTTTTCGTACGAGAGTCAGTATACCGCCTGAGTAATGAGTATTTAGTTGGTCTAAAACGAAGTTTTGATATGAGATATGTGGTATTAGCGTAGGTTTCATTTAAATCCCCCATTTCACCGTATTGTTAGGAAGTCAATTCCTCCTCGGCGATTATTGGGGTTGCACTAAAAAGTCAAGTGTTTTTTTAGTTTTTTTATGATATTTTTCAACAATTAATTCCCAATTGAAAAAGAAATCTAAAGTAAAAATCCCACCTAGAAATAGGAGGGATACAAATAAATTGGCTCAAGAAAACCTTGAGCCACAAGGCTCGGCAAATGCCGAGAGTCTATTGTAAATAGACTCTCGGAATAAATGATGAGTTTATCGAAGATTTGTAAAAAATTTACTGGGAATTTCATTAACAGGACAGCAAAGTGATGTGTTTTCATAGTGTTTTCAAAAAAGTGTATACCAAATAAGCCTACGGCTGCTATTTTTTAAAAATGACTAGGCGCTCTTAGAAAAGATGATTTCTTGGATGTTCAAAGTCTCTTTCTGACTACTGTACCAAGCATCTATGTGTTGACACATCATGATTGAATATAAGCGGACATACCACATTTTTGTAGAGCGATGACGCCCAGATTCTAAGTGATAGTCGACTTTTTCTCTTTTGTTCGAACGTTCAACTGAAGTTCTTCGTTTATAAATCAGTTTCCACTTTTCAGAAGACCTCGGTGTTTTAGTGAACAGACGAAGATTATCTTGCTTAAACGTATGAAATGTCCGGCCATACTTCGCTTTAGAACACGGAGTGGAACATGTATTTTTTGTTCCGCAAGCTAGTGGACAACGCCACTTTTGGCGGTTTTGAGATTTGTCAAACCCATTGGGTTTCATTTCCATTCCAATTGGACAAATAGGAACGCCTAGGGGAGAAATCTGAATATCACTTTGCGTACTGAAGTTTTTCTTTGTTCGAACATTAAGATCAATAAATGGTTCCACATTATGATGGTCCAGTAATTCGTAAATCGGTTCTGCATCATGTGCGGCATCGAGAAGGATTTTATCAATTGTGCCCAAGGTGTACCGTTGCGAAAATTCAATTGAGCTAACCACTAGGCTGACTGAATCATGCCGGGAAGCAGGATGTAGCCGTGGATATAGCGGTAAGTCGAATCGGCTATCGCTAGTGGATATCATGTAGAGATGATATCCGTTGAAGTACCTCTCCCTTGAACTATCCCAACCTGAGTCGATGTCAGGTTGAGAATATCGACGAGGATGAGTACAATTCGTTAGTCCTTGGGCACTACAATCACAAATAGGTTTGCTTCTTGGGTAACTCGCTGTTTCCACAGGTGTCCCATCTCCAACAACACCAAGGGAATGGGGATCTCCAAGCAAACCCAATCTCGCTGAAACCTCAAGAAATTGAGATTGAAAAAACGCGTATAATTGATCTCCCGGCAATTGTTTTTGTTTTGAACCATGGCGTAAATGACGATCTACTAATTTTCTAATAATACCAGGGTTTCTAGGAGTTGCTTTTTCACCCTTTTTCGGTTTTTTCTTCTGCTTCTTTTTTCGTTTGAGCTTAATAAAAGGTTTTACATTAGCCTTCTCAAAACCTGATAGCCGTCTGAAGAAGTCATAAAAAGTACCGACCCCTGGAACATCCCCAGGTTCAAAGCCGCTAAGGATCGTGTAAAGAGGAACACGATGGAGTTGGTTCACCCATTCTGTAATACTCAGGGTCGGACTTGTCAATAAACACAAAAGATAAGAGCGAAGCATGGAAGCAGGATCACGTGGCTCAGGACCTTTAACTGAATATAAATCATGAAGCCAAGTAGTAGTAAAAGAAAGATCCGTGATCCATAACTTTGAGATAATAGTCCAATCTTTTCGTACGAGAGTCAGTATACCGCCTGAGTAATGAGTATTTAGTTGGTCTAAAACGAAGTTTTGATATGAGATATGTGGTATTAGCGTAGGTTTCATTTAAATCCCCCATTTCACCGTATTGTTAGGAAGTCAATTCCTCCTCGGCGATTATTGGGGTTGCACTAAAAAGTCAAGTGTTTTTTTAGTTTTTTTATGATATTTTTCAACAATTAATTCCCAATTGAAAAAGAAATCTAAAGTAAAAATCCCACCTAGAAATAGGAGGGATACAAATAAATTGGTTCAAGAAAACCTTGAGCCACAAGGCTCGGCAAATGCCGAGAGTCTATGTAACTCAAAGGAGGAGCATCATGAAGTATTTGAAATTTATAATTGTCGGATTATTGATCGTCAGTTTACTGATTAATGTCCAGTTATTAGTAAGAATATCTGGTGTGGAGGAAAAAGTCCGTTCTGTATCGTATTCCCAAAACGAATTAATGAATCGGGTAGAAAATCAAACGGCTAATCTTCAGTATCTTCTACAAGATTTTATAAAAGAACAAAGTTGGATTAGTGCGATAGAGATGGATGTAAAAAACGTAGCTGAAGGTAAAGCGACCTTAGATTTTCAATGGCAGGTGAAAGAGCTTTATAATAACTCTGACGTAATCTTTCATTACAAATATGGTGAGGAACATCATGATTACAAACAAGTTCAAGCGAGAGAGCTGGGAAATGGTTTATTTGGAGTAAGCATTCCGGTTGAAATTAATTTCGAGCCTGAGTGGTATACGGCAATTAGTCAAGAACCTAACTCTAATTATGAAGAAGTGGAAGTTCCAGTAGAGATGGTTATTGAAGAGCAATATTTGAAAGAGCTAAATAAGAATGAACTATCTTACTATGTCTCAGTCTCAACCGATGACGTAATGAAAAGTAGTGAAGTGAACGCTAGAGATCTTGGTTACTTAGGAACGAGTTATTATGGATACATCGAAGTTTTTGGTTATATTTCTGATGAAATGAATGAAATTTCGGTAATGAGGCCGCCAGTATACACGGATAACAAGATCTCACTCAATGACGTTTTTCTTAAAAAATATAAAAATGACATTTTAGTAGATGAAGAGAAGTTAACGATTGAACATATGAATACACAATCACTTGAGCATACCCCCATTGTCTTTAGAAGTGAAACCGGAAGAAATCAAATTGACTTCACGAGATTAGTTTTGAAAGTTGTTTTTAGTGATGGCGAAATTTTTGAAAAAGAAGTTTATGCTAAATAAGGTGATCGATGATTGCTAGAGAAGTTAGCTGAAAAATGACTATTGAGAAAGTGTCTGAATGTTAGATAGGGCATTTTCGTGGTATAATAAATTAGTTTAAATGACTATAAGGGGCTGTTGTAGCCCTTTTTTTGTTCTTAGGGTGAGGGCATGGAATTTGTGCACACCCCTTTAAATAAACAGAAGTGATGGTGAATTATGAAAATTGAAATTGGAGATGAGATGATCGAGGTTCATGTTCAATATGCGAAGCGTAATAAGCTTTCAATCCATATAGAAACAAATGGCTTTATCATCGTGAAAGCACCTAGAAATACTAGTGAAGAGATTATACGAGTTGCGATAGAGCAAAAGGGAAAGTGGATATTAGAAAAACTGCAAAGAATTACAAAGGCGCGTGAAATTTCAACAGAAAAAGACTATCAAGATCATGGAAAGTTTTGGCACCTTGGTAAAGAATTTCCGCTACAAGAATTAATAGAAACTAGTGGTTTTGATGAAGAGCAACTAAGGGTTAATCTCAAAAAATTCTATTTTTCTAGCTGTAAGAAGATTGTGGGCGAACGAATTAAAATCTATCAGCAACAATTAGGGGTAAAGCCAAAAGTTGTTGAAGTCATAGAGTCTAAAGTGAAGTGGGGAAGCTGTAGCTCAGATAAGAAATTATCTTTTAATTATCGATTAGCAATGGCGCCAATTGAGGTGATCGACTATGTCATCGTTCATGAACTGTGTCATCTGCATCATATGAATCATGATCGATCGTTTTGGAGACGTGTTGGAAGTATTGTTCCAGATTATAAAATTAAGGAAGAATACCTAGCAAGACATGGGCAATTTATGACATTATAAAATGAGTCATTTATTGTATTATTTAAATAAAACGAGGTGTAACTTTTAGTGAAAGCCAATAAAATTAAAAACTATGTCATTGTCTTTTTAACGATGGCATTATTTGCTACAGGTTATTCAGTTTATAAACAGAAACAAGCCTATCAATTAAGCTACGAGATTTTCCTTAACCATTTTTATCATGTAGTGGACGATACTATTCATATCATAGAGCGAATGATTGAGAGTCCTGACGATGAGGAATTTTTACAAATGAGCTTTAATCAATTGCAGGAACGACTGCAAAAAGCAGATTTGATTTTGTATTATGGTAATGTTTTTGTTGATCGAGATATTTATTATTATTTCTACTTTAAAAATTTGCAATATATGATTAACGGTTTGCAATCGTCTTCTAATAACCGCTCTACTATTTATGTCCCGCCTTTTTTGGAAGATGGTAAGCTGGATGAAGTGGAGTTAACAATTTTAGAATTACACAAGAATGATTTAGAAAAAATTCGTACAGGGTTGTATTCAGAGGAAAGAAGACAAGAAAATCCTACTATTTCAATTAGCAACTTTAATCAAGTTGTCTCTCCAATTGTTTTTTCTGACTTAAGTGATATGGCCAACAAGTACAAATATTATAAGAAGAAATTGTCGACGGACTAAGGGTGGCTTAAGATGATCAAGAAAACAAATACTTCGATAGTACGCAAAATCGTAAAGTGGACAGTTGCAACCGTGACTGTCCTTGTTTTGTTTCTATTAACCCGTAAATTCCAAGTAACTCAAGCCTTACATCCAATCACGACAGTTTACGCTGTGACTGATGGCAACAAGATTTTCAAATAGGTGACGGAGAAAGTTAAATTACGCGAGAAGTACAGCATGAACAAGTCGTTAAGCTCTTGAGAGACGTGTTTCTTAGTACCGTGAAATAGGGCTCAATTCACTTGAAAAATTGCTATAATTGAATATAAAATAAGAGATAAGTAGAGGCAAAAAATGAAAATGTGTGAGGAAATTAATTGTAAAAGGGCGTGTTAAGGATGCTAGAATCAGCTCCTATTCCTATTTCACAAATTACCCAAGCATTACATACAATTAACAGGAGTACTAAAATAGATAAAAAAAATTCTGGGAAACTCTATGCCCTAAAAAAAGAAGTGATTGAGAAATTACTTCAAATAGGTGCAGCGAAAAAATTAGGTTTGCAGCTGTATGCCTTTACAGCACAACAGCCAGTAACGTTAACTGTCCTCATTCAGATTGATGCGAACAGTAAAACGTATTACTTTCACACAATCCCTGAACCCAATGATTTGATAAATCTTCCTCATTTAGGGAGGAACGATCCGGATCTGCGTAACCCTAAATCTTACATGCCATTACATAAAGCGAAGCGAGTATTAGAGAAATTCTGTGGACATAAAATATTAAAGCAAAGAAAACCTTCCAAACTTAGAAAACACCACAAAGGAACACTCTATAAATCTTCGTTTCTTGATTAGTAGAGCTTATTTCTAATAGGGTAGGAAAACTAATATAGGCATGCCTCTTCCTTGGCATGTCTTTTTTGCGGAATTGTTAATTTATGAGGATTTGATGAAAGTAGAGTTGAACTATGAAACAATAGATTATAAATTTTTATGAATTCTACTATCCCCCTCTAAAAATAGAGTTACAAAACGTATGAATGAGTATAGCATTTTTCGCCAAATAGACTGTAGTTTTTTTCGGAAAAAGTAGGTGTGTAGTGTGTATTGTCATAAATGTGGAGCTGGTATACATAAGGAAAGTCGTTATTGCTCGAATTGTGGGGCAAAAGTGGAAACTGTGTCAAGTACTAGCAAGAATTATAGAAGGACACCATGGGTACTTCCTGTTGTTACTTTCTTTGCCGCATTTGTTGTGATTGGTAGTTATTATATCCTTGAGACAAATGCAAGTAACGATTTGGAAGATCTGTTGTTGGAGGGTGAAAAGTGGGCATTAGAAGGAGAGTTATTGCTCGCAAAAAGAGACTTTGAGAAAGTTCTAGAAAAAAGGCCGAATCATATTGCTGCAGCCTTTAATTTAGAAATAGTTGAACGGGGATTGCATTATAAAGGATTGATTGATAAAGCTGTCCGTTATGGGGAATTGCGTCAGTTTGATGAGGGATTGCGTATTTTAGATGAACTTGAGAGGGAGTTAGCTAACGAGGATGGGCTATTCTTTGATCGATTAAAAGAGCAACATACGCTGAAAACTGCTTCATTAACAGTAGAAAATGTTGGCGAAGACAAGCATGCATTTGAGGAATTAGTATTACTGTTTGAAAAAATTGAGAACTATACGAGTGAAGAAGCTATCCAAACGGCTGAGGTTTTAAAAAGAAAAATCATTGAGAATACAACAGAGCATGGAAAATATTATTTGGAAAAAAACCAGTTTACGGAAGCGGAGGCTGAATTTAAGCTTGGGTTATCCTATGAACCAACAAATGAAAACTTACTTGCGTATAAAGAAGCAGTTAAAAATCAACGAATTGCCTTTGAAAAAGAAGAGCAAAAACGTCTAGATAAGGCACTCACTAAGGCGGCTGAGGAAGAAGACTTAAATTGGACAAAAGCGGTCAAACCGTTAACAGTAGAGTTTAAATATGATCAAGGTGAACTTCATGTCTGGGGAGAAGTAAAAAACGTTGGTACACGTCCTATTAGTGAGATCGATATTCACTATGCAATTTTCGATGATGAGGGTAATCAATTAACAATTAGTGTTACTGGTGTGACTACAGAAATCCTAATGCCAAATGAGACAGGCTATTTTGAAGAATATCTATTAATCTCTGAAACCGTGGTCCATGTGGAGATCATTGATTATTTTTGGAGTGTTAAATAAGGAGTGAAACAATGACAAATCGTTGGATCAAACCAATTTTAATAACGATATTTATTGTAGTGAGCGCACTAACGGGATTTAGTTTCTTAGGTCAGATGTTTGAACAATATCAGGGTACTGGATCTTCTGCTCTAGCTCCGATGGTCGAGAGGGAAACAGTAGAAGTGGCAGGAACGATGATTACAGAAAGCCGCGTTGATTTAAAAGAAATTATTCGTAATAACCAGTCTAAGGTTGTTCAAATTGAGCGAGAAGACGGTGAGTTAGGTTCAGGTTTTCTTTACAATGATCAAGGAGACATTATTACTAATGCTCATATCGTAGGCGATGCATCGACTGTTCTCGTTCGTATGCCGGACACACAAACGTACTACGGAACGGTCATTGGTGTCGGTGAAGTAGTAGATGTGGCTGTTGTTCGTGTTCAAGAGTTAGTAAACCTTGAGCCAATGAGCATTGCCTTTGAATACGGTGGTGAAGTCGGTGATGGCGTGATTGCTATGGGCAGTCCCCGAGGTTACCAAAATACAGTTTCTACTGGGATTATAAGTGCTTTAAACCGAGATTTTTCTTTACCACCATTCCAGTTTGATAAAGCCTACCAAATCTCAGCGCCAATTGCCCCAGGAAGTAGCGGTGGTCCGTTACTGCTGGCAACTACGGGAGAAGTAATTGGCATAAATTCAGCTGCATACCAAGGAGAAGTCATCGGTTTTTCAATACCAATCAGAAATATTTGGTCTCTTGTCACTGCATGGTCACAGGGAGAATATCCTGATGAGCCGATTAGTTATTATCGAATGAACTTAAATGAAGAAGAAGCTAGCTATCTTGTTCATTACTTTTACGAAAGTATATCAAACTATGATTACGTCACTGCTTATTCACTTCTAGGTAGCGAATGGCAGTCCAGTGTATCTTATGATGCATTTCGAGCACAGTATCAAACAACCTTAGCGGTGGACATTATTGACACTAGAGCAATGATTGGTGATGACGTCATCACTGTCACCGCCGAAGTTGAAGTACTTCAATTAGCTGAGAACGGCGAGTTCATTGAAAATATCCAAAAAATTATGTACGAAGTTGGAATTGAAAATGATCGAATGAAACTATTGATGGTGTCAGAGTGATCAATAACAAAAATGGAGTGAAGTTATCTTCAGCTCTTTTTTGTTTATTCGGGGCAACTAGAATTTGTAATTGATCCACATAACGGTCAACGATACATTTTCTAACATTGCCAATGAAATGTTAAGCAAAGCTTTATTGTTCTTTTATCATTCATTTTTCATGTGACGAAATGGTGAAAAAGGAGACATACTCTTTCATTAGGGCAATATTTCCCTTACTATTATAATGAAAAAACATAAATGATTTTTTGGGGAGGCAATCTTATGAGTTGTGGATGTTCAAGTTTAAAAGATGGCAAAGCAATTGTTGATCATGTGATAAATAAAGGTAAGGGTAATCAGGTGCCAAAAATAGCTCTTCAAATTCCTTGTCAATGTGGGGAAGTTTTCACATTAGAAAGAGTGGTCATGAATTGCCCAAATTGTGGTATGACTTACGGGGTAACACCTTGTGGTTCAGATGATCTAAAAAACGTATTAGCTGCTGGGATTAAGTACGCATAAGTAATTTTCACCGTGAGGCATTGGGATGATCCATGCCTCTTTTTTCATCGCGAGATTTCATTTGCTGCCAATACTATTAAAAATTTTGTTTAATTTTACCAAAATTCCCAACCATTTCGTGTATAATCATTGTTGGAGTTTTAATTTTTAGTTTAAGAGGAAATGGAGTGAGGAAATGGACGCACAGCGTTTACAACCGATTCAACAGCAAGAACGAATTATCACATTGGATGTGATACGAGGATTTGCCCTTTTAGGAATTTTATTAGTCAATATGCAATTTTTTGTTTCGCCAAAGTTATTTCTAATGCTGTCTGATGTCACATTGTTTGATGGTCCGATAAGTAATGCTGCAGAGTGGTTTGTTACGATCTTTGCATCGGGGAAATTTTTTACGACTTTCTCATTTTTGTTTGGTATAGGCTTTTTCATGTTTATGGAGCGAGTTTCGGCAAAAGGTCTATCTGTAGGAAAAGTATATTTAAGAAGATTAGTTTTCCTTTTGCTTCTAGGATCTGTACACGTTTTTTTGATGTGGAGTGGGGACATCTTACTTAATTATGCGATCGCTGGATTTTTGTTAGTGTTGTTTAGAAAGTCTACAATTACTACAATTAAGAAATGGGCGATTGGATTATTCAGTTTAGTCGTATTTTTATTAGGCTTTTTTAGCTTTATAAATTCACTAATGGAAAATTTCATGGATGAAGATTTAGGATTTACGAAAGATTTTGCTAGTTTAGTCGATAAATCAATAGCCGTTTTTCAGAATGGTAGTTTTTCAGAAATTTTAGCATTTCGTCTAGCCGAGGAAATCCCCTTAGTTTTACCTAACTTTATCGTTACTGTACCTATGGTTCTTTTTATTTTTCTAATTGGCTTGTATGTTGGAAAAAAAGGGGTGTTACTAAATATCTCAGGTCATGTAGAATGGATCCGCAAAGTATGGAAAAATAGTTTGATCTACGGAATTGTTTTAACACTTCTACATATTATTATAAAAACTGATTTGTTTATTGTCCCGTTTTACTTACATGAGGCCGTGATTGAGGTTGTCTCATTCGTTTCAGGATTAATCATTTCGTTCTTTTATATCAGCTCGATTACGCTATTGTGTCAACGACCACAATGGAAAAACCGGCTATCATTTTTAGCCCCAGTAGGGCAAATGGCGTTAACGAATTATTTACTTCAAACGGTCATTTGTATAACGTTGTTTTATGGCTACGGCTTTGGATTATACGGGAAAATTTCGCCGGAACTAGGGATTTTCATTACAATTGCAATCTTCACTGTTCAAATTTTCTTGAGTAAATTCTGGATGGCAAGGTTTAAGTACGGGCCACTCGAGCGTGTTTGGCGAGGTTTTACATACAAAGGTGTTAAATGAGTCTGAGCAAGAGGGAGTTCAGCAGGTCTGTTACAATTCGAGTTATCGGACATACGTTCCGCTATTTATGATATTTTCGTATTTTTTGAGATTTATCGGACATACGTTCCGCTATTTTTAGAAAGTTAGCCCTTTTTGGATCTGTTTTTGCAAAATAACGGAACTCAAGTCCGATAACTTTGGAAAATTTACGCTTTTTTGATAATAACGGATCTGATGTCCGATCCGAAAGGCGAAGAAGTGAAAATTGAAAAGATAGCTTTTGACGATTCGTTTTATTCGGTTTATCGGACATACGTTCCTCTATTGGGAAGAAGGATAGTCATTTCAAACTTTGGTGGACACAAAATCCTCTATTCTGGCTTTAAACCATGGTTTTCTAATGACTTTAAGTGAATTAGGGCTCTCTTAAAAGTGTATTTTTCATAAATAACGGAATCTCTGTCCTTAAGAGTAGCTTAAACATGCAAAAGAGAATGGCATATTGAAACTGCAACTCCAATTATTCGTTGGGACAGTTCATTTGCCATTCTTTTTTATATAAAATTTAGAGCGTTTCCTGGAAATTGCCCTTGGTATATGAATGAAATCGTAACTTCGCTAATACATTTAATTGAATCCACATCATGAGGGGGATACCAGATGACGTATGCGAAGAAAATTTTTGTTGGGAATTATAAAGGTGGGGTAGGGAAGACAACGAGTATCTACCAACTGGCACTACATATGGTCGGCTTAGGAAAGAGGGTATTGTTGATTGATTTAGACCCGCAATGCTCTTTAAGTGAGATTTGTATTGAGAGAACCGAAAAAAAGCGCTTGGATCAGTTAAAAGATCATGAGAGCTTGAATTATATCTATGATCTCTGGCAGCAGTATAAGCAATTTCCAAGCATATCATTTCAAATAGAACTTAGACCATTAGTGAAGCAAACGCCAGAAAATATACACTTTATTCCATCTAATACTTTTTATTCAAATGGCGGGCTTGATGATTTAGCCTTAAAGTTAGAAGATGAATTTGAAGACCTTTTGCCAATGCAACAGTTTTTTCGAATGAGTGGTATTGAAGAAAACTATGATTATATTCTTTTTGATTGTCCTCCAAGCAATAACTTAATCACACAAGGGGCCTTTTTAGTTTCTGACTATTATATTATTCCATCAATCATTCAAACGATGAGTATTCGTGGAGTCATTCACTATATCAAGACAGTAGAAAATATCTATGACCGTAAATGTGGAAAACACAAAAATAAATTATTAGCGAGATCTCTATTTGGTGAAAAGCCTCAGTTATTAGGTATTTTTGAAACGTTGAAAAAGCATTCCGTCGAAAATCGACCGATTATAAATGATCTAGTGCACGATCTAAAAGAAGCGAAAGTTGAAACACTTTTGTTCACTCCAACAAAAGAAAAATATCTTTTTGATACGATCATATTCCACTATGAGGGAATAGCTCGGGCGACGGCAGCTGGTGAAAAACGAAACGACTATGCCACATTAACTGATGAAATATTGGATTGTATAGAGATGAATTCATAGGAGCAGATCAAGATGAATGATGAAATTGTTATCTATCTAACTAAACTGAAAAAAATCTATTTAAGCATTGATCCTAAGGTAATGGGCAAGGAGATTGTAAAATTAGATCGTCTCTTAAATGAATTAAAAAATCCAGTCGAGATAAGTAGTCCTAAACCAGTTAGTAAAAAGCAAACTAAGAATACGTTTATGGAAAACTATCAAATTTTATTAAAGAAGGACTACAAAAATCTAACTGGTATAAAACTTAACTATGAGAGCTTTACTAATAGTGAAAATATTGTAGCTTATATTGAAACAAAGCCCAAAGAGAGTGTAATCAAAGAAGCGACAGCGTTAGATCTTAAGCTTTTATATAGCCTTCTTACTGGGGATGAAAAAGAAATCAAAGGAAAAAAAAATGATCTATATGAGGCAATCTATCGTAATATCCGAGCCAGAAGAAGAGGCGAAGCATTTATGAAGACCGTTTGAGAGACAAAGCTGATAATAGTTTTAATTTGTTTTCATTCTACAGCAAATCTTAAGGAGCTCATTTCCATGAAACGGCTTCTTTTTTTGCAGTATTGGCAAAATAAAAATAGAGGGTCCATGTCTACGATTAATACAAGCGACCCTCTACTTATATGATTTTAAGAATTAAAATAATGAGGCTTACTGCTGTTGTTGTTGGAGGAGGAGTTTAATTTTTTGTTCGTGCTGCAAGGTCTTTGTGGCCACCCAGTGTAATGTTTCCTGTGTTTCGGAGAGTTCTGTACTTTTCCCGTCAACTATCTTTTCTAGTTGGTCAAAGCGGCTATCCATGTGAACTTCTTGGTTGATTACCCTAGCCTCAAGCTTGTCCATCCGTTCTTTCATCCCCGCTTCTGACTTGTCGATCCGTTCCTTCATACTCGCTTCTGACTTGTCCATCCGTTCAGTCATTCTCGCCTCTGTCTTATCCATCCGTTCCTTCATTCTTGCTTCTAGGTCGTCAATTTTTTGGTTCAATTCTTGGGCATTCTCATTAATTGCTTGAAGGATCATCTTTAAAGTAACTTCCATCATATTTCACCTCCTTTAATAACTTAAATTATAATTTTAAAGTAGAAAAAAGTAAATGGCAATCGTCGTAGTTTAACTGAACTTGTCCATGCATGATTTGTCCACCTAATGAATAGCTATTAGTAGAGGTTGAAGTGACAAGCTGTGATAATTAGGGGGGATGTTTAATGGTGGAAACAGTCTTGAAAATTTTTATGAGTGAACAACAGGCACAAACGATTTTAGCTAATCCATTAATTGAATTTATTTTCATGGTGTTATTCGTAACATTTGCATTAGCAGTTGTCATTCACTTTATTTTGTTTAGTAAACTAAGAAGTATTCGTAACTTTTTAAACACGTCAAAGTCGCTGGATATACATCCGTTAAATAGGTTTCATGCCGAATTTGAACATAAAAATAAACAGGAATCCGTGAAAGTGGAGACATTTGTCCAAAAGAAATTTTCTAGCTGGCGGATGTTTAATGTACCAGTCGTAAGTCTTATTAAAATGATTCAGATGACGGTCTCACTTTTTATACTAGTGGGTGTATTGGGTACATTTATTGGTCTAGCTATGTCGCTTGGCAGTATTGATGCAACAGGGGATCAGCTAGTAGAAAATGTAGCCTTTGTCTTAGCGGGTATTGATGTGGCCTTTTTTACGAGTATTGCTGGAATGGGATTATCACTAATTATGACTGTGCTTACGAAAGTGGCTAATACAGAATATTTGTTAACAGATATTATGTTAAAAACAGAATCATTTTTAGAGGAGAACGAACCAGACTCTTTTGAACGTCTTATTAAAGTATCAGAGGCGATCAACTCCTCGATTGTTGAGCTTCGAGAAACAAATCAGGCCTCGTTGCAGAGTATTGTTGATTCCTTTAGTGGTTTTCAAGAATATACTGTCGGCTTGCAACAATCTGCGAAGGACTTAGCAAAATTTAATGATGGGCTATCGAAAAATTTAAAGGATTTTTCGGTTATTTTTGATGGGATCAAAGAAGTAACGGTTGGCTTCGATAAAGGGGTATCTAAGCTAAATAAAAACTTTGACCAATTATTTACGTATTTCCACAGCATGGACAAAAGAAATGATCTACTTGCCAACACATTCACTGAAACTTATAAAAAAATAAAGGAACTATCTACGTCCCAAACAGAGACGATGAATCAATTTCAAGAAGCAGTTGTAGATTGGAAGAGCTACATTTCCACGATTGCAAATAGACAGGAAGCGATCCATGGCTCATTTGAAAGAATGCATGCCCAAACTGATCATCTAGTAAAACTGATGAAGGAAAACAATCAACAGTTTAAAGGGATTTTTGGCGACGATCTTAGTTCAAAGTTACTAGGTATTACTACGTATATTAAAGAGCTTCGAGGTGATTTTGATAAGTTTGGGAATTCAATTGCCAGATTACCAGAAGCGTTAGATACGATTAACAGAGCTCAAGAAGGGTATAAAAATTTATTATCGGATCGTTTTGAGGAGTTGAAGCAATTTAATCAGGATTTTAGTAATCATTTAAAAGCTCATTCTACCGATTCTCATGCCTTTGAAAAACGGCTAAGTGAAGCAACCCGTTCCTATGAGCAACTCGGCATGAAAAACAGCCAAATGTTAAATGAAATCAATCGGACGATCACGCAAATGACCGACTCGTTTAATCAACGAGAAAAGGGGATTGAAACAAGCGTCGATGTTCTTAAAGATACACTCTCAAGATATGTTTCTACTTTAGATGGAACCCTAGGTAATAAACTAGATAATGTTAGTAGAAATCTTGCCAGTTATGCAATGGAGATGAACACAACCATAAAAAAAGAATTAAAGTTAATCGGTCAAGTTGCCGAAGATAATCAAGTCAGAAACGCACGGGCGGCGCAGCAGACAATCAGTGAGTTAAATCAGGAATTTCAAAATCTAAATCGCCTGCTTCAGTCTATTACACAAGAGGCAGCGAGACAAAGCTACCGAGTAAGGGTTGGTAGTAATGATTAATAAATACAAACGATTATTTAAAGGTGAGCAGGAAGAAAGTCACTTTTGGCCCTCGTTTACTGATTTATTAACGGCAATTTTGCTTTGTTTTATCCTCATTTTTATTATTATGATGGTTATAAAATCGTTTCAAATTGAGGAGATGAAACGAACGATTGATCAAATCATGGGGGTTCGCGTAGACTTGATTAATGATTTGAACGAAGAATTTAGCGATTCTACGTTAGGCATTGAGATTGATGAAAAAACTGGGGCGATGATTTTTAACACAGATATCTTATTTGAGTTTGATGATACGGTTTTAAAACCAGAGGCCTTCGAGTTTTTAGATGAGTTTGTTCCTGCGTACTTGGAAGTGTTATTAGAGCGAGGCTATGAAAGTTATATTTCGGAAATCATTATCGAAGGTCATGCTGACAAAATTGGTAGCTATTTGTACAACTTAGAGCTCTCACAACAACGGGCGTTTAGTGTCGCAGAGTATATTTTAAGTGAAAACTTCCCATATAAAAACATCCAACAACATTTGGAAGATAAATTAACGGTTAACGGAAAGTCTTATACCGATGGACGGACAGACGCACAAGGCAATTATAGCCACAAAGATTCTCGGCGTGTCGAATTTAAATTCAGATTAAAAGATCAAGAGATTTTAGAGGCAACGAGAGAATTACTTGGAGGAAAATAGTAAAAAAAGAGGGTGACTCAGAAATGACTGCTCACCTCAAGAAATTACTAGATAGAGAATGGTTTTCTCTAGTATCTAGTGCTTGAGGTGACAGAGACATTACGTTAGAGTCACCCTCTTTATCGTTTCGCTAATAACTAATAAGGTTTGGCTAATAAATGAAAACTTTTCGCTAATAAACCATTTAGTTTGGCTAATAAAATGAAATTTCCGCTAATAAAGTCGTCTATTTGACTAATAAATACGATGATTGGAAAATAAATATAGGCTTAACAAATCTCTAGCCCGCGCATGATTAGTGGTCTTAAATCATCGTTGGATTTTTGTAACTGATCTAGGTCATTTCGAAGTTCACCTTCTAATACGGGCAACCAGTGATTTTTTGTTAACAGTTCAACAATTTCGAGGCGGAGCAGCCAGTCAGTAGGATAGTTATCTTTGAGTTTCGTTGCGACTGCTTCAATAACACCTGTAGGATTGTCGCTTTTTCCTTCGCGTAGTTCTCTAATTTGTTGATATAGAGAGTCTAACTCAGAGCGTTCAATAGATTTAGTTGCATTTCCAACGCTTTGATCGTCAATTATATAATACGCTTCGCCATCTGCTGCACCACCATAGACGGATGAGATCGTCGCGCCTACAGCCATATCGTATAGTCCCCATTCCGGCTCGAATAATGTTTGATCTTGGTATGACACACGGCAATTTTCAAAAGATATGAGTTGTATTTTTTCGTCTTGCTTCAAAATTGAAAGAACGTTTCCTTTGACTAAGACCCCAGACTCAAATGAGAGGGTACAATCTTGGCCAGGCACAATTCCTAGACTCGTAAGCTCATGATCGGTTAGGTTCTCAATAGCCTTTGAAATTCCATGTAAATTCCCAATCGGTGCTCCAAAACCATCGTTATGTGTTGCTGTTCCATGTCCTGCAATTTCATTATGATCATAGGCAAGTGCAGTAGGACCTAGCATTTTAAGATAGATCGCTTCTTTTGCATCGTTATAGAGTAATTCGTGGAGAACGCCTGTTACTTGAAGACCAGAGCTATATTCAATCGTTGCCAAATTGGCAGATTGCTTGGCTTTCTCTAAGCTTTCTGTTCCACCTGTCATAAAGGCCATTCGCTTTGAAAATTCTAGTACACCTTCCGTTAGTTGTTCGAAATTTTCACAAACGAATAATTGTGGCTGTGGTTTTGTAATATCAAAACCGGTGTTAATAATCGTTTCTAGCTCAAATGGAATTTTCTTTACAGCATCACTTAGGACATTACTACCTTCAGAAATAGAGGACAAAAGCCCAGCTCCGTAAATTTTTGGATTAGCTAAATCTCCAATAAGACCGTATTCAACTGTCCACCAGTATAGTCTTGAAATTTGTTCTGCCTCAGATACGCCTTTGATGGACAAGGCGACTTCATCGATTTTGTTCTTGGCGGAAATGATATCTGCTTCGGTTGATTCCCCTTTTTCAAGAAGGTTAGAGTAATGACGGACAGCTTCAAATAGATCGTGTTCTTCTTTTGTAGCAATCGCTTTTTTTCCAATGTTGCCAAAAAGCTTAACATACTCAGAATAGTTTTTATCACAAAGAATCGGCGCATGTCCTGCAGCTTCATGAATAATGTCAGGAGCAGGGGTATACTGGATGTTTTCTAGTTTCCGAATTTCGGCAACGACAGGTAGAATACCGTTGGCTTGAAACTCAAAAAAGGCAACTCCTGGGATGAAGCCGTCAATGGTTGCCGCTCCCCATCCATAAGGGGCTAAGCATACATTCATATGGTCTACGTTAGGAAGTTGTTCAATCGAAATTCCAGAAGCCTTTAAACCATCAGTATAAGCGGGGTGGGCGATCTCTTTTAATCCATGATGATTTTGGCGCATGACATAACGCCAAACAGCGTGATTAATAGCCGTATAATTTTCATACTCCTGTGTCACCGTGTATTTTTGTAAATGTTTTGGTATTGTTTTCGTTTGCATCTGAAACCTCCCATAAATAACGTAGTTACGTAACCGCTTACAAAATGTTCGTTAAACCAGTTTACACTGTTGGTAAAATTCGTCGTATTCTTTGGCTAATTTAAAATCTAGTTCGGTTAAACCGTTGGCATTCCAAGATGATAGTTTAATTTTTACTAGTTTATAATCAATGGAAATGAACGGATGATGATTAGCTTCTTCGGAGGCATTGGCTACTTTTTGAACAAATTGAATACCTGTTAAATAGTCTTTAAATCGGTACTTTTTTTCAATCCATTTCTCATCAACTAAATTCCAATCATTAGCTTTTGATAAAAAATGTGTAATTTCTTGCTCTGAAAGTTTTTCCACTGATAAACAACCCTTTCTGTACTTAATGTGGCAGTTTCATCATTTATAACTATTATAAATACAGTTAGATCAGAAAAACAAATTTTTTGAATTTATTGCTAATTTCTTTGAAGGGGTGGAAGATTAAAAATTTTTGAGACCTCATAATAGAGTTGATCTACGCTATCACTTGCAAAATGTTTTCCGTTTATAACCGTAAATGGTTGAACTAAGCACTGGCCACAATAATTTAGGCAGAGGTCTTCAGTAACATTTACATAGGAAAGTAGTTTTAAGTGATTTTTCACTTCACGTAATTCATTTTTAAAATTAAATGGGCAGAATTTTACATGAATTTTCATCATAAAATCTCCTATAGAATATTTTTGATGTGATTATAGAGGGAAAAGAATTTAGTTTGCAAGAGTGCAAGGGAAAGCTCTAACGCTTCATTGTAATAAAATGAACATTTTAAATACTTTAATAATTCACAGAGTTTAAGCGTTGTTGTAAGCGCTTGCAGAAGATTATTTCGAATATTAATATTATTTATAAGGTGAGTATATTATTAATTATAGGGGGATAAAAAATGACAAATGAAGTATCTAATATAAC
This sequence comes from Anaerobacillus isosaccharinicus, assembly GCF_001866075.3. Taxonomy (GTDB): domain Bacteria; phylum Bacillota; class Bacilli; order Bacillales; family Anaerobacillaceae; genus Anaerobacillus; species Anaerobacillus isosaccharinicus. The sequence continues at coordinate 4,160,006 of NZ_CP063356.1, read as the reverse complement.
GAATCCAGCAAATAAGGATAATAATTTTGATGTTGAAAGTTTCCACCATCTAGAAATTTATGTCGGAAATGCAAAACAATCTTCCTATTATTTCTGTAACGCATTTGGCTTTCAAATTAAAGCTTATCGTGGGCTTGAAACAGGTTCTCGTGACTTAGTTTCCTATGTACTCGAGCAAGGAGCGATTCGTCTCGTTGTGACGGGTTCACTAACAGATAACACGGAGGTTTCTTCTTTTGTAAAGCTCCACGGTGATGGCGGTAAAGATATTGCTTTAACAGTGTCTAACGTTGAGGAGGCATATAATGGTGCAATTGCCCGTGGTGGTATTGCGATTAAGAGCCCATGGATAGAAAGTGATGAACACGGTTCTGTGAAAAAAGCGACTATTGGAACTTATGGAGATACCGTTCATACGTTAATTGAATTGCAAGATTACAAAGGTAGTTTTTTACCTGGGTTTATACCATATGAAGGATTAAATCATGCGAAGACATCTGGGCTAATCGGAATTGACCATGTAGTCGGAAACGTTGAAAGTATGGACGAGTGGACTACATATTACGAAAAGGTATTTGGTTTTTCTGTTTTAAAACATTTTGATGACGAGGATATTTCAACAGAATATTCTGCACTCATGTCTAAGGTCATGATGAATGGGACGGGTCGAATAAAATTTCCAATTAACGAACCAGCAGAAGGAAAACGGAAATCTCAAATTCAAGAGTACTTAGATTTTTACAAAGGACCAGGAGTTCAGCATATGGCACTTTTGACGAATGACATTATCTCAACAATTAAAGCACTAAGAGAAAATGGGGTTGAATTTTTACCGACACCTGAAACTTATTATGAAGATTTAAGTGCTAGAGTAGGAGATATTGATGAGGATATAAAAAAATTAAAAGAGCTTAGTATTTTAGTAGATCGAGATGATGAGGGTTATCTTCTGCAAATTTTCACAAAGCCAATTGTCGATCGTCCGACATTATTTATTGAGATCATTCAAAGAAAAGGAGCAAGAGGGTTCGGCGAAGGGAATTTTAAAGCATTATTCGAGTCGATTGAACGGGAACAAGAACGTAGAGGAAATATTTAGTGAAGATGCGTAAGAAAGGAGAGTTTATGTGAGTACAAAATCTAGTACACAATCTTTCTTAGCGAACTTAATCGACTATGCGGGATTATTCCCGCCTTCTCAATTACCTTTAGAAGAAGCGATCAATAATTATGTGGCCTATCAAGCTGATCACGATTCATGGATGCTCGGTCGCTTCATCATTCCTGCAACGAGGTTAGAGGAACTTGACCCATATATGTATTCTTTTTCAAAAAATAAACCGTTGCCGATTGCAGCAATCGGTCAAGGAAGTACGGATGTAGAGAGCTGTCTAGAGGCGCTAAAATTAGATCTCGAAAAAATCACCACTTTTTGCAAAAAGCATGGAAAAGCGGTTAGTGTTGATGTTTTAGAGTTGCCGCTTCCGCCAGTCATACCAACTAGTCATTTTCTTAACGTGATTGGAAGTGAAGCGCGTAAGCACAATTTACAAATTTTTTGCGAAATGACGATGTCACTGAATAGTGATTGGGTCGATCTAATGCTAAGTACGCTAGATGAAATTTCTGAGCATAATCGCTTAAATGAGACGGTTCTAGGGATGAAATTACGAACAGGTGGGATTACAGCAGATGCCTTTCCTACACCGACACAAGTGGCTACTGTCCTTGTTGGTTGCTATGAACGGAAAATACCTCTCAAATTCACCGCAGGACTGCACCATCCAATTAGGATGTATCGTGACGAAGTGAAAACAAAAATGCATGGGTTTTTAAATCTTTTTACCGCTGGTATGACCGCACGAGTTCACCTGTTAGATATTGATACAACTGCAGAGATCTTAGCCGATGAAGACGCTAGCCATTTTCGTTTTACGTCAAAAGGACTTTGCTGGAGGGACTTAGTTGTACCTCTATCCGAGATTGAGCAATTGCGAAAACAAGCCCTTTATTCGTATGGGAGTTGCAGCTTTAATGAACCACGTGAAGGCCTTCAGTTGCAAAAAATTATTTGAAAAGCGGGGCACTCAGAGCTAGACAATTTTAAAAGGGAGGCTTTAAATCAATGAAGTCTTTTATACAAGTTGATCGGGATTCACATTTTCCAATTCAAAACTTACCTTATGGTGTCTTTCGGCCTCACTCTGGCGGAAAGCCTCGGATTGGGGTTGCGATAGGTGAATATGTCTTAGATCTCTCAGAAATAGAAAGAGCTGGATTGTTCGCTAATACTGGAATAGATGAGGATAGGATTTTTGCTCAACCTTCCCTGAATGCATTTATGGCCCTTGGAAGAAATACCTGGAAAAAGGTCAGAAATCAACTTCAATTTCTTTTAAGTGAAGACGAGCCAACGTTAAGAGATAATGAGTTTCTTCGCAACAAAGCAATAATAAGCCAAAAAGATGCAGAATTACTCTTACCAGCAGAAATTGGAGACTATACTGATTTTTATGCATCAAAAGAGCACGCGACTAATGTGGGAACGATGTTTCGAGGCAAAGAAAACGCACTTATGCCAAATTGGATCCACTTACCAATCGGTTATCACGGTCGGGCGAGCTCGGTTGTTATCAGTGGAACGGATGTTCGTCGTCCGAGAGGACAAATGAAACCTGCGGGTGAAGAAACACCAATTTTTGGACCGTGTAAACAACTAGACATGGAATTAGAGATGGGCTGGTTTATAGGTCCTGGAAATGAACAAGGAAAACCAGTTGCTATTGCTGATGCCGAAGATCAAATATTTGGTCTCGTCTTGGTGAATGATTGGAGTGCTCGGGATATTCAAGCATGGGAGTATCAACCACTTGGACCGTTCCTTGCTAAAAGCTTCGCAACATCAGTTTCGCCTTGGGTTGTACCATTAGAAGCACTAGAACCGTTTCGTGTAAAAGGGCCAAATCAGGACCCAACACCGTTACCATATTTACAAAAAAATGATGCTAGCTCCTTTAATATTCATCTTGAAGTTTACCTAAAGAGTCAAGAGATGGCGGAACCACAAAAAATTGTAACGACCAATTTCAGTTATCTTTACTGGAGCATGGCTCAACAAATTAGCCATCATACCATTACCGGATGTAACTTACGTCCAGGGGATCTACTTGCATCTGGAACAATCAGTGGTCCAGAGAAGGAACAACGTGGAAGTTTATTAGAGCTAAGCTGGCGAGGCACTGAGCCGATTGAAATGAACAATGGCGAACAACGTGTTTGGTTAGAAGACGGAGATTTACTAACGATGACTGGGTGGTGCCAAGGAGATGGCTATCGTATTGGCTTTGGGGAAGTAGCAGGGCGAATTCTTCCGGCATTGGATTAACATTTAGGGGGATAAATAATATGCCATTTTATAAACAAATGGGGGATATCCCCCGGAAACGACATACCGTTTTTAAAAAAGAAGATGGATCGCTGTTCCGAGAGCAAGTCATGGGTACAAAAGGCTTTTCAGGAATCCAATCAATTTTGTATCATCACAATCCACCAACAAGGATTATTAAATCAGCGTTGTTAAAAAATTGCCGAGTTGAATATGAAGCACAGAGTGACCTTGCTCCGCGTCATCTTCGCTCAAATCAATATAATGAAAAGACGGATGCGGTCATGGGTAGGCATTACCTACTTGGTAACGAAGACGTCCTCATCGGTGTAGTCAACCCTACTGAGCAAATGGACTATTTTTACCGGAATGGTGATGGCGATGAAGTCTTATTTGTTCATCATGGGACAGGGAAAATCGAATCGACATTTGGCACGCTTACGTATAAGCCCGGCGATTACATTGTCTTACCAATTGGCACGATTTACCGAGTGGTTCCAGATGTTGGGGAATCTAAACTGTTGGTCATTGAAACAAATAGTTGGATTTCAACACCGAAACGTTACCGCAATGCCCACGGGCAATTGCTAGAACACAGTCCATTTTGCGAACGAGATTTTCATGGACCAGAAAAATTAGAAACACATGTGGAATTAAAGGAATACGAAGTCCGAACAAAATCAAGAGGGTTTCTACATTCCCATGTCTTTGGTCATCATCCATTAGATGTTGTTGGCTGGGATGGCTATTTGTTCCCGTATATATTTAATGTTGCAGATTTTGAGCCGATCACCGGTCGAATTCATATGCCACCGCCTATCCACCAGACGTTTGAGGCAAATAACTTTGTCATCTGTTCATTTGTACCAAGGTTATATGAATATCATCCAGAGGCAATTCCTGCACCTTATTATCATAGTAATGTTGATAGTGATGAAGTCCTTTATTACGTAGAAGGAAACTTCATGAGCCGGAAAGGAATTGAAGAAGGGTCATTTACTCTACATCCTTCTGGTATTCCACATGGTCCTCACCCAGGTAAAGCTGAAGCAAGTATTGGAAAGAAAGAAACGATCGAATTAGCGGTTATGATTGATACGTTTCGGCCTTTAAAGGTTGTAAAACAAGCACATTCGCTGGAGGATAAAGACTATAAGTACAGCTGGGTTTAGTGGTGGTTGTTGAATAGAGTAAAAGAAGCCTGTAAAAACAGGTGCTAGAGAAAAAGGGGTTCGATAGGTCGGTAAGTTTTTGAAAGTAGTTGAGTGTTACACTTCCAAAGAATGGTTAGTAACTCCCAATCGTAAAAAGAGGCAGCTCCTACACATATAGGAACTGCCTCTTTTGCTTATGTAAATCGCAAACCTAAGTACGAGCTAATCATCCATGCGTTACTTTTTCTTTAACTCAGAAAAATGGACTTTTTACACAAGAAAAGTGTCCTCCTTATGGCTGCTTCCTTCCGGATCTGACCCGTTCGTAGGTTTTTCTTTGCAAAAGTTTTTTTCCTCAACATCAAATTAAAAGCACTGACCACACATCATTAGACCTTCGTTAGGAATTCGACCCTGCTATAGCGGATTGCAGGTTACAAGGCGCCGCTACTTCCCCGTCTATTGCGATGTTAATCAACTTAATATCTAAATTTTACTATGTTTGTTCACCTTTGTATATGGTCATTCAATGGTGGAAGAGGGCAAAATTACCACACAGTAACGTTAAAATCTAGTCAGGATTTAACGCTAGCAACAAGCTAATAAAGTGCTAGCAATTTGTTAGCCTAGGCTTAATTTTAATCGAGATCGAACTAATCGTTGAGATGGCTAAACCCTAACATAACTTGGCTATGCTAAAAAAACGATATCTCTGACCATTTTTACAATTGACATCGAAGCTAGTAAAAGAAATTGATTTCAATTTACTACCTACCTTTTTTAAGGTTATAAAGTGTCGCATTTATCTCACCACCAACAACAAGGATGAGACCACTTAAGTAAAACCAAAACATTAAAATGATAACCCCACCTAAACTGCCGTAAGTTGCTGTATAGTTGTTGAAATTAGCAACATAAATCGAAAACCCAAATGAGATAAGTTGCCAACTAACCGTGGCTAACAGAGCACCGAACAAGACATCGCGATAAGCTAATTTCCGATTAGGAGCAATCATATAAATAAGCATTAAGATGGCTGTCATGATGACTACACCAATGATCCAACGTAGCCGATTTAAATTTAAAAAAGTCTGATCAGGAAGTGAAAAGATCTGGTCAATACTCGACAAAATAAGATTTCCAAAAATAGGGAGAAGTAAAGTGGCAAAAAATAAAATGACGATACCTAAAGTTAAAAAAATAGACATGGACCGTAATTTAATAAATGAACGCGTTTCATCGATGTTATGAGCTCTATTCAATGCTCGTATTAAAGCGTTGATTCCATTTGAAGCTGTCCATATCGTAGCTAAAATACCAAAGGATAATAACCCACCTTTAGGTTCAGCAATGACTTCTAAAACTGTTACTGTGAATAATTCCGCCAATTCTGGAGGCGCATAGTCGTGAACAAAATGGTAGATTTGTTCGGTATCAATTGGTAAATAGGGTAGTAACGATAAAATAAAAATCAGAAAAGGAAAGATCGAGAGCATAAAATAAAAAGCTAGTGTAGCTGCCCAATCTTGAATAGGATCTTTTTTAACTTGTTCGTAAAATTCTTTTGTGAATGTATGTACGGAAAGATTTTGTTTCAAAAAACCACCACCTTAATTCTCCTATTGATTAGTAAATGCCCAAATTTTTTAATAAATAAACAATGTTCGCTAAGTAGAACTTAAAGTAGAATTCAAATGTTATGGTTAAGATCTTGCTCTTGTGCCGACTGGATGAATTTTTTTAAAATTACATAAAACTAATCAAATCTTTAGGGTAATTTTAACTTTAAAAAGTTACCTTTGTCCAACAATAGATAACATTTTTATCCAATAACAAAACCCATCAAAATAAAATAGCATTTTGCAGATGGTACGCTGTCTGTTTTTTTATTTTTTTAATTACTTTCTTTAATTCAGGAATTTAATTGGACAAAAATGGAATGCTAGACCAAATAAAACAATTTTTTGAAGGGGTAGAATTTTAATGAATTTTAATCCATATGAAGAAGCAGATCCTCTATTATTTACTAAGAAATCTGCACGGAATGTGTTTTTTGTGTTAGTGGTTGTCTTTTTTTCTATTTATTTTGGGTCCGAACGCTTAGGGTATGTCGACATTGCGCTATATGGTTATCTTTGGGCAACAATCCTTTGCTTTGTCTTATTAACGATTAGGATTACTTCGTGGACACTTCGACCTCCAACAAGGAGGTTATGGAAACAAGGAATTAAGATGATGGCAAGTCCAAAAGGTTTGAAATTTGTTTTTAAAACATTATATTCGAACTTTGGAGAACAGAAGTTTATCAGAAACAGATCTTTTTTTCGGTGGGCGCAACATATGCTCATATCTTGGGGTGTGTTATTTTCTTTTGCAATTACCTTTGCCCTTGTTTTAAATTGGATGCATTTTGAATTAATCCACCCCAAAACATATGATGTCGTGTTTTTTGGTATTTCTTTATTTCAGATGGAAGCAGATTCCTTTTTGGCCTTTATGCTTTATCACGGCTTAAATTGGACTGGAATTGCTGTCATTATAGGATGCAGCATGGCATTGTACCGAAGGGTAACTGATGAAAAGAAAATCGTTGAACAATCAAAGGAATATGATTTTTTTCCTCTTGTACTTTTAATTGCAATTTCGATTACAGGTTCATTATTAACTGTGTCGGCTATTTGGATGGAGGGCTTCTCATATTTAGGAATTGCGTTAGCTCATCAGGTAACGGTCATTGTATTTCTACTATATTTTCCATTTAGTAAGTTTTGGCATCTACCATTACGCTTTTTAGCCCTAGTCGTTCCTATGTATCATGCGATGGAAGAACAAAAGCAATGTGCAAAATGTGGTAGGGAATATGCAACGGCCACTCAAATAAAAGATATTCAGATCGGCTTGGCAAAAAGAGAGTTGTCCGTACCAATTGATCAAACTTCGCTTCATTTCTCCGATATGTGTTCTGAGTGTCGGAGAGTTAGTCATCGTTTAGGTGGTTATGGTGCAAAAATCCACTTAGGTCAAGCGAATGTTATTTTAGAAAGTAATGGACGAAACGGACTTCAAGGTGTGAAAGGAGAGAGTTGATTTATGGGGCACGCTCAAAATAGGGAATATTCCCAACGTGATTATCATGCGATTGAACGAGATGGTGAAGACTTAATTTCCACCCATTGTTGTTTTTGTGGGATGCAATGCGGGATGAATATTCGTGTGAAAACTGAAACAAAAGAAGTCATAGGGGTAGAACCACGTTATGATTTTCCTATGAATGGTGGAAGACTTTGTCCAAAAGGTGTGGCAGCTTATCGACAAGCAGAGCACGGCGAAAGACTACTTTCTCCATTAATTCGAAAAAATGGTGAGCTTGTAAAGGCTTCATGGGATGAAGCTATGGAATTAATTGTCTCAAAAATTCAAGAAGTTCAAGCACAATATGGGAAAGACGCTGTTGGGGTATATAGTGGATCATCAATGACCAATGAAAAATGTTATTTGATGGGTAAGTTTGCCCGGATTGGTCTTGGCACGAAGAACATTGATTACAACGGACGTTACTGTATGTCCTCAGCTTCATTTGGATTTAACCAAAGTGTAGGAATAGATCGGGGCTCAACGAACCCTTGGTCGGATATTAAGTCAGCTGATGTGTTACTTTTAGCCGGCTCAAACACGGCAGAGTGTCATCCATTATCAATGCCTTATATTTGGGGCGCCAGGGACAATGGTGCGAAACTAATTGTTATTGACCCTAGACAAACAAAGACGGCATTAGTGGCTGATATTCATTTAGATATCCGTCCTGGCACAGATGTTGCATTAGCCAATGGACTTCTTCATGTGATGATTGAAGAGGATTTAGTTGACTATGACTTTATTAATAAGCATACGACAGGCTTTGAAAAGCTGAAGGAGTTGGTTAAGAAATATACACCTGAATACGTCTCAGAGATTACTGGTGTTTCTGCTGAGAAGATTGTTAGTGCAGCAAGAATTTTTGGACAATCAAAAAATGGAATGGCGATGTTTGCTCGTGGTGTAGAACAACACGCGACTGGGACAGATGCAGTTTCAACTTATGTAAACCTTTGCTTAGTAACTGGAAAAATTGGAAGGAAAGGTTCAGGATTTGCTACCTTTACTGGTCAAGGAAACGGACAAGGTGGAAGGGAACACGGGCAAAAAACAGATCAACTTCCAGGATTTCGAAAGATAACTGATCCAAAGGCCAGAGAGTACATTGCAGGTGTTTGGGGTGTAGATGAATCAGAAATTCCAGGCCCTGGCTTATCAGCGTTTGAAATGCTGCAAGCCCTTGGTAGTGAAATAAAGTTATTAATATTAGCTTGTAGTAACCCAATTGTTTCATCTCCATCTGTTGCACATGTAGGTGATTACTTAAAAAGTTTAGATTTCTTTGTTGCCATTGATATGTTTTTATCAGAATCTTGCGAGTTAGCCGATGTTGTCCTACCGTCAACGGTTTGGGTTGAGGATGATGGAACAACTACGAATGTTGAAGGACGAGTGCTAAGGCTTCGAGGGATTGATCGAACACCTGGAGAATCAAGACGGGATTGGGAAATTATTTGCGACCTAGCCGAACGACTTGGAAGAGGCAAGTACTTTAAGTACGATAAGCCTGAAGATATTTTTAATGAGCTCAGAGTAGCTAGTAAGGGTGGCATAGCTGATTATTATGGGATTACTTATGAGAAGTTGGATAATATGCAAGGTGTATTTTGGCCTTGTCCAACTGAGGAGTCCGAGGGAATGCCTAGATTGTTTGAAGACTTAAAGTTCAACTTCCCTGATGGAAAAGCAAGAATTTTAGCTTTTGAACATAAAGGTCCAAATGAAAAAATTAGTGAAGAGTATCCGATCTTTTTATCGACGGGCCGTGTCGTCTACCATTATTTAAGTGGAAATCAAACGCGAAGAATTGAGTCACTTCTTAATTTTTGTCCTGACCCATATGTTGAAATGCATCCAAATTTAGCTAAAAAGTATAACATCGGAAATGGTGAAATGGTCAAACTTTCAAGTGCGAGGGGGAGTATTGAAGTTGTCGCAAAGATTACAAAGATTATTAGAGAAGACATGGTGTTTGTACCATACCATTGGGGAAAAACGCTAGCGATCAACCATTTAACAAATCCAGCCTTAGAACCAAACTCCAAAATACCAGAGTTTAAGGTTTGTGCTGTTAAAATTGAAAAAAAAGCTGAGATTGTAGGTGTAAAACATGGGTAAAGTCTTATATATCGACTACGAACGATGTATAGGGTGTAGGGCGTGTATTATCGGATGTGAAGAATGTAGTGGACATGACCACATGTCGAGAATGTTTGTTGATGAGTTAAGTCCTGGAGAAACAGTGGCAACCTCGCCAACTCCTTGTATGCACTGTGTTACACCAGCTTGTGCAGAGAGTTGTCCGGTGCAGGCCATTTCAGTTACTTCTGATGGGATTGTTCTTTCTGCTTCTCTGGAAAAATGTATTGGTTGTAAAAACTGTACTTATGCTTGTCCATTTGGAATACCAAGAGTCGATGATGTGAAGAAAATGATGTATAAATGCGATATGTGCTATGACCGGACCTCAAAAGGGACACCACCAATGTGTGCAAGTGTTTGTCCTACGGATACCATTATGTTTCTTGAAGAAGACGATTTAAAAAATCATTCACCTAAAGAAGTGCAATACCAATGGGACTTCGGCGGCACGACTATTGAAACAAGAACAGTCATTGGTTTACCTGATACAAAAAGGAATAGTTTTGGATTTTATGATGGTGAAGGGGTACAATCATGAGGAAAATCGAAAAATTTCTTCGTTCACTTACTTTTAACATTAGAAGGGATAAAGAGTTAGATTTAAATAGAAGGGGCTTTGTCGCCTCTGCCTTATCATTAATGGGCATTTTCTTTTTAAGCTCAACACCTTTGGTTGTTTTATCGAAAAAAATCGAAAAAGAAAGCAATGAATTCGAGACGTTAATTGCAGCCCAAGGAGACTTAGCTGTAGGAGACAGTGTGGCCTTTAGTTATCCAAAAGAACACGACCCTGCACTACTGATCCGCATTTCAGAAACTGAGTACCGCGCCTATAACATAAAGTGTACGCATTTAATGTGCCCTGTTTATTGGGAAAAAGAAGATTGGAAACTTGTATGTCCATGCCATCATGGGTTCTTCGATGTTGAAGATGGATCTGTTCTAGCAGGACCACCACAGCGTGCATTACCTACAATTAATTTGGCATTTAAAGATAATGGCATCTATGCTGTTAGTATTACTCAAGCTCAACATTAGGAGGTAGTGAATGAAATGAGGATGGCATGGTGGATCTTTATAAGTTTAATCGCGGTTCAAATTATTTTAGTTCAATATATGGTTGAGGAATTTTTAGCTGGCCATTTTGAAACACTTTATTATTATGTTATAGCATTAGGATTTATGTTTGTCACCACGATAATTTCCTACATTTTCTTTAGAAGAGTAGATCGGGTAATGGATCAATAATAGAGGAGTGAAACACTTGAGTACAAATAACGAAGACCATTATGAAGATTTAATAAAAGATTTCTTTAGTAGCGTTGAAGGAGACAGTAGCTTACAGGAACTGTTACAAACGTTTGCTCACGAACAGATTCAACATCATCCGAAAACATTTCATTCCCATGTCTTCGGTGAAAGAAATTACACGAATGAACAAATCCAGCATGCTCATAAACATATTTCGATTGATGATCATCACTTTGATGCGATGATTAATCATTTTGTGCAAACACTAAATAGTCATGGGTATAGTGAAGAGAAAAAAAACAAAGCGATTGAGATGTTAATGGGTTACAAAGACATGGTGTTAGGAGAGTAACTCAATATAGAAGAGTGAAATGAGGTTGGAGAATAAATAGCTCCAACCTCATATTACTTTGGCAAAACTCTTGTAAGAAAATACTTATACAGGCTTTTGAACTGAACGGCTGTTTTTATTTCGAATCAGATCTACAACTTTTTCGGCAAGTTCATTGTATTTATCGAATAGGAGAGTACCTTTACGATAAATAGAAGGTTCAAAATCCCCCTCCTTAGGAGCAATAATCGGTAGCTTTGCGATCACCTCGGTTTCTAAAGCTAGAGCAAGATGTTCGGACCCACCTTTTCCGAAAATATAATATTTTGTATCATCTTCTGGTGGCTGAAAATATGACATATTTTCAACGACACCAAGGATGTCATGGTTATTATTAGTGGCCATCTTCCCAGCTCTTTCTGCGACATGAGAAGCTGTTGGATGTGGCGTCGTCACTAGTATTTGATAAGAACTAGGAATGAGACGATTTACATCCATCGCAACATCTCCAGTCCCAGGAGGCATATCAATAACTACGTAGTCGAGCTTTCCCCAAATTACATCATTTATAAACTGTTCAACGACTTTACCAAGCATCGGACCACGCCATACGACAGGATCGTTGTTTTTCACTATAAATCCCATTGACATGATGGTTACACCATGTGATTCAACAGGAACAATTTTATTGTTTATTGATTTCGGTCCAAAGCCGATATTCATCATTTTTGGTATGCTACTACCATAGATGTCAAAATCAATAAGTGCTACAGAGTGCCCTTGCCTTGCTAGAGATACAGCAAGATTAGCAGAAACTGTAGATTTACCTACTCCACCTTTTCCAGAAATGACAGAAATTATTTCTCCTGATAACATCATTAACCTCCTAGGTCATTAAACATATTAAATTGAAGCATCATTTTTGCAATTTTTCATTGAACTATAAATATAGTTTACCCACTTGTCCCAATTCTTCGTGATATAAACAGATTCGCCGTCGGGTAAATAACCAAGAAAGCTATTTGAATCATCGATTTCTCCATTAACTATTTTCTGGAGATGATTAATGATTTCGTGAATTGTTATATATTCTGAAAGTGCTAGTTCTCCTGAATATTGAACAGTCATTTTCCCTTCAGAAAGATACAAATCGCCGATTGCTTTGTCGGCAATTGATAGATAAATTCGGTAATGAGTTGGACTCACTTTTTCTAAATTCTCTAAATCAAAGCTTGTGTCATTGATACTGGCTGGATATGAAATAGTCGTTGATAACAGGTTAGAGACCTCCTTACATGTTTACTTCAAGTATGGCCAAAGGTAGCTACAAACTAAACATTTGAAAAGGTTTAATTGACACTTTTAGAGATCGCAGAATATATAAGGAACAACAGGGTGTGCATCCAACTTAGTTTAATATAACTTTTTAAGTAACGTCCTTTTTGCCTTAGAAATGATGGCTTGCTAGAGAATTAGTCTAAGGACCTCAGAAAAATTGAATTAATGATAAAGGGAATAATCTCAAAAAAATAAATAGTTTCTTTTTTCTGAAAAATAACTCTTGAATGCTGAGTGAGAATTTGTTACTATAAATGAAATTAATCGATTATGTGTAACTGGCGAAACGCGGATCACCGTGAGGGAGCACATAATGACGAATGCCGTTCGCCTGGGCAGAGGTAAGGAAAGTTCTCCTTGCCTCTTTATGTTTTCTAGGAGGCGATAGGTACACTGATTTGATCCAGCTCAACGAAACAACATTTTATTATCCGAATATTTCACTTTTTAAAAACTAAAAAAAGAAAGAGGTAAAAGATATGAGCACTGTAACATTAAACAAAGTCCTTACAATTAAAACATTAAATAATATTGCAGAAAGAGGGTTAAATGTATTTAATAAGGACCATTATACGATCGACAATGAGAGCAATAAAGCGGATGCAATTCTAGTTCGGAGTTTTAACATGCAAGCACTAGAGCTAGACACACCGTTGAAAGCAATTGCACGTGCAGGGGCTGGAGTTAACAATATCCCCGTTGAAAAATGTACAGAAAAAGGTATTGTCGTTTTTAATACTCCTGGAGCCAATGCGAATGCAGTAAAAGAGCTTGTACTTACGACATTAATTGCCGCGTCTCGTAACCTTTTTGCTGGTGTTGCTTGGGCACGAACATTAGATGGAGAAGGAGACCAAATTCCGAAGCTTGTTGAAGCAGGAAAAAAACAGTTTGTCGGAAAAGAAATCAAAGGAAAAACTCTTGGGGTAATTGGACTTGGCGCAATTGGTGCACTTGTAGCTAACGATGCACTTAATCTAGACATGGAAGTGATTGGATTTGATCCATTCATTTCTGTTGATACAGCTTGGAACTTGTCTCGAAATGTTCATCGTGCAATGACGATTGAACAGCTATTTGCAAATTCTGACTTTATTACGGTACACGTTCCACTTACAAATGATACGAAAGGAATGTTTAATGAAGCGACATTTAGCTTAATGAAGCCTGACGTTCACATATTAAACTTTTCTCGTGATGGACTAGTAAATGAAGCTGATATGGCAGTTGCATTGGAAACTGGAAAAGTTGGAAAGTACATTACAGACTTTCCGAATGAGAATGTTCTAAAAATGAAAAATGTGGTGCCTATCCCTCATCTAGGTGCTTCTACTGGAGAGTCAGAAGAAAACTGTGCAATTATGGCTGCTCGCCAGTTGAAAGAGTATCTTGAGACTGGAAACATTAAGAACTCTGTGAATTTCCCTAATGTATCTCTACCTTATACAGGAAAAACTCGTGTTGCGGTCTTCCATAAAAATGTACCTAATATGGTGGGGCAAATTACATCTGCAATCTCTAACTATCACTTGAACATTGCGGATATGATCAATCGTAGCCGTGGAGAATATGCTTATACAATGATTGATATTGATAATGAAGTTAACAATGATATTATTCCAGGGATTGAAGCTCAAATCAATCAGATTAATGGAATTGTTGGGATTAGATTGATTTAAGATAACAACTTAACGATAAAAGCATGAATCGGTTTTATGAAACTCAGAGGCAGAACATAGCTTCTGAGTTTTTTTGTTTGTTGATGTAAAAGAATTAAGGTTCCCATCACATCGAGCATCTATCTAATACCAATCTAATTAGATAGATACCTAACATAGGGATTAGTACCTTATCCCGTATAATACGAAAGGTAGTAAAAAACATTTAGCTAATCCATTTAATTGGTAATTTATTCTTATTTTGGTGATAATTTGTAACGATTTCATTTTACGGTCGTCTAACTAGTCAAAGGAATACATATTATCCAAAGGGTGAATTGTTTCCTTTCACTAATTTGAGGAGGAGTATATATGTCTATTAAATATTGGAAAAAGTTATTTTTATTATGTTTGGTGTTTTTGTTTATCTTCCCGCCAGTACACTCATTTGCTAAGAATGATGATAAGGGAAAAGGCAGGACAGATACGATTAATAACATTAATGTGAAGGACGTAGGCGACAACGGAGATGGAAGGGACTTAGAGGTTCATTTCAATGTAGCAAGGGACAAATCTAAATTTGATCACTATCGAATTTTTGTCGTGAAATCTTCAAAAGAAGGGGAGTTTGATTTAGAAACTGCCAACAAAAATGCCAATTACATGGTTGCACCGAAAGGAAAGAACATTAAAACTACTTTGGAATCGAACTCCAAAGATACGGATGGATCATTGATTAAAAATGATATCTCTTATACAGTGTTTGTTTTATCTGTTAAAGAAAAATCAAAAACAAAAGGAAATGTACTATCAAAGGCTAAGAAGGATATCACATTAAGTAGCGAATTAGAAAGTGTAGGAGCTGTCCAAGACGTAAAAGTTGCAGATGTAAGTAATTACGGTAATGGTCGCGACTTGCAGGTAAATTTCTCAAAGCTTGCTGATGAAAAAAATCTAGCAGAATACAGAGCATTTGTTGTTAAGTCTGAGAAAGCAAAAGCATTTGAATTAAGCAATGCTAAGGATAATAACCATTACACAGCTATCGCAAAAACTGGAGCGAACCTTACTCGAACTCTAGTAGCTACAGCGAAGGATAGTGATGGACACGCGATTAAAAATGATGTGAACTATCAGGTTTTTGTGATGTCAGTTGGTAACCAAGGGTTTGGAAGTGCTATATCATCACCGTCTGCACAAATCATGTTAACGAATGGAGTAACAGACTTAAAAGTAACAAACCTCCTAGTAAAAGACGTCGCTGATTTTGGAGATGGTCGTGATCTCCAAGTTGAGTTTACAGTTCCGAAGCTAGAGACGAATGTCATCCAATACCGAGTGATGGTTGTACCAACAAGAGAAGCATCTACCTTTAATTTAAATAAGGCATTGCAAATCTCTTCATCAAACTATACCGTTGTAAATAAGGCAGGTGCCAACATCGCTACAACATTAGCCTCGACAGCAAAAGATGTAAACGGTGCGAAAGTTGACATAAATAAATCGTATCAAGTATTTGTACTAACAGTGGGAAGTTTATCTCATGCGTTATCAAGCCCTTCCTCAGCAATTACATTATTGGATAACATGACGACTAGTGTTGTAACGAATGTAAGTGTTAACGACATTGGTAACCAGAATAATGGCCGTGACATGCAGATAACATTTACGAAAGTCGCTGATGAAACAACGGTTAGTGAATATCGAATTTTCGTTGTGAGGCAATCACAGGCAAACTCGTTTGATTTAACAAAAGCTAATGCTGTAGCCACTGGGAATTATACTACAGTTGCCAAAACAGGTGCCAATATTACACAAAGGTTAGCTTCAAATGCAAAAGATAGCAATGGTAGACTAATTGAAAATGATGTAGCTTATCGAGTATTTGTCATGAGTGTATCTAGTGTTGGAAATGATGACAAAAACGCTCTTTCAGGCGCATCTTCACAAATTATTTTAGAATAATTTTAATTCAGCTTTTATTACTAGTAAAAACCTGTGCAAACTATCAGCACAGGTTTTTTGTTGTAAATAACTAATTAACAGTATGAGAAGCTTATTTAATTGTGTCCATGTATTTTGGACCGTCCCATAACACTGTTTATTTTAATTAATCTCTAAGTTGGTTCATTGCTTTTTGTGCTGACTCCATCATATTCATATTATTGTTGCCGTTATTTCGGCCCCTCATCATACTGTATGCCGCTGCGCCAACGCCTAAACCAACCATCAACATAAGTGTAGTATTCATATCGCCATTATTATTTCTTCTGCCCATTCCAAACATAAACAACATCTCCTTAAGTGTTTTGTTAAAATAATTTTCAGCCATGCCATTTGAATAGGATAAAATTCAAACAAGATTAGTATTGTTTTTAAAAATTAAAATAAACATGGAATTATTTGTGACTCTGTTTAAATAGCCAAGAAAAACAGATATTAGGATATTTGTGGTTACTTAATCACTGAATAAAAGGTTATTTTCAGTCTTATTAGTATTTAGTGTAGTAATTGGCTCTTTGCTTATTAGTTCTCCATTAAACTTTGCTACAAATAATGAAACAACAACGGTGGAAAGCACATCAGAAGTAACTCAATCACTCCTCGAACGAATTATACAAAGGGATGTTTTATCGACTGGTGTTAGTGGTAAACAAATAGAGAAGAATAATCACTATTTTTTTTAAGGGGATGAGAAAGATGACAAAACCTGTATTTACGGCTACTGTAACTGCTAAAGGAGGTAGGGATGGAAGTGTCGTTTCGTCTGAAGGAAATTTAGTCCAGAACATTGCTATGCCGGGGTCAGCAAGAAAGAAAGATCTACCAGATGCGACAAATCCAGAACAGTTATTTGCTGCAGGTTATGCTGCGTGTTTTGATGGTGCATTACAATTCATCGCTAAAAAAGAGAAAGAGTTTTTTGAATCAGAAGTTACGGTAAGTGTAAGCTTGCTAAAGGATGAGAAAGACGATGGATTTAAACTTGGCACAACCATTTACGTAAAAGGAATTCGCATTGAGAACGAGAAATTAGAAAAATTAGTTCATAAAGCTCATGAATTCTGCCCATACTCAAAAGCCATAAAAGGAAATATCGATGTTAAGTTGGAAGTAGTAGAATAAGAGTCGTGATTCAATAGAGCGGTCCTTAGTACAAAGATTTTTTGTGCTATTGGACAGGCTCTTTTTTATTTTTTAATAGAAAAATCTTCATAAGCTGTTTTATTTATTTTATTGGTATTAACTCGTCGTTTCGAATAAAATATGGAATAGTAGAAAGTACGGATATTTTATCTGGTTAGTAAAGGGGGGATTTTTATGGGTTCTAGTGACTTGGTAGCGGAAAGTTCGGTGGAATTTCTTGATAATAAAGTAGTCTTGTTTTGGAGTTTTACTGTTTGGTTAGTTGTCATGAATACAACGATGTTTAATGTTGCTTTACCGAATGTCCTACTGGATCTTTCGTTAACTTCAGCAACGGCAGCATGGATTGTCTCAGGGTATTCAATCGTTTTTGCCATAGCAACGTTAACTTACAGTCGTTTATCTGACTTTATCCCAATTTCACGATTGCTTCTTGTTGGATTATCAATATTAGGAATTGCTTCAGTGATCGGCTTTTTTGCGAACCAATTTTATCTATTATTAATTGCCCGTATACTTCAAGCAGCAGGAGCTGGGGCCGTTCCGGGTCTGGCCATGGTGCTAGCTAGTCGGTATATTCCTTTATCAAGGCGGGGAAGAGCGATGGCCTATATTGCATCAGCTGCTTCCCTTGGTTTTGGCCTTGGGCCAGTCATCGGTGGCGTGATTACCCAATATTTAGGATGGAATTATCTTTTTGTGGTCACAGGTTTAGTCTTTATCTTGCTACCTATATTTTTCAAGTTATTGCCTAAAGAATTAGTGAAAATTGGCCAATTTGATCTCATTGGGGCACTCCTGACTGGTTTATGTGTAACAGGGTTATTATTAGTTCTTTCAACATTTTCATATGTTTTGTTAGCTGGCACGATCGTCTTAGTCGGATTATGGTGGAGACATATTCATCGAAAAGACTTGCCATTTATCCAACCAAAGCTTCTTAAAAATAAGCAATATACGAAGTTGCTGTATATCGGCTTTATTGCTTTTGTGCTTCATTTTTCTGCTCTATTTTTGATGCCGCTCATTCTCACTACTGTGTTTGAAAAAGAACCGGCAGCCGTTGGATTAATTATATTTCCAGGGGCAATTTTATCTGCCGTGGCAGCACAATTTATTGGTCGTTTTATCGACCGCTTTGGAAATGTACCTGTCATTATGTTTGGGCAAAGTTCTTTAGTTGTTGCGACGGTTTTATTTGCATTGACAGCCACAAAGGCTCCAGTTTTCATCCTTTTCACCTACATGTTTATGAGTGTTGGCTTTTCGGCAATGACATCTAGTGTTTCTAACGAGTATTCAAGAATTTTACCGAAAGAGGAAATCGGCTCAGGAATTGGCTTAGCGCAATTACTACAATTTTTTGGTGGGGCGTTTGGCGTTACAATGACCGGGATTTTATTAACATGGCAACAAGGAGTTTTAGAGCAATTAAGCTATCAAAATATCTTTATTGTACTGATCGGATTAATTATTAGTTCGGTTTGTGTATTTGGATTGTATATTAAAGGTGCTCATGTTCGCCGCAATTAGCTGTAATCAAGGCATTTTGAAAATATATGAAATTTATGACAACGAAGTTCATATATTGGATAAAGTGTTTTGGATCAGGTTGATAGAGCCTTTTTTTTTACAGTTATTCGGGAAATACGGGCATGTTTTATTTGAAATTTGCCCTTTTTTTACAGTTATTAGGAAAATGTGGGCATGTTTCTCAAAAAAAGTGCCCTTTATTTACATTTATTAGGGAGTTACGGGCATGTTTTTTAAAAAAAGTGCCCTTTTTTTACAGTTATTAGGAAAATATGGGCATGTTTCTCAAAAATAGTGCCCTTTTTTTACAGTTATTAGGAATATGCGGGCATGTTTATCAAAATTAGCGATTTTTTTCAGAAACAAATAAAACTAAAAGAACATTACCGTACTTAACTTGAAATAGACTTTACAGCGGTTCTTTTTTTCCCTAAAAAAAGGAGATTGATTATGAAACATCGAAAACAAACTACATAAACGATTTTGAAGGAGGAGGTTTTCCTTGAACTTAACTAAATTTCCACGAATTCGCTATACACATTCACCGACACCGATCGAAGAAGCATCACGGTTTTCCGAAGCGTTAGGTGGGCCTACTATCTCTATAAAAAGGGATGACCTACTTGGTCTTACTGAAGGTGGTAACAAAACAAGAAAATTAGAATTTTTGATTGCTGATGCCAAAGCGAAAGGTGCAGATACAATTATCACAGCTGGTGGAATTCAATCGAACCATTGCCGCTTAACATTGGCGGCTTGTGTAAAGGCCAACTTAAACTGCATTCTCGTTTTAGAGGAAAATGCTATTAATCAGTATGATACTCAGACAAATGGTAATTTTCTCTTGTATCAATTGTTAGGAACTGAAGCGATTAAGATTGTCGCCAACGGAACAGATGTTTATGCCGAAATGGATCAAGTTGCCAATGAAGTTAAGGAAGAGGGACGAACACCTTATTTAATTCCAATTGGAGGCTCAAATGTGATAGGGGCAACGGGTTACGCAGCTTGCGCAAAAGAAATTGTCGACCAAGGGGAAGACTTTGATTATGTTATTTGTGCAAGTGGTAGTGGTGGGATGCATGGTGGACTTCTTGCAGGATTCCTAGGTTTAGAAAAGAAAACCGAAGTAATCGGTATGAATGTAAGTCGCGCGAAACAGGAACAAGAAGAAAAGGTGTATGAACTTACCAAGGCGACTGCTCTGCATCTTGGGATTGAAAAGAGTATTCCGCGTGAAAAAATTCTTTGTTTCGATGAATATGTCGGACCTGGCTATGCCTTGCCAACGCTAGGAATGGTCGAAGCTGTTAAGCTACTAGCAAGTACGGAAGCTATTTTACTTGATCCAGTTTATACTGGTAAGACGATGGCCGGACTCATCGATTTAATTCGAAAAGGTTATTTCAAACAAAGTGATAAGATCTTATTTTTACACTCAGGCGGAACACCTGCCATTTATGCGTATTCACCAATATTTTATGAAAAATAATCTGCTACAGACCCGGTTTTAGGTGTTAAAGACCTAATTCGGGTTCTTTTTTTTAAAAGTTATAAAACCTTTTAGAAAATTATAAAAATTTATAGAGGGAAATTCATTCGTTTAGCGAAATATTAATATACAAGCATAATAAAGGGGGATTTACATGTTTCGTTCGTGGAGAAAAGCAATTGAAGAAGAATTGTCAGGAAGGCAAGCCTATCGTTATGCAGAAAGAATTGGACAATACCACCGAATTCAAGCTTCACCTGGTTACCGCGAAGCTGCAAATCAAATTATGAACTTGTTAAAAAGAGATGGAGTGGAAGCGGAACTTGTCACGTCTCCTGCTCGTTTTGGTGACCGATTTTTATCCCATCAAACATTTAAGGAATGGCGTTGCGATTCGGCTGAGCTTTGGATTGAAACACCTGTGCGCAAACGAATTGCTAGATTTGAAGAAGAAGAAATTTCACTAATCCAAAGAAGTATTTCCACGCTGCCTGAAGGTGTTACAACAGGACTTATCGTCATTGATAACGCTACTGAGGAAAGTAGCTATGAAGGACTTGATGTTGAAGGGAAAATTGCTCTTGTTCGAGGAAACCCAGCCGTTGTCCATGCTTTAGCTGTTGAAAAGTATAAAGCAACTGGACTTATTTTTGATCATTTAGCTGAATATCCACCGTTCCGCACGAGGTTGGATCTTCCAGATACGCGTCAATATACGTCTTATTGGTGGCATGCTGAGGAAGAAGTAAAGTCATTTGGTTTTGTAGTCTCCCCAAGAATTGGTGAAGAACTTAGAAATCTAGCAAAGGACGGAGAAGTTCTTATAAAGGCAAAAGTTAAGACCGAACTTTATGAAGGACAGTTTGAAAATATTGAGTATTTTATTCCGGGAAAAAAACACGAAGAACTCTTACTTGTAAGTCATTTGTGTCATCCTTATCCTGGTGGGCAAGATAATGCGTCAGGCCCAGGAACATTAATGGAAGTAATGAGAACATTAACACGGCTGATTCAAGATGGAACATTGCCACAGCCTGAGCTTGGGATCCGTTTTTTGATGATGCCAGAAATGAACGGAACTGCGGCGTATTTCCATCAGCATCCAGATCGTATTGAGCAAACCGTTGCTGCTTTAAACTTAGATATGGTTGGAGCGGATCAAACAAAGGGTGGAGGGCCTTTATGTGTGGAACAACCGCCACTTGCAACACCAACATTTGTTGATCGATTTGCTTATCATCTCGTTGAAGATGTGATGAGCAATTCGGCTAATTTTTCAGGGACAACAAAATATAGCACGGTTAATTATGTAAAAACGAGATTTTCAGGTGGAAGCGACCATTATATTATTTCTGATCCAACCATCGGCATACCTTGTCCAATGCTCATTCAATGGCCAGATAAACATTACCATACAACATCAGATCTCCCTCAACATCTTGATGAAACGATGATGGAAAAAGTCGGTGTTGTTACGGCTCTATATGGTTATGGGCTTGCTAACGGAGGAGAAGAAGACTGGATATCTTATTTATTTCAACATACGAGTCGAAGTTCAAACTTCTTAATTAGTGAAAAAGAGTGGTTGATTGATCAGTCTTTTTCTACGGAAGAAAAGTTGCAGGCGTTTTCTTTCTACACAGATTATGAGACAAAAGCGATAAAGCAAATCGAAAACTATGCGAAACTAAGAAACTATCAGCAATTGTTGGAGCAAATCGACTGGACGAAACAAACGATTGCTGCTCAAAATCAGCTGTTAGAAGTGATTACAAAAAAACACCTTGAATTAACACGAAACCTTGACACAACCGAGTTCAGATCTGAAGATTGGATGACGGGTATTTATACAAGAACGTATAAAGCTCCTTTACGCATTGGTGATGAGATTAGTCTATTATCTTTGGATGAACGGTTAAATTGGCACAAAGAGTATGAATCAAAAGTACCAATGGGCTATGCCGATTTTCTCTTTTATTGGATGGATGGCAAACGAACAGTAGAAGAAGTGTTAACCTTAACGAGATACGAAACAGGTTATTATTACCCAGAATATGCAAAGGCATTGGTGGATCTTTGCTTGCAGTTACGATTAATTGCATAAAATATTTTTAGAATATATGCTAGCGATTAAAATAATCATAAGTATCACTTTTCCAAAGGAGGCGCTCAAGATAGAGCGTCTCTTTTATATGAGAAAAATTAAATATTTATTATGCATGTGATTTAAAAGAAACGGTCGCTTGAAGTCGCTTGTCGTCGTTGTATGTTCTCTTTAGTTGTTTTCTATTAGAACTAAGAACAGAATAGTAAGAAATTTTTAATAAAAATGATAAATATAAGAATATTCTTAACATTCTAACAATTAAAATATATAGTTTTATTGACCAAACATTTACTGGTCAATAAAACAAAGGGGGAGTAGATATTGAAGTATTGGAAAATTGGAACTTTATTATTGGTTTTAGTTCTATTTATGACGGCCTGCTCGAGTGACAAAACGGATTCAGATGCCCGCGACGATTCAGGAGTGGAGCATGGTGAGGTCGTTCCGTCTATTACAATTTTAAGTTCAACACCTGAAGCAAACCAGACACAATATGAAGCCGCGAATATGGCGGCTGCTGAGTGGCGTAAGCTTGGTATTGATGTTACAGTACGACCGATTGAATTTAATACAATGGTAGACCGAGTATTTAACGGTGAAGACCATGATTTTGACGTTTATACAATTGGTTGGTCAGGACGTGCTGAACGTTTAGATCCTGATATGTTTACGTATAGTATTCTTCATTCCTCCAATGCTGGTCCGGGTGGGAATAACTCTAGTGGTTTTGTTCATGCCGAGTTTGACGCATTATCGGCAGCCCAACGCCAAGAAATGGACATTGAAAAGCGTAGGGAAATGATATTTGAAGCGCAAGAAATTATTGCCAATGAAGTACCATTTATTACAACCTATGTCCCAATGTTCGTGCAAGCCTACAATAATGAGCGCTTTACAGATGTACCTCTAATGGTGGGAGAAGGTATTTTTAGTGAGTGGCTTCCGTATTATGTTAAGCCACTAGCTGACGATAAAGTGATCCGTGTAGGATCAACGTATGACTTAAATACACTAAACCCATTAGATGCTTCTACTGCATACGAATGGAGAATTCTTCGTCTAATCTATGACAAACTAGTACGTATAAGTCTTGAAGGGGCACCTACTCCTGCAGCAGCATCTGGTTGGAATGTTGTTGATGATACTACAGTTGATGTATTTGTTCGTGAAGGAATGACGTTCCATGATGGAACACCTGTAACGGCAGAAGACGTTAAGTTCTCGTTTGATTTCCAAATTGAGCATAACCCAGGATACTTCCTTGCATTTATTGATCCAATTGAGTCTGTGGAAGTAGTTGATGAGTTTACGGTTCGTTTTAACTTGAAAAATCCTTATGCGCCATTTGTAAATAACACGTTAGCACAAATACCTATTATTCCGAAACACTACTGGGAAAATGTAATGGAAGAAGAAGGAATTGCCTCTCCAGCTGATTTCCCTAACTTAAACCCAATCGGAAGTGGTCCAATGAAATTTAATCATTGGAGACGTGGTGAAGAAATTAGTTTAGCAACAAACAAAGACTTCTATGAAAATATCGAAATTGATGGAATGATCTATCGTTTGTATGGTCAAATGGAAGGTATTATGGCAGGTTTACAAAGAAAAGATATTGATACTTTATCTGATCCAATGATTCCTGCGCATATTAACCAGTCTAGAGGAATTGAGCACTTAACAGTTACAGAAACTGGAAGTATCGGGTTCCAATTCCTTGGTTTTAATCTTCGCCGCGTTCCGTTTGATAACAAAGAATTCCGCCGTGCGTTAGCTTATACAGTTGACTTTAACACGATTGTCGATGCTCACTTAGAAGGATATGGTGGATTTGGTGGAGCAGGGCTAAACATTAACGAAGCGAACCAATTCTGGCACAACCCTAATATTTCAAGACCAGGATTTGATCCTAGTCAGGCTCGTCAAGTGTTAGAAGCTGCTGGTTATACTTGGGATAGTCAAGGTAGACTTCGCTTACCAACTAATTAATAGCTTAGTAATCTAGGGAGACATTAGACCAAAAAGGAAAAGGAGACTCAAAACCAAAGTGTCAGTTACCTCAAGCACTATAAATAGAATGGGAAAATTTTTTTCTATCTTTATATAGTACTTACTTAGGGTGAGCAGACACTTATGATTCTCCCTTCCTTTTTCAAAAGGGAAATACAATGTCGTGTAAAGGATGGTGTTTAATATGACCTCATATATATTTCGTAGATCAATGCAAATGTTAATTAGTTTATTTATTGTGGCGACGCTGATCTTTTTCTTATTTAGGCTAATGCCTGGAGATCCTACTGCAGCAATGGTTGATCCATCGATACCAGCAGAAGCAAGGCAGGCACTTATTGCTCAATACGGCCTAGACCAAAGCTTGTGGGTCCAATATCAAGTTTTTATTAAGGATCTAGTAAAGCTTGATTTTGGTAATTCGTTCTACTATAAAAGGTCGGTAACAGATATTTTAGGAGATAAGCTTGCCGCTACATTAATTCTAATGTTTGCAGCGATGATATTTGCTTATGGATTTGGAATATTTGGAGGCGCTTGGATGGCGTGGCGTAGAGGAAGTTTCCTTGAATCCACTGCAATTACAATGGCTCTTGTGTTCCGGTCTGCCCCGACATTTTGGGTTGGTATTATCTTTATTTATTTCTTTTCCGTACAGTTAGGTTGGTTTCCGAGCTCCGGTATGCGTTCACCAGGAGCTGAAGTGAATAGTATGTTTGATCTCTTCTTTTCTTGGGATTTCGTTAAACATCTTATATTACCAGCAATCGTTGCTTCTCTACTATTCTTAGCGACTCCACTACTTATCATGAGAAACACGATGCTAGAGGTACTTGGTGAGGATTTTATCGAAATGGCGAGAGCAAAAGGGTTAAAAGAACGTGTCATTCTTTATCGTCATGCGGCAAGAAATGCATTGTTACCTGTTGTTACGGCTGGAGCTTTATTTGTGGGCTCGGCGATCGGGGGACAAGTATTACTTGAGTATGTATTTAGTTGGCCTGGCTTAGGTCAAGAAATCGTTTTATCTGCGCAACGGCATGACTATCCGCTAGCTCAAGGTTCTTTTATTATTATGGCAGCAATGGTTATGGTAATGAACTTAGTTGCAGATATTTTATATGCGTACTTAGATCCACGAATTTCATACTAAGCAAAGCAAAAACGATAAAGAGAGGTGAGCAAGATGGGTAATCCAGTCCCAAAGACTGATTTTTCAAATGTTGTAGTAAAACCGAAAAAGAAGAGGAAACGTTTTGAAACGCTCCGATTATTTTATAAAAACATTCTTAATGATAGGCTTGCTTTAACCGGGTGTATTATATTGTTTGTCTTTTTAATTGTTGCTGTCTTTAGCAATTTTATAGCACCTTATGATATTAATGAAATGCACCGAAATGAACAAGGAGACATTAAAAGATTACAGCCCCCTTCTTCTGAACATATTTTTGGAACAACGAATGTCGGCAGAGATATTTTTAGCCAAGTAGTTCAAGGGGCTAAAACTGCATTATTGGTTGGAATTTTAGCAGCCGTACTCGTTACGTTTGTTGGAACAACTGTTGGGATTATTTCAGGTTACTATGGCGGTTGGGTTGATGCGGTCATGATGCGTATCGTAGATATTTTTTATGCAATTCCATTTATACCTTTTGTCATTGTCCTTGTAACTTTACTAGAACCTAGTATATGGAATGTCATCTTAGCAGTGTCATTACTTTCTTGGAGAACAGTGGCGAGGATTGTTCGTTCCCAAGTTTTATCTGTAGCCCAACGACCTTTTATTAAGGCAGCACGTGTTGCTGGAGCCAGTAACTTCCGTATTATGTGGAAATATGTTTTACCAAACGTAGTACCTCTTGCCTTATTAGAGATGGCGTTTATGGTAAACTGGGCAATTACAGCAGAGGCCAGTGTTGCATTCTTAGGACTAGGCGACCCTGATGTTCCGAGTTGGGGCCAGATACTTCATTTAGCTTTCTTAACGGGTAACTCAAGAGAGGCTTGGTGGTGGATGATGCCTCCAGGATTAGCCATTGTATTTCTCTTAGTGTCGATCTTCTTTATAGCTCGTGCTCTAGAGAGTGTAGTAAATCCTAGATTAAGGAGTCGATAGAAATGGCCATACTTGAATTGAAAAATGTAGACATTGATTATAAGACGGCAAAAGGAACGTTAAAAGCCGTTCAAGATATATCTTTTACGTTAGAAGAGGGCGAGAGAATCGGCCTTGTCGGAGAAAGTGGCTGTGGAAAAACAACACTAGCCAAATCGTTAATGAGGCTCCTTCCTAATAATGGTGAAATATCCAATGGTGAGATTATTTTTAAAGGTGAAAATCTCGTAACGAAAAGTGCGGAAGAAATTCGAAAACTTCGCTGGAAAGATATTGCGATGATCTCGCAAAGTGCAATGAGTGCACTTAATCCTGTGTATCGTGTTGGTGATCAAATCGTTGAGGCGATTCAAGCCCATTCTAGTATGAATAAAAAACAGGCATATAGCCGAGCTGTTGAAGTATTTAACATGGTTGGTTTAGAAGAAAAAAGATTGAAGAGTTACCCGCATCAAATGAGTGGCGGGATGAAGCAACGAGCGATCATTGCTATGGCGTTAACATTAGAGCCCGCGCTCATTATCGCTGACGAACCGACAACAGCATTGGATGTCGTTGTACAAGATCGAATATTAAACCAAATCATTCAATTACAAAAAGAGATTAATAGTTCGATGGTTTTCATAACACATGATATCTCCGTTGTTTCTGAAACGTGTAATACTATAATCGTGATGTATGGTGGAAAAATGATGGAGAAAGCAAGTACGAGAAACTTCTTTAAAAATCCTTATCACCCATACTCTTTAGGTTTACAAAATGCATTTCCAAGTATTGCAGATATAGGGGAGGAGTTGATCTCGATCCCAGGGTCACCACCAGATTTGATGAATTTAAAACCAGGATGTCGTTTTCAAGACCGGTGTCCATTTGCCACCGAACTGTGCGACCAGGAGACACCAGGATTAGTAGAAGTTTCTCCAGAGCATTTTGTAGCTTGTCATTATACAGAAGAAGTTGAGAATTTCCGCATCGAATCAAAAAAAGGTGAGACATGGGAGAAAGTTCAAGAGCGTTTACTGTTAACGGGAACGGAGGGTTAGAAGATGAGTACACCTGAAAAAGCACCGCCACTAATTGAGATAAAAAATTTAAAAAAATACTACCCAGTAAATAAGGGCTTCAAAGATATATTCAACCGTGACAAACAATTCGTAAAAGCAATTGATGATATCGATTTAACGATAGAACAAGGTGAAATCTTAGGGCTCGCAGGAGAAAGTGGTTCAGGAAAAACGACGACTGGTGAAATTTTGGTCCGCCTCCAGGATCAAACGGATGGGAACATACTTTTCAATGGGAAATCTTTGGTAAATATCCCAAAAAGGGAAGAAAAAAAGTTTAGAAAAGAAGTACAAATGATTTTCCAGGATCCGTATGAAACATTAAACCCGAAGTTTACGATTTATGAAACGATTGCAGAACCATTAAGAATTCACGGCTTAAAAAATAAGGATACATTAGAAGAGAAGGTAATTAAAGCACTAGAAACCGCCGAGTTAAAACCGGCTGTGGACTACATGTATAGATACCCACATGAGCTTAGTGGGGGACAAAGACAGCGTGTGGCAATAGCTAGAGGAATTGTGTTAGACCCAAAAATTCTAGTAGCAGATGAACCAGTCTCGATGCTTGACGTTTCGATTCGCGCTGGGATCTTAAACCTATTACGGAGATTAAGAAAAGAAATGGGATTAACCATGCTTTATGTTTCCCATGATTTGTCTACAATAAAATATTTATGCGACCGAATTGCAGTGATGTATCTAGGGAAAATAGTCGAAATTGGTCCTGTTGATCAAGTGATTACAAATCCACAACATCCCTATACGAAAACGTTAATTTCGGCCGTGCCAGTACCAGACCCAGATTTTGTACGAAAACGAATTGAAATTGACGATGAAGTTCCTGACCAAATTAATCTGCCTCAAGGGTGCCGTTTCACACCGCGCTGTCCGTTTGCAACTGATGCATGTCTCACCTGTGATCACACACTTATGGAAGTAGGCCCGAATCAGTGGAGCGCATGTATCTACCAATCTGATGAATTAGTATTAAAAGAAACGAATTAGTAATATGACTACATGTCGGGTTTATATAAGAAAAAGTTGCTTAAAAGTAAAAATAACTTTTAGCAGCTTTTTTATTTCATTTTTCGTAAGAATTTGTGTAAAATAGTACAAATAATTAGATTTTTATGATAAAATTTAGAAAATTAAGAATTATTAAAAGGCGGTCACGCTTTGTATACGAACCAAATCGAAACGATAAAAAAATTTCATTTAATAACAATTCCTTTACTATTAATCTCTTGGCTCCTCTTGTTACGCTACCTCATGTCTCCATACTATGTTCGTATGTCAGATTATGTGGAAAAATCCTTACTATTGAATGATAAAGGGAAACTGATTTTAGCAGCTATAATCCTTGTTTTAATCTACACAGCTTCAGAGTTAGTTATCTTCATAGCGGCAATAGCACTTGGCCAGAAAGTGAATCAACTTTATGGAAAAGGGTTTAGTGTTTGTGTGATGGCTGTGACTGTTTTTAGCTCCTATTTACTATTAATTCTAACGTTTAATTACAACTGGTCTCTAGCAACTCCTGTCATCGTTCTATCAATCTATTTGGCACTAATTTATAGAATGCATATATGGAAGATAAAACTAGGATACCAAGTCATTATCCTATTGCAATTAATGCTGATGATTCAATGGTTAGAAATAAACCCAACTTTTCATTACCTTGGCTTTGGTAAAAGTGAGAGTGCTCGGACAGTTGTTAATGCAGCGTACCAATTGGATGGTGCCCATATCTTACAACTAATGAGCTCACTCATTTTTCTTCCATTTTTTATTACTTTATGTCTCACCCTTACACTTACCCGGATTAATTTGATACGCAATAAGGAGTTAGCTCTTAGTCAAAAGCGTGAAGAAGAGGTCCAACATATGAAGATAAATGCGATCGAATCGAGATTAAATGATGAGATTCATAGTTTGGTTCATGATTTGAAGACACCTTTAACAACAATAAGAGGGTTAATTTCCTTATTAGAGCTTAAATTTCAAAAGCATAAGGTCGACTTTAAAGTAGATGAATATACTAACCGCATTGAAGGATCAATTCAACAATTAAATGAAATGATTTCTGAGATACTATATAAAAATGTCAAACGAGAGATTAGCTTGCAAGAACTAATCGATTATACGAGAGCTAATTTTGTTGGACAATACAACCAGGAAGTTATTTTTACAAATAATGAACCAGCAGCTACTATATGTATCAATAGGATCCGACTTGTACGGGCGTTAATTAATTTGATCCAAAACGCGATTGATGCAACAAAGAATCAAACAGATGGTCAGATTAAAATTAATTTTTATTATACAAAAGCATATGCACAAGGGGTTAAGTCAGATGGTGTTATTATTACTGTCAGTGATAATGGCAATGGTATAAGTGATATACATAGATTGCGGATTTGGGATGTTCGCTACAGTACGAAAGGGTCGAGTGGTTTAGGTTTACCATTTGTAAAAAAGGTTGTCAAAGACCATGATGGGTGGATAAGAATTGACAGTAAGAAAAATGAAGGGACAACATTTACTCTTTTCTTACCAAAGGGGAGTGCGACATTATATGGATATGAAAACAATACTAATCATTGATGATAATGAGGGTATCCGCTATACACTTCAAGAGGTATGTTTATTTGCTGACTTTAAACCTGTCGTTGCTAGCAACGGAAAAGAGGGGGTTCAAAAGTTTTTAGAGCACCAACCGGATCTAATATTAGTAGATTTTCATATGCCTGTCATGGATGGTCTCATAACAGTTCGTACGATTAGACAGATGGATCAAACGACCCCGATTATTGTTTTGACAGTTGATGAACGTCAACAAATTGTCGAGGAGTTTATTGATGCAGGAGCCAATGACTTTGCTTTAAAACCGATCAAGGCGCCTGATATCATTTCACGAATAAGAGTTCATATGAAATTAGCGGATTTGGAGATGGAATTAACCAATTCGATTCCACAACCTGAGCAACCAACTTCTGTTCCACAAGCAACAGCTGAAGTTACTACTGGAACGCTTTCTTCAGTCTTAGAGAAAGCAATTGTCAAAGGAATATCGAAAAAAACATTATATTTAATTGCTTCTTATATTTCTTTGCAAGATGAACCACAAACAATTGAATTAGTAAGCCAAGAAACTGGAATTTCTTATCCAACAGTCCACCGGTACCTAAACCATTTGGTTGAAGAAAAAATTGTTGTCATTAAAAATGATTATGGAAAAGTCGGACGCCCAAAAAATCATTACACATGGAATAAAATGTATACCAATGATATGAATTTGAAACAGATGAAGACATAATTTTTTCGGTTTTAATTTAATTATTGGAAAAAAAAGTATTACTATTCGAATGGAGGAGATGTATTGAAAGTATTTATTTCTGCAGATATGGAAGGTGTTGCGGGTGTTGTTCATCAAGAGCACACTGCAAGAGATGGAAGAGAGCATGATCGAGCTAGAAAGCTGATGACAGAAGAAGTGAACGCCGCGATCAGAGGAGCACTTGAAGCTGGAGCTACCGAAATACTAGTGAATGATTCCCATGGGACGATGAGAAACTTAATTCCTGAATTGCTTCATTCAGAAGCGGAGTACATTATTGGCTCACCTAAGATGTTATCGATGATGCAAGGAATTGATGAAAGCTTTGATGCGGTCATTCTTTTGGGACATCACGCTAGAATGGGGCAGTCTGGTATCTTAAATCACTCTTTTAGTGGAAAAGTCGTTCGTAATATTAAGATTAATGGCGTAGATTACGGAGAAATTGGGATAAATGCTGCGATAGCGGGCTCTTTTGACGTCCCGACAGTTCTAGTTACAGGCTGTCAATTCGCAGGTGCTGAGGCAGAAGATTTAATTTCTTCTATTGAAACAGCTGTTGTAAAACAAACAGTAAACCGTGTTTCTTCTAGAAATATGACGCCAGAAAAATCACAAGAACTTATAAAGGAAAAGGTTATATCCGCCTTAGAAAAAAGAAGTCAAATTAAGCCATTTAAGATTAATGGACCATACACAGTTGAACTGGCTTATATCCACTCAGGCTTTGCAGATGCGGCAGAAGTTTTGCCAATCGTTGAAAAAATAGATGGTGAAACACATCGCTTTGAGTCCGACGATTTCATTACTGCATTTCGTTATATTCGTAGTTTAATAAGTTTAGCATCTTCGTAGTAAAAAGTAATAGAGAAGGAATAACCGAAATAAGCTAGTTCAATGTAAACTGGCTTTTTTCGTTTTTTTGGATAAACCATACAGTACTGACATGTTTGATTTTAGACGAATCGAAAGTTCAGGAATATTTGTGCCTTTTTAAAATGTATAACGAAATTTTCTGAAACCTTTTCGTTGAACTATTCGTAAATAGGATAATGAAAAGGAGGGGTTCCGTTTGTTCAGATACTTATCTTATAGTCTATTAGTTTTAGCTGTTGAACTAGGTATTCTCTTTGGGATATCATTTTACTTTGAAGTGCATCTATTAAGTACCCTGTTTTTCGGCTCTGTTTTTTTTGTTTTTTTTGCTTTTCTCCTTGGTTCGTCAGGAGATATGCTTTCCAAAAAGCAAGAACTTGCTGCATTTCAAGCGACAGGTGGGAGATATATACCTAAGTATGAAAAATTAACATTAACAGTTGGCCCGTTATTAGTAGGATCGGTACTTTGTTTTCTGGCCTATTTTGTATTCTCTTATTTTATATCCTAATGTAGTCAAAAAAACGGACAGCGTATGCCCGTTTTTTCTAATAGAAAATCTTTAATTAGTTACAATTGGAATAAGTTTTTTCTTCTTATGGTACGTAGTATAAGAAGAAATTGCTAGAATTTTAACATGGATTATCCGTATGTGAATTAAGGAAAACACACCCGCAAGTTTCTGAAATAAAAAGGGTCTGAATTTTACCGATAATCGATTAGTTATTTGATAAAAACGGAAACTCTTCATTTTCATCGATTTCTAAGATAAACTGTTTTAGTAAATTTTTTGTTGCTTCTAAATCATTTAGATCAATGACTTCAACGGGAGAATGAGCATAACGTGATGGAATCGATAAGACTCCAGTTGGTATTCCTTTATTCGCTAAGCTGATCGCACCACCATCTGTTCCGATGCCTGGAAACACTTCATGTTGGAAGGGGATAGAATGTTGTCTAGCTAATTGGATTAATTTCTCCTTGACAGCAGGGTGAGCAATTAAGCTAAAGTCGATGATCTTAATTCCAGTTCCATCGCCTAAAGAAAGACTTCCGTCCATTGTTTCTTCAGGAGTGTCACTAACTGCCGTTGTATCAATGGCGATGGCAACATCTGCGGTAACCCGTTCTGCAGCAACTTTAGCTCCGCGAAGTCCAACTTCCTCTTGAACAGTAAAAATCGCTATGATTTCGCCATTGAACGAAGCCCCATTTACTTCTTCTAATGTTTGAAGGATGACGGCACAACCTGCTCGATCATCAAAGCCTTTACCAACGATTTTCCCAGTTGTTTCATTGCCTAAAAACTCGATGTTTGGGACCCAGGTAATCGGATTTCCAATTTCTATACCTAACTTTTCAGCTACCTCCTTTGAAGAAGCTCCAACATCTATGTATAACTGCCTGTGGTTTCTTACTTTCGATGGGTCATCGAATTTTACAAAGTGGGCTGACATCGTCCCAATCACTCCAGTAAGTAAACCTTTTTGAGTACGAATTTGAACTTTTTGGGCGAGAAGAATTCGATCATCATGTCCGCCTAGTTTTTCGAACCTAAGGAGTCCGTTATTTTCGATCTTTTTTACAATGAAACCTACCTCGTCCATGTGCGCTGTAATAATCATCTTTGGTCCGTTATTTGTTCCTTTTTTTCGGGCAATCACATTGCCTAGTGGATCCACTTCAACTTCATCGACAATTGGTTTGAGTTTATTTTTAATCCAAGTCGTTACTGGCTGTTCATAGCCACATGGACCATGCAAACTTGTTAGTGTTTTTAATAATTGAAACATAGCTACACCTCACTGATTAAATTTAGGGACACGAATAACTTTAATTATAGCACCAGAAGTTAAATGGTCCAATCGTTGCGGAAAAACAAGTTCACAAAACTTGAAATAGGCATGGGAAAAGTTCAAAATAAAGATAATAGAAACTATTAAGTGATCAAACTAGGAGGAATTGTCAGTGGAGATAGGTATAAGTACGTTTGTAGAAACAACACCGGACGTTAAAACTGGAGAGGTAATTAGTCACGCGCAGCGATTGCGCGAAGTTGTAGAAGAAATAGTCCTAGCAGATCAGGTTGGGTTGGATGTCTTTGGAGTAGGTGAACATCACCGTAAAGATTTCGCAGCGTCTTCACCTGCGATGGTCTTAGCTGCAGCAGCTGCACAAACTAAAAAAATTAGACTAACAAGTGCAGTGACAGTTCTTTCTTCTGCTGATCCAGTTCGAGTTTTTCAAGATTTTGCAACACTTGATGGCATATCAAACGGACGTGCTGAAATCATGGCAGGACGGGGTTCATTTATCGAATCATTTCCTTTGTTCGGATTTGATTTAAAAGATTATAATGAGTTATTTGATGAAAATTTGGAATTGTTGTTGAAAATCCGTGAGTCCGAGAAAGTAACTTGGCGAGGTGGTCACAGGGCAGCCATAAACAATCTTGGTGTTTATCCACGACCAGTGCAGGATCCATTACCAGTGTGGATTGGCAGTGGCGGTAATCAGGAATCGGTTGTTCGAGCAGGTTTGCTGGGACTGCCTCTTGTTTTAGCAATTATTGGAGGAAGTCCAAGACAGTTTGCTCCACTCGTTAAGCTATATAAGCGAGCGGCAGAACAGGCTGGCCACGATGTATCGAAATTGCCAGTTGCATCGCATTCCCATGGGTTTATCGCAGAAGATACTGAAATAGCAGCTGATAAGTTTTTCCCTTCTACACAACAGGTGATGAATGTAATTGGACGGGAGCGAGGCTGGGGACATTATGATCGTTCAAGTTTTGATGCTGCTAGGAGTCTTGAAGGAGCACTTTATGTAGGGGATCCAAAGACGGTTGCAGAGAAAATTATCCACCTTCGCAAAAATGTAGGTATTACACGTTTTATGCTACACTTGCCTCTTGGTACGATGCCCCATGACGATGTCATGATGGCAATTGAGCTGTTAGGTAAAGAAGTGGCACCAATTGTCCGAGATGAAATTTCCAAATGGGAGCAAACAAATCAACATAACTAGAAGCTATGTTAGGACCCTCTTTTTTTGAAACTTTTTATTGTTCTTGTCGTCTAATAAAGAAACAGAGAAAAGAGGGAGGAAATATGAAAAAAATTTTATTAGGATCTATCGTGTTAATTTTGTTTTTAGTTGGTTGTGGACAAGGAGAAAATATTGAAGAAACTACCGGATATGAAGGAAACGAAAGTTCTTTTGAAGTGAAAATTCCCGTTTCGTCAGACGAGGATGCGGTTAGAGTTATTCGAGATTTTATCTCAAGTGAGCTAGAAGAGGTTGCCTATTCGGGACTTTACTTGGACCACGATCCAAAAACACATCTTGTAGTACTAATTCAGGAGCAGTATTTTAATCGAGATCTAGCTAATAAACTTTTAGCATTTGCTGAAGAAAATAGTAATAACAATAGTAAGTTTTTGATCAAGTTAAAACCAGCAAAACATTCTTATCAATCTTTAGAATCTGTAATGAATAAACTTAATGCTTCTTATGAAGATATACTTGTGACTGATCGGAGAGTGCTTTCGTTTGGGATTAATGAAATGGAAAATAGAATTGATTTATATGTCTCAACAAAAGCAGATCTAAATGAAGAGTTGCTCAAAGAAATTACAGATGGATACGACGATATTCTCAACATTACTGAAGGACTGTTAGGTAACATTGATAACGATGGTATCCCAACAGCTGACCCTTATATCGAAGGAACAATTATGAATTTTGATAAAGAACACCGGCGTTTCTTAGTTGAAGATCAGATTTATTTCACAATTGATGATGGAACTATTTTTAAAGACCTTCAAGGAAATACAATCAATGAAATGGAATTGAAAGAAGGCGACGAAGTAGTTGTTTGGACAGATGGGCCAATATTAGATTCATTCCCTGCGCAAGGGTATGCAGTTGTTATTCAAAAAATTAACTAAGTGATTAGTTTCAAACAAAAGAAGTAACCTTGATGAGAAAGGTTACTTCTTTTTGGTGATTTGACTTTTAGAGTGGGAAATCTATAAGTCGCTCAAAATGTTTTTCTCAATTCAATCCCAGTAAAATACTTTTTATCCGTTAGGATTTCAATTAGTGTATCAGTTAGGTCAGAAACAAGTACTTTTTCCCTTATTAATGTTCCAATTTTTGCATTTGGTCCAATTTCGCCGCCATAATAAATGTTAACGGCTTCTACGTATTTCCCATTAACCTCTAAATCTGTTCCATGAAGACCGATATCACCAGTTTGAATGATGGCACAGGAATTAGCACAGCCAGACCAGTGGATTCGCAGTTCATTACGATTAATCTTTAACTGGTTTTCTAATTCGTTAACCAAATTTAGGGCAGCAGATTTCGTTGTGACTAAAGCTAAGTCACAGCCTTCTTTTCCAGTACAAGCGACCAAGCCGCGAAGGAGAACAGACGGCTGGTAGGAGAAGTCCTTTAATAGGTTTTCTTTTTTAAATGATTCTAGACTTTGTTCTAAAATATGAGGGATGATCACGTTTTGCTGAGCTGTAAGCCTCAAGTCCTCTTTACCATAATGAGTGGCTAACCGCGCTAACTCTCTAAATTGATGTGCCATCATTTTTCCGGTAGGGACTGTTAAGCCTACATAAACAAACCCTTTTTGTTTTTGCCGGTAAATCCCAATATGATCATGATGGTTTGCTTTCGAAAGAGGCACACCCATCTTTATAAGAGGGAGGCTCAGTCTAAGGTTGAGTTCTTCTCGAATTTGGTCTAACCCCAATTCTTCTTTAAGATGGTGTAAACGGGCCATTTTACGATTCGTACGCTTCCCATGGTCTCGAAATAATTCAAGGACAGTTAAGACGAATTCTACTGCCTGTTCTTTTGGAAGCCAGACACCAAGATCTTCAGCAGCTGCCGCATAAAATCTTCCTAATGCACCACCAAGGCGAACGCGAAATCCTTCTTTAAATTCATTTTCCGCATAGATAACCTGCGGAATTAAACCAATATCACTTATACGCGAATGTCCGCAATCCTCATGGCAGCCAGTCACAGAGATATTGAACTTTCGTGGCAAATTCGTATAAGCAGGATTTCCCAACGTTTTTCTTGTGAGCTCTGTGATGACATCGCTGGCGTCAAACGCTTCGTTTTCTTGTAATCCGGCAACTGGACAATTCATGTAATTTCTTATATTATCAAATCCTGTTTGGCGAGTATCTAACCCAATTTCTTGTAGAGTTTCCCAAACTGTTGGAATATGTTCTAAGGAGATCTTGCGAATTTGTAAACCCATTCGAGTCGTAATTGCGACAGTTCCATCCCCATATCGCTCAGCGAGATAAGCTACTTGTTCAGCTTGTTTTGACGTTAACTTCCCAGAAGGAACACGAATACGAACCATAAAACTCGATTGACTTTTACGATAAAAGAAACCATACCATCTCATTCGAAATAAATCATCGTCAGGGATTTCGGCAATCGTTCTTTTAGCATAGACATAAATATCGGAGAGAACCGCCAAACCTTCTTTTTCTGATTTTAACTTCTCCATTCTGTTCATTGAGTCCCACTCCTAAAATCTGCTTATATAGTAGATACATAGTGTTAGATCGAAAAATTGGCTCTTCGCTAATTTCTATTGGTACACGAGATTTCATTAAGAATAATAGTCTAGTAATCTTCTCAACTTTTACTAGGTTTTCATACTTAAAATCGACCGTCAAGGAAACCACTTGACCGACGATTTTAAGTATGAAAGTGCATAGTTAGGTTGAGAAGGAGATAATCTAAGCATGAGGCTTCACTCGTAAAGTAAACTTATTAGCCGTTGCGTAGATCATGGCAATAAAGTTTTCAATTGATCGGTAGCCTCTTGCTTTCCGCTTTGATGCTTGAACAAGGCTATTAATTCCTTCAAGTAAACCATTGGTCATTCTTGAAGCGAACCAACGTAATATACCTTTTTCATGTCTTTTGAGTGTCCGAGCAACATCAACTATTGGCTCTAAACGTGAACGTATTGCCCAATTGTACCAATCATCAAAATACCAACCTGAAAACATTTGGCTAGTTGACCAAAGTCCTTGTAGAGCTAATCTCAACCGATAAGCCTTAGCTGTATTTAAATGGCTATCTTTTAACTTCATAAGTTTTTCATGTTGAGACTGGGATAGGTTTTGTGAGTTCTTCAACCATAAATAACGTGTTTTTTTTAGCAATGGCTCATCATTCTGTTCCTGTCTGCGAACCTTATCGACAGCTTCGTTGACTAATTTCATAACGTGAAATTTATCGAACGTAATGTGTGCCTTTGGAAAAGCTTCTTCAATACCTTTAATAAAAGCCGGTGACATATCGCAACAGCACTCCAGGATTGAAGTCGCTTCTATTCCTTTATTTTCAAGGTGTTGCTTGAATGATTGGATCACAGAGGCATCTTTACCTTCAATGGCGAAAATGACACGTTTAGAATCAACATCTACAAATAACGTCACATAGCGATGGCCTCGTCTGCTTGAAGTTTCATCAACTGCAATACGAGTTATGTTTGAGAGATCAAGCTCATCCATATTTTTTTGTACATAATAATGGAAGACTCTCCACAATCTCGTATCATGTTCATTTACTTCACGAGCAACTGCGGCAACAGGCATTTCTTTCATTAACTGCATAACTTGGGCTTCGAATAGCCATGTGAACCCAGCTTTTGGTCGAGACCAATCAACTTGCACAGTTAGAACCTTATCGCAAATATCACATTTTATTCTTGGTAACCTTGCATGTAGATATGTCTGGTATTGCCAGAAATCCTTATGACGCCACATCCTGTCGTCATTTGCGATATCATGAACACCATTATGTTCATTTCCACAATGTGGACATGGGAACTTAGCTCCACGTTTGAAATCTAAAAAGACATGAAACTGATCTGAACTTTTTACTAATTTGTAGTCTTCAATATACCATGGATCTTGGATATCTAATGCCTCTTGAAATAGACGGTATTCTTTTTCGAAATCTTGCATTCTTACACACTCCTGACCGTTTTATTAGACTTTTTATCTAGTATGGTCAGGTCTTTTAATCTATAAACAAATACTAATTAGCGAGGAAGCGAAAAATTGTTATTTTATAAAAGTAGTATATCATAGCTTACTGTCTTCTTTTTAAATAAAAGGGGAGCTGGTACTCTTTGATTCTCGTTTTATTTTAACAGCCGTAGCTTGCTTGCAATTGAGTGAATTATTGCACTTCTAGAGGGAGTTAGTTATTTTGCGGACATACAATCACTAGCATTGCAAATGTTTCCACAGGAGAGCGCTTAGTGGCGGCTTCCATTTATTCCCTAGACAAAATTAAAAAAATCTCCTATTCTAGAAGCTTCAACCCACGTTATTCGTGACTTCTAAAATAAGGAGATTTTTTCATGAATAACGATAGTATATCAAATCAAAACGTATTAAGTAAATGCTTATCTTTATTAACATTCGACTCTTTTTCATTTGCTTTTCTAGATTGGGGAGTAAAAAAACTAACTACGCCTAACCTTATGAGGATATGTGTTGCTAGCCAGCTTGGGAAATGGGAATCCTACGCGGAGATAGAGGAACAAATTCGAGCAAGAAAAGATTCAAAAACGTTGTTTGGTGTTTCAGAGATTAGTGGTTCACAGATTTCTCGTCGCATGAACTCGTTACCTTCCACATTTGCTCAACGTCTGTTTTTAATGATCGCAAAGAAACTTCATGATGCCACTAAATTAAAATCAGGTCACCCGAAATTTGGAAAACTCCATGTGATAGACGGGTCAAGCCTCCATTTGGGTCCTACATTTGGAAAATGGGCTTATGTCACGCAAAACCGTAATCAAGTAAAATTTCATACTAGGCTTGTCGTAGCTTCTCCAGACGAAGCTTTTCCCGATAAAGTCATTCCGTCAACCGGAAATGTAGATGAACGAGAAGTAGTTATGGAATTGGTGACAGATCCAGAAGCGACGTATTTATTTGATCGAGGATATGTTGATTATGGAAAAATGGACGAGTGGTTAGACAAAGGTATTTTCTTTGCGATGCGCATAAATGACCAGAATAAGGCAAACATCCTTGAAACCTACGATACCACCAGCGAAAAAGTAATTTATGATGCTAGAGTAGTCTTGGGTACGAAACAAACTCAAATGAGGAATCCCGTTCGACTAGTTGAATTTAAGGATGAAGAAGGCCGATTGTACAGAATTGTGACAAATCGTTGGGATTTAAGTGCAGATGAGGTAGCTGAGTTGTATAGAAACCGTTGGGTTATTGAATTATTTTTCAAATGGTTAAAGCAACACCTTCGTGTAGTTAAACTTCAAAGTACGAAACCGCAAGGTATATGGAACCAGATATTCTTCGCTATGACGGCATATTGTCTCGCATTATATGTTCAGATTATGGAGCAGACCAAGAAATCCACATGGCGAGTATTGGAACTTCTTCGAATTTACAGCGAACGGTCATGGGAAACCTTTTGGAAAGTGTTACATAGAAAGCCGCAGCGAGCCTCAAAAGGAAGAAAAAAAAGCCATCTACCACGAAGTCCTGAGATGCTGAATGATGGTGGAGTAGCATATGTAAAACCAGTAGGAGAAAGGCGTTCAAAAATAGCAAAGTATTTAAAAAGATAATTTACAAAATATGGATAACGAGGGTTGGATATATAACCTCCTCGTTTTTTTATTCTAAGAGCTAAAACATAATGTTAATATTATACATTTATATAAAAAATAGGAATATCAGTCGTGATATTCCTATTTTAGTTTTTCTAATGTTTTACCCCTGTGAGGTTATTTGCAATGCTAGTGACATACAATCCGTTATTTTGTGATATTTGACAATTTTGGCATTGTATCGGACATGTGTTCCGTTATTGGTTTTGAATTAGTAAATAAGTCGAGTTTTTGGTAAAATAAAGGAACGTATGTCCGATGTTTTCTAAAAAATACAATTATTTCAGAAATAAAGGAACTGATGTCCGCTAGCGTTATAGAGGACATGTTTTTTTCATCATTTTGAGGTGAAAATATAATCACTTAGTATAAAATGGGGGAAAATAACGAGTTTAAGATCTCGCCAAAGCCCATTATTTTTAATTCCTTACAAAAGCGAAAGGGGGAGTCAAGTTCGCGATTCACCCGTGTCATCGTTATTTAGTAAACCTTTTTGTTTAGCCAGAAGTATTTTTGCTTTATTATAGGAAAGCCCAGACTCGCTGTTTAACTTTTTCACTTCCTCAATGTCTGTTCCAGTAACTGTAGTAACTTTGTTTTTCATGTACATTCCTCCTTGTGTAAAACTAGTTTTTTTCTAATAAGGAATAATATACATAGTCTTGGAAAGTAAAGGAATCACTTCAAAAAACAAATTGCAACATTTCTGAAAATGTAAGAGAATGTAGCGAAAATTGACATCATATGATAGGTAGTAAGTAAATGTGGGAGGGGAAAATAGATGAAAGAAAAAGGGATTTTTATTGGGATTGGGATATTAATTGGCGTTGGAGTTGGTTTATTAAGTTTTTCTAACATCAAAATTAAGATAAACAACATCGGGCATCTAGATAAGTTAACAGTTATTAAATGCGATAATGCATGCAAAAATTCTGAAGAATAAATATGAGTCTACATAGTTTTAATAAAAAAAATTATAATGAAAGAACTTTTATTTCAAGTACTTCTGTCAGAAGCAAGCCTATGGGGAATCCCATAAGGCTTTATTTTTTATAGTAATTTGGTATGTATTTCATAATTTCACATGACTTGTCTCGCATTTAAAGTATAATAGACATAGTCAGATTTTGCATAAGATAGAACTAAGAGACAATCCTATACATAAGTCAGATAATACAATGAAAAATGAGGTTTATGCATGAATGAACGTAATTTTGAAGCATTTAATTTAAGTGATGAGATAAGTCGAGCTTTAGGCGTGTTAAAGTACAAAACACCTACAGAAGTTCAAAGTGTAGTAATACCAAGAGCGATGGAATCTCAAGATCTAGTTGTCACATCTCAAACTGGAAGTGGAAAGACAGCGGCTTTTGGGCTACCGATTTGTGAGAAAATCCAATGGGAAGAAAAATTACCGCAAGCTCTAATCCTTACACCAACTCGTGAGCTTGCTGTCCAAGTTCGTGATGACATGACAAATTTTGGAAGATTTAAACGTATTAAAGCGGTTGCCCTATACGGTAAAGAGCCTTTTGCGAAACAAAAAGAAGAATTAACACAAAAAACTCATGTCGTTGTTGGTACACCAGGTCGAGTTCTGGACCATCTTGAAAGAGATACACTCGTTTTAGATGATATTAAGTACTTAATTTTAGATGAAGCTGATGAAATGTTAAATATGGGCTTTATCACAAAAGTTGAAAAGATCATCAAAAAGCTTCCAAGCGACAGAGTTACTATGGTTTTTTCTGCTACAATGCCTAATAAGGTCGAAACTCTTTGTCAAAAATATATGAATAATCCTATGAATATTGAAATTGATACTACCGGGAACACAACGAGTGCGACTGAGCATAGAGTTATTGAATTAGAAGAAGCAGGCAAGATAGCAATACTTAAAAGTCTAACTGTTGTTGAAAATCCAGATAGTTGTATCATCTTTTGCAAAACGAAAGAACATGTTGAGACTGTTTTTAACGAGTTAGAACAAGCGAACTATTCTTGTGAAAAACTTCATGGAGGACTAGAACAAGACGACCGTTTTGCTGTGATGGACGGCTTCAAAATGGGAAATTTCCGCTACCTGATCGCAACAGACGTGGCAGCTAGAGGAATTGACATAGATAATGTTACGTTAATTATTAACTACGACGTTCCATTGGAAAAGGAAAGTTATGTTCATCGTACAGGTAGAACAGGGCGTGCAGGTAATAAAGGGAAAGCAATTACATTTGCGACACCTTATGAAGAGAAATTTCTAAGAGCAATTGAAAGGTACATTGGATTTGAGATCCCGAGAATGGAGATCCCTAAACACCATGAAGTTGCTAAAGCAAAAGCTGCTTTTGATGAAAAGATAAGTGGTCGAAGAGTTGTCAGAAATAATAAAACCGCACGAATTAACCAAGACATCATGAAACTTCATTTTAGTGGTGGAAAAAAGAAGAAGATCCGGGCAGTAGATTTTGTCGGAACAATTGCGAAAATTCCTGGAGTAACAGCTGAAGATATTGGGATCATCACGATCCAGGATAACTTATCTTACGTTGACATCCTAAATGGAAAAGGGTCAGTAGTTCTACAGGCCATGGAAAACACAACAATTAAAGGTAAGAAGCTGAAGGTGAGCGAAGCAATAAAATAATTAGTTTGTAACACATGAAATGTCCAATGCAAGTAGACATTTCATGTGTTTTTGTCTACACTTCGAGTTATCGACGATCAAATACGGTTAGAGAAAATTTTGTATGGTGCTGCTAGCGAGT
Organism: Anaerobacillus isosaccharinicus; assembly: GCF_001866075.3. Lineage (GTDB taxonomy): Bacteria > Bacillota > Bacilli > Bacillales > Anaerobacillaceae > Anaerobacillus > Anaerobacillus isosaccharinicus. The sequence goes on along the minus strand of NZ_CP063356.1, from coordinate 4,116,458 downwards.
GGAGTTCTGCTCAAATAGAAGAGGCTGTTCGTATTGCTGGGCAACGTTTATTAGACAGTTACGGAAAATGTGGTACTAATTGAGGTTAAAAAAGTTAAAGCGTAGTATCAGAAGTTGAAACAGATTATTGTTATTGTTTTTCATTAATCAATTCTAAGACAGTTTGGTGCTGTTTTTGTATTGTTGAAAAATGATTAATTTCACTACTTAATTCAATTTTTGTTTCATCTAACTTTTTCATGATACTACCATAGTAAAATGCCACTTCTTTACGTATTTCGGATTGTTCAGAGCTTAGATTAGTAATGTCCTTATGCATTTCAGCTTGTTCTGAGCTTAGATTTTTGATATCACCTTTCATCGTATTGATATCTTTACGCATTTCAGTTTGTTCTGAGCTTAGATTTTTGATATCACCTTTCATCGTATTGATATCTTTACGCATTTCGGATTGTTCAGAGCTTAGATTAGTAATGTCCTTATGCATTTCAGCTTGTTCAGACTTAAGATCAGTAATATCACCTTTCATCGCTGAAATATCTGTTCGCATTCCACTTACTTGATTTAAAATTTCCTTTAAAAGATCTTCCATTATTAACACCTCCCTTCATTTATGAATATTATAATAGATCACAAATAGCTTGTCACGGGAAAATTGGTATTAAAATGAGGTGAAACCATTCCTCCTTCGCGGTTCAAATAACTGGAGGAATGGAAAAAACACAAGTAAGAACTTGGAATTATAGAACAGATTTTAACTTAAACCAACAATATTAAATATTAAGATAATTGAGATTTTAAAACAAACTGCTGCTAAGCCGTCATGATTTTACTTCCTTTCCTCAAAAAGAAGAATGCAACAAAAAAGCTAGCTGCTGCACCATAAAATAGTGCCGGGTGGGAAAATAAATCCATTAACAGACCTAATATAGCAGGAGCCACTATGGCAGACGACATTGAAAATAAGTAGTATAACCCAGTAAAAAAAACAATTCTATTTTTTCCACCCAAATCCGCGACTAATGGATACGCTTGAACATTAATAAAGGCCCACGCCACCCCTGCGGCAAAAAGAGTAATTTGTAACAAAATAATTTCGTTAATCCAAGATACAAATTCGTTTAGAAAAGGCAGTAGAGGGATGCTAATGAAAATTAATGGTAAAATAATCAGTCCAAGTAGCATCATCGGAGCTTTTCCTCGTTTACTTCCTAAAAGTCCTGCGGGGATTGCAAAAAGAACAAAGGCTAGACTGAAAAAGCCAAGAGTAAAGCCAGCAGCACTTTCTTCCATATTCAAATGCTCTACAGCATAAACTGTAAATAGGGCTTCGATACCTGTAAAACCAATAAAATAAATGAAAATAGCAATTAATATAAAGAGATGGCCTCTGAATTCTGCTTTTTTTAGAAGGCGAATTCCATGAAAAAAAGAGTTTGCTGCTTGTGACTCTTCTAATTCTTCACTAGTATTTGCAGCAAAAGCAGGTTGTCGATCTACTGTGAAATAGAGCAACATAAACGCTAAAAATAGTAACAATCCAGCCACAATAAACGGATAAGCTCTATCAATACCATACAATGTCGATAAACCAAATAACGCGACAATTGCCCCAATTCCACCCATAAAGTTTATAATTCCATTTGCTGTTGAGCGCTTCTCTGATGGTGTATGATCGGGCATTAGGGCAATAACTGGGGCTCTGTAAATGGTCATAGCTAGTAAAAAAACGATATCAACAACAAGAAGCACCCACAATGTGATGGCAGCGCCATAGGGAATGAGAATAAAAAAGAAAGCTGCAATTGGCATACCGACGACAAGAAAAGGAAGCCTGTTTCCGATTTTTGTGTCAAGTCGATCAGACCATGCGCCAATAATCGGAATGAGAAGGACTGCAAGTAAGTTGTCTAGGCCCATGATTGCACCGCGGATCGCACGACTTTCAATATAATCACCCAGAATTAGTGGCATATAAGCATTATAAAACGTCCAAACGAGCATTAAAGCAAAAAAACCACTACCAATAACAAAAATCTTACCGTAGGAAAAATGTTTATCCACTTTCAGCCACCTCCACCGATTTTTCATTACTTCACTTTTAGTGCACTGTGACGATAACTAGTTTTTAATTAGTAGTGCCAATTTAATTGAACTCCACTTAGATACTTCCGCGAATTTTAACCGCTTTCTCAGGCCAGTCAGTAATTATAGCGGAACAACCTCCTTTGATTAAAGAGACGATATGGGCATCCTCATTAACTGTAAATGGTCGAACTGGCATTTGTGCTTTGGAAGCTCCCATGATAAGTTCAGGAACTGCTACTGGTAAAAAGCAATGCAACCCCTGCGCACCAATACTTCTTGCATAATTCCATGGCTCATAGATGCCTTCCATGAATAAAATAGCTGTTTCAACTCGACTGTTAAGTTTACGTACCTCCACAAGACTGTAGTGATTGAAAGAGGATATGATCACACGATCGAGTAAATCAAATTTTTCAATGAGCTCCAAAACTATTTTTTCAATACCTTCATAACGAACAAGCCCATTTTTTAATTCAATATTAAGAATGAGGGGAGTAGTTAAGATCCACTCAAGAAGCTCCTCTAAAGTGGGTATGGTTGCAGTTGAAAATGATGGATCAAACCAGCTACCTGCATCAAGCTTTTGTAGTTCTTCTAAAGTAAAATCTTTTACCAACCCTGTTCCGTTCGTCGTGCGCTCAAGAGATTCGTCGTGAATGATAATGGGAACCAAATCCTTCGAAAGCTGAACATCTAGTTCAATACCATTTGCACCTGCTTGGAAAGCAGCTATAAATGCTTCCATTGTATTTTCTGGATGTGTACCTGCAGAACCTCTATGGGCAAAAATCAATGTATTGTTAGCCATATCGAACACCTCTTCTAAAGTAATATTAGTAAAATTCGCTTACTATGTTAATTCTCCTCTAAATTCAAGTGAAATTAACATATATTTTACAATTTTGTATTTTCTCCAAGTGGGGTGATCTAGAAGTATGAATCCTTTTCTGACCATTCGTTAAGGAGTTGTAAATCATAATGGTGAGTAACATTTGTCTGGACGTAAAAAATGTAGTTGTTTTTAAAATGAAGAAGTGTTCTAGTTCTCTAGCAAAAATCAATTTATTATTGGTACCAGCAAAAAATTGATATAATTATTTGAAAAGAGGCGATGTTAAATTTTATCACCTCTTAACAAAAATTTTTTAAGAAAAGAAAGGACGACTATGAACCAGTATCAACGTAATATTACAATTGCACTCGTTATCGCCACCTTTCTAGCCGCCATTGAGGTAACTGTCATTAGTACTGCTATGCCGGTTATTACAAAGGATCTCGGTGGGCTAGATTTAATCAGTTGGGTTTTTGCTATTTATTTATTAACTTACGCTGTTATGACACCTATCTTTGGAAAGCTGGCAGATTTGTTTGGCAGAAAAAAAATATTTATTACTGGAGCTACTTTATTTTTAATCGGGTCTGCATTGTGTGGATTATCGCAATCAATGGAACAACTGATTTTGTTTCGTGCCATTCAAGGGATTGGTGCAGGTGCATTAATGCCAATGACATTTACAATTGTTGGCGATGTCTTTAAATACGAACAACGAGCAAAAGCACAAGCAATTATTGGTTCGATTTGGGGTATTGCCGGAATTTTCGGACCGCTTGTAGGTGGATTTTTTGTTGATTATTTAACATGGAATTGGATTTTTTACATTAATATTCCATTCGGACTTATAGCGATGTATCTTATCTGGAAGTACTTAGAAGAAAAAATTGAGAAACGAAAACGTTCAATCGATTATGGTGGGGCAATTACTTTCATCATTGGAACGACTGCACTGCTTTATGCACTTCTCTCTGGAGGAAATGAAATTGCTTGGAACGAACCTTTGATGTTCACCTTGTTTGGTATCGCATTTGTGTTCTTATCTATTTTTATCATTTTTCAATTAAAGGTTACAGAACCAATGTTACCATTTCAATTATTCAGAAATCGCCATTTATTAATTGTAAATTTAAGTGGACTATTACTCGGTGCCATCTTAATTGGGTTGACGGCGTATTTACCCCTTTGGGTTCAAGGTGTGTTGCTTTTAGCGGCTACTTCGTCAGGGTTAACATTAATCCCTATGTCACTTGGTTGGCCAATCGGTGCATTTTTTAGCGGACGGTTCATTGTAAAATTGGGGACAAAACCAATATCCTTAGCAGGAGTCATTTTAATTGCGTTAGGTACAACTGCGTTAGCTTTTATTTCAAGTGAAACATCTAATTTTCTGCTTGTGACTATTATGTTTTTTATTGGCTTAGGGTTTGGTTTGTCATTTACAATTTTTACCGTTATCGTTCAATCGTCTGTTGATTGGAACAACCGCGGAGCAGCAGCGTCATCTAACGCATTTTTACGTACACTAGGACAAACGTTAGGAATTGCGGTGTTAGGAGCAGTGTTAAATCAGCATATTGGTGGGCAAACGAATAACGGGACGGATGTAGCTCCTGAAGTCCTTGGCGCAGGACTTCATTCTGTGTTCATGATCTTAGCGATGATTGCAGTCATATGCGTAATCCTAGTTGCAACTTTCTTACCAAAAGAACAACCGAAATATGCACAAGAACAGTCTAGTTAAATTGAGGAAAAGGGAGTTAGTAATCATGCCAATACGAATGATTTCAGCAGCAGAGTTACGTGAGAAATTAAAAAAGGAAGAAAACGTATTCCTTCTTGATGTTCGTGCAAAAGAGAAGTTCAGTCAATTTCACATTGAAGATCCAAGGCTAGAGGTACGAAATATCGTTAAAACAGAAATTTTTAAGGCTGAAGCATCAACCGAAGATAAGATCCAATTTTTACCAGATGATAAAGAGGTTATTGTGACATGTACAACAGGGAATTCAGCTACCAAATGTGCAAAAATTCTAGCAGATAAAGATTACAATGTTGTTGTTTTAGAGGGCGGAATTACAGCTTGGAAAAAGTTAATTAAAGAGAATGAGTGAGAAAAAACCCCTTAAATGTCCGATCCATAAAGACATTTAAGGGGTTTTTGTCTTTTTGGGGTGTCTGACACCCATAAACTAAACTGGAATGGCGATATGAAAGGTAGTGCCTTTTCCTTGTTCGCTTTGAACGTCTATTTTTCCGCCGAGTTTTGTAATTGTATTGTAAACCATGAACATGCCAAGTCCAGTTCCTTCAACTTTCGTAGAATAATAAGGCTTACCGAGGCGACTAATATCCTCTTTAGTCATTCCAACACCGTTATCCTCGATTTTGATTAAAATTCGATGTCCTTGACTGGAAACGTCTACACTTAATGTGCCGCCTTTGTCCTTCATTGACTCAATGCCATTTTTATAAAGATTAAGTAAGCATTGTTGAACTTGGTTCTTATCATATTCTATTGTTAGCTCATTATTGAAACTTAATTGTACCGTAACTTCGTGAAGGTTGGCATAGGGAGTGATGATTTCCTTAACATATTCTGCTTCTTCTTTGAAGTTAGATTGAACCATGTTTTGTGATTGAGGTTTACCTAACGCAAGAAAATCACTAACTATTTTTTCAGCGCGATTTAACTCCTTTAAGGCCCACTCAACATATCGTTTGTCATCACCTGAAATCGTCTTTGATTGATTTAAAAGTTGCAGAAAACCACTTGTTACGGTAAGAGGATTTCTAATCTCGTGTGATACGCTTGCCGACAAGTTATTAATGACATTCATTTGTTCAGCTTGGATCAGTTTTTCTCGTTTTAATAAGTTTTGGCGAATTTGCTCAACTAAGATCATGATTAAAGTCATGCAAACTACATAAATAGTGATTGCATTAATAGAAACTATCCAATATTCATGATTTAATGTTTCATAATACATTGTTAATGTAGAAATAAAGACAAGAATAATACCTAGCGCGACCATGGCAGCGCAGCCTACTTTTTTTGGTGAACTTAAGCTCACAAATTTTTTATGCAATAATGGCACCAAAAGAAAAATAACCGTCGACAAAATGAATGACTGTAAGACACCGGGTCCTCCGATCATTAAACGATAAACATTTATAACTATATATAGTGGGAAGCCAACCTTGTAACCCCCGTAAAGTGAAGCGATGATAAAAGGGAAATACCGCAAGTCAAAAGTGAAGCCAAGTTCTAATCTGATTGGATAACTCATGCAAAGAATCGTTGTAATTGCCCCAAGTAAGAGAAGGAAATTTTTATTAGTTAAGCTGATTTTATTTTCAAGAAAAATCAAATAAATTAAAACTGGTAAAAGTAGAATAAGAAAGTTTATCAGTAAGGTTTCAGTCAAAGTTGTACTCCTTTCATTGCATATAAGTTTATCCCCACTTAAATATAGTCGAAAAAACTCGAAAATTCTAGAAAAATGTATTTTTTTAATTAACCTTTAAAAAAAGGCCTACCCCCCATGTGAAAAAACAGCAAGTGGGGGAGAGGCCTTATTTTATTTAGCTTTTTTATTATAAAAACGATCTCTAATTCGCTTCATTCTTCGATGGTATTCAAGAATCTCTAGCCTTGCTTTTTCAGCTTCTGGAGCGATTGGTCTTAGTTTTTCAATTTCCCAATATTCAATGATTGCTTCTAACACTTGATCAAAATATTCTAACGGACCATAATTTGCTTCTTTAGCGATAATTGACATTCGATCTTCAAAGTCTGGCATGACCGTTCCAGGCATTTGAAAATTCATGATAACCTTCCCTAAGTAATAACAATAGTTCGGTTCTAACTCTAAATGATATTTAATGACATCACGGTAAAAAGCATAATGGAGTGTTTCATCTTTAGCGAGTCTTTTTAATAGTTGATCTAAATCTTTATCGTATGCTTTCGCTTCTTTAGCGACATTATTATAAAACACCATCGTTGCCAATTCTTGTAATGAAGTATAGACCATCGTTTCAAAAGGCGTTTCATAATCAGGACTCCAACCCATTTCCACCGTTTGCTTATGAAGCTGATGTAGTCGTTTTGGATCAACATTTCGTGTAATTAATAAATAAGTCTCAAGAAGATTTGAATGTTGATCTTCTTCAGCTGTCCAAGTATGAACGAAATCACGGATACAAGTTAGAGAACCTTTGAACGTTTGATCTAAATGAGAAGTAAACCATGGTAAATTCACTTCAGTTAGTAATGCTGTCTCAACAGCAGTAATAATACCTTTTGGCAACGTTACTTGGCTTTCATCCCAAGGGACTCTACGAAAATCTTGGGCCTTGTCCCATGGGAGGTAATCATGATAGCCCCAATCAATTTTCTCTGATCTTTCTTTATGAGTTTCGTATAACTCTAAAATTCTTGGCTCAAGTCTAAAATCTAAATGATTAGTTAACATTTTTTAGCTCCTTTTTCTTAATCTTCTAATGGATAGAATTTGATTTTTATGTAAGTTTACATTTAAGTATTGGTCAAAATTATTTCTTTAAACGAGAATAAAAATAGGAAAACAGCTAATAAAGGAGGAAGTTGACCTCAATAATTTTTAAATAACTGTATACCCTAAATTTCCGAAAAATATGAGAAATGAAAATATTCCACTTAAAATATTTTATACTCGGCTAGACAAGGAATGCAAGTTTTTTTACTCTTAGTACAGTGGAAAACTTATTTACCCCATGATTTATATTGCTATCAATAAACGATTTGCATCTCATTCATTGATTAAATGTCTCTGGTTTAACAGCGTTAAATAACTTTTAAAAAATAATTTTAAAATACAATTTGCTTTTCCAAGATTTATCTGTTATTCTAAGTAAGAATTATTTTTGTTCAGCGGTATGGCAATGAATAAGTGTTTAAACTTTTCGCCTTTGATATCTAATTGAGCAACTATAGTAATAAAACGTGGATAAATATCCACAACAGGAGGAAACACACATGCAACAAGGTACAGTAAAATGGTTTAACGCAGAAAAAGGTTTTGGTTTCATCGAGGTTGAAGGTGGAGAAGACGTATTCGTACATTTCTCAGCTATCCAAGGCGAAGGATTTAAATCTTTAGACGAAGGCCAAAGAGTTACATTTGACACAGAGCAAGGTCAACGTGGACTTCAAGCTACTAACGTTAACAAAGCATAATTATAAAAGGACTCTATTTTAGAGTCCTTTTTTGCATTTTCAAAGCCTAACTCACCCACTCCATTACTATTAATATGGAATGGGTGTTTTTTTGTTCAAAAGGAAGGTGTCGTGTTAAACTTTATGCCCCCCGTATGATACAATCGAAATAACTGCTTTTCAGTATCGGTATTAAAATGACGGGCATCCCGAGGAAGGAGCGAACTAAGTGAATATAAAGTTAACTAAAAAGATCATAGAAGATATGTGTGGAACGGTCTCCTTCAAAAGAGGGGATTCATTTTTTCGTGCAAACAAAGTAAGCTTTCAACAATCTAGTTCCGATCAGACTTTTGCAACCGTTACCGGGAAAGAAGATTTTCATGTCACGCTCAAAAAAGATCGTAACGGAGATTTACAGTCGAAATGTAGCTGCCCGAAGCTCGCCTCCTTCGATAAGGATTGTCAGCATATTGCGGCTGTTTTACTTTCAATCTATGCCCAACAGCGAAATGGGGCGACTCCTATCAGTCTCAATCCGGGATCTGATCAAGTATTGACAAATGGCTTGCTAACCTTATTTGATGATCAACCAATTCGAAAAAGTGGTCACCAGCTTCATTTTGAAAAAAGACAAGTCATCGATGCTCAGTTTACATGGAAACCGGTTGGTAAGGAACAACAAATGCTTGCAGTAGAAGTTCGGGTTGGACAAACGAACGTTGAAAATGTTAGAGCTTTTCTAGCGCATGTAAAAAAAGGACTCCCTATTAAACTCTCTAATCTCTTTACTTACGATCCAAACATCCATTGTTTTTCAATGGAAACAGATGCGGTAATGATGGAGCTGGCTCAAAACGTTGTTGATGAAAAAATTTCTAATGATGAGTCGCTACTGGCTAACCCAAGCCATCAATTGTTAATTTCTCCATCTTATTGGGACAGGCTTGTGCCGTTACTTGAGAGAGCGCCACTCGTAAAGCTAGAATACGGAGGCAATATTTTCGAAGGGCTCAATCGCTCAAAAGAGCAACTCTCATTAAGGTTTGACTTTAATAAAGCTGAAGACAAAGGTTTTCAATTAATAATAGATGGATTGAAGCAAATGGTTGTTTTAAGCTCCTATCAATCCGTGTTAGCTGATGGAAAACTTTCTCAACTGAAAGCTGACGATTGCAAACGACTCTCTGATTTAAAGGTGATGTTGGAAGCTTCAGGAACCAATCGAATTCCAATTCCAAATGAACAAAGTCATTTTTTTCTGGAAAAAGTCGTACCAGGTCTTAGACGACTAGGTGAGTTTCACATTTCAAGTGCCATTGCCCACGAGCTTGTGAAAAAACCGTTGAGTGCCAAATTATTCTTGGATCGTGTAAACAACAAACTTCTTGCAGGACTGGAATTTCATTATGAACATATTGTTCTAAACCCTCTAGAAAGTCGAGAACCAAAATCGGGGTCAGCACTAATTAGAGATTATGAAAAAGAAGAAGTCATTCTTGAAATGATGGAGGAAAGTTCGTTTGCCAAAACAGACGGCGGATACTTGTTGCATAATGAAGAATTGGAATATCAGTTTTTAAATAGTGTCGTCCCTAAGCTGCAAAAATTTGTTCAAATCTACGCAACGACTGCTGTAAAAATGAGGATTTTCAAAGGGAATATCCCACCTCGAATTAGGATTAAGTTGCAAAAAGAAAGAACCAATTGGCTTGAATTTAAATTTGAGCTGGATGGCATTCCTGAAAATGATATTCGTGAGGTGTTAGAGGCCCTAGAAGAAAAACGGAAGTATTATCGCCTCCGTAATGGATCGCTTATGTCGCTAGAAACAAAAGAATTTGAAGAAATGCAACAGTTTTTACAGGCTTTGCCCATCCAAAAAGAAGATCTCGAGAGTACGTTAAATCTACCAATCGTAAGAGGGCTTCAACTCATTGACTCGGTTAACGAAGGTAGTCTATTCACAATCGAGGAATCGTTTACTCAATTTTTAGAAAAAATACGCCATCCAGAGCGATTGGGTTTCGAGGTGCCAGAGAGTCTAAAATTAACTTTAAGGGACTACCAAATTCATGGCTTCAAATGGATGAAGCAACTTGCAAGTCTTGGGTTTGGCGGCATCCTCGCCGATGATATGGGACTTGGAAAAACGCTGCAAAGCATAACATTCATTGTTTCTGCGCTTCCTGAAATCCGTGAAAAAAAGCAACCAGTGCTGATTGTTTGTCCGTCATCATTGACGTATAACTGGCTTAGTGAATTAATGAAATTTGCACCAGATATACAAGCTGTTGTCGTTGATGGCCAAAAGCACGAGCGGATGAAGATCCAAAAGGATATGACCGATTGTGATGTTCTCATTATTTCTTATCCACTACTACGGCGAGACATTAAGTGGTTTGAAAAACAGAACTTTCACACTGTGTTTTTTGACGAGGCACAAGCGTTCAAAAATCCAGTCACGCAAACTGCCCGTGCTGTGAAAAAAATTCAAGCGAGTCAACGCTTCGCCCTTACTGGTACACCGGTCGAAAATTCATTAGAAGAGCTATGGTCTATCTTTCATGTCGTCTTTCCTGAACTTTTCCAAGGCTTAAAGCAATATAGTAATTTGACAAGGAAAACAATAGCAAGGCGGATCCGTCCATTTTTACTAAGAAGAATGAAAGAAGATGTTCTTTTAGAGCTCCCTGAAAAAATTGAACTAACCCAAAGAGTGGAGTTACTTGCTGAACAGAAAAAGCTTTATGCTGCATATTTAGCGAAGCTAAAGAATGACACACTAAAGCATCTAGACAAGGATACAATCCGAAAAAATAAGATTAAAATCCTGGCAGGGTTAACGCGGCTAAGGCAAATTTGTTGTCACCCAGCCTTATTTGTTGACAGCTACAAAGGAAGTTCCGCGAAATTTGAACTGCTGTTACAAATTTTAGAAGAAGCAAAGCTTTCTGGTCGCAGAGTCTTAATTTTTTCCCAATTTACGAAAATGCTTGGTTTAATTAGTAGAGAACTAGCGGATCAAGGAAGGGCATTTTTCTACTTAGATGGCCAAACGCCATCAGAGGAAAGGGTGGAAACTTGTACTCGATTTAATTCAGGCGAACGTGATTTATTTCTAATTTCCTTAAAAGCTGGAGGGACAGGACTTAATTTAACAGGAGCCGACACCGTCATTCTTTATGACCTTTGGTGGAATCCAGCAGTTGAGGAACAAGCGGCAGATCGTGCCCATCGCATTGGTCAGACAAACGTTGTTCAGGTTATAAAGCTAGTTACTCGTGGTTCAATTGAAGAAAAGATTGATGAACTGCAAGAGAAAAAACGACATCTCATTGAGCAGATTATCGATGAGAAAACTTCAACAACACTAACAGAAGATGATATTCGCGAGATATTAATGATTTAGGGGTTTGCTTAAACTAAATTAACATTCTAATTATAAAAATGGAACTATTGCATTTTTTTTCGTAAATAAATGTGAGAACAACTTTAAGGCTTTATTTGAAAACGAAAGATCAAAAGCGGTTATTCAGATAAGGTGAAGAGGTGGAAAAAAATCGAAAAAGGAAAGATCACTCAGGTGATGGCTACTGGTTTTATGAACTTTTACTCGAAGTCTAGTTTATTTACCGAGGATTTTCTTAAAAATTTTTAAAAACCTCTTTTAAGAATTATTTGGTGATTGTGAGGTGTTGGAAAAAGTGATAGTACTAATATTGGTTCAACTTATGATGGTCGGCATGTTTTTCTTATTTGGGTATCTTATTCTTAAAAAAGAAGCATATGGTCTCATTTCAGGATTTGCGATGAAATCAGAAGAAGAACAACAGGAATTAATAAAAAATGGTTACCCTCAAGCTTCTGGAAGAGGATTGGTTCACTCAGGATTTATTTTGCTAGGAGGTCTAGTTCTTCACTTTATTAACGTTTCAAACGCGATCTTATTTTCTTGGGTTGTGATGACGATTTATTTATTTGCCTATTTATTTTACATTTCAAAGCTTGATCTAGAAAGAACGAGGAAAAGAAATGTCATCATCTTATTCGTAACGATGGTGTTTACAATTGGAGTAATTGGTGCTGCAATTTCAGTTGGTGGCAGCGCAAATGAACTGACAATAAAGGAAAATGAATTGCAAGTAAGTGGTACCTACGGTGTAGAATGGCCTTTAGAGGAGTTAACTAGTTTTGAGCTAGTAGACAAACTTCCAAAAGTTCAAATGAGAACGAATGGTTACGCTTTAAATGAAAGGTTAAAAGGACGATTTCGTCTTGAAGGCTTAGGTAACGGAAGGTTATTTTTATATCGTGACAATCCACCATTTATTTACATTCAAAAAGGTGAAGAGTATTTATTCATTAATTCAAAAGAAAAAGCTTTAACTATTCAATGGTTTGAAGAGTTGAGACTTGCAGTTGAAAACTAATACGATCCTGAGAGGACTTAAAAAAGGTTCTCTCTTCGTTTTATAAAAGAGAAAGCAATGCAAGCGGAGGATTATGTTAAAATTAGGAAATAGACTCTCGGAATAAATGATGAGTTTATCGAAGATTTGTAAAAAATTTACTGGGAATTTCATTAACAGGACAGCAAAGTGATGTGTTTTCATAGTGTTTTCAAAAAAGTGTATACCAAATAAGCCTACGGCTGCTATTTTTTAAAAATGACTAGGCGCTCTTAGAAAAGATGATTTCTTGGATGTTCAAAGTCTCTTTCTGACTACTGTACCAAGCATCTATGTGTTGACACATCATGATTGAATATAAGCGGACATACCACATTTTTGTAGAGCGATGACGCCCAGATTCTAAGTGATAGTCGACTTTTTCTCTTTTGTTCGAACGTTCAACTGAAGTTCTTCGTTTATAAATCAGTTTCCACTTTTCAGAAGACCTCGGTGTTTTAGTGAACAGACGAAGATTATCTTGCTTAAACGTATGAAATGTCCGGCCATACTTCGCTTTAGAACACGGAGTGGAACATGTATTTTTTGTTCCGCAAGCTAGTGGACAACGCCACTTTTGGCGGTTTTGAGATTTGTCAAACCCATTGGGTTTCATTTCCATTCCAATTGGACAAATAGGAACGCCTAGGGGAGAAATCTGAATATCACTTTGCGTACTGAAGTTTTTCTTTGTTCGAACATTAAGATCAATAAATGGTTCCACATTATGATGGTCCAGTAATTCGTAAATCGGTTCTGCATCATGTGCGGCATCGAGAAGGATTTTATCAATTGTGCCCAAGGTGTACCGTTGCGAAAATTCAATTGAGCTAACCACTAGGCTGACTGAATCATGCCGGGAAGCAGGATGTAGCCGTGGATATAGCGGTAAGTCGAATCGGCTATCGCTAGTGGATATCATGTAGAGATGATATCCGTTGAAGTACCTCTCCCTTGAACTATCCCAACCTGAGTCGATGTCAGGTTGAGAATATCGACGAGGATGAGTACAATTCGTTAGTCCTTGGGCACTACAATCACAAATAGGTTTGCTTCTTGGGTAACTCGCTGTTTCCACAGGTGTCCCATCTCCAACAACACCAAGGGAATGGGGATCTCCAAGCAAACCCAATCTCGCTGAAACCTCAAGAAATTGAGATTGAAAAAACGCGTATAATTGATCTCCCGGCAATTGTTTTTGTTTTGAACCATGGCGTAAATGACGATCTACTAATTTTCTAATAATACCAGGGTTTCTAGGAGTTGCTTTTTCACCCTTTTTCGGTTTTTTCTTCTGCTTCTTTTTTCGTTTGAGCTTAATAAAAGGTTTTACATTAGCCTTCTCAAAACCTGATAGCCGTCTGAAGAAGTCATAAAAAGTACCGACCCCTGGAACATCCCCAGGTTCAAAGCCGCTAAGGATCGTGTAAAGAGGAACACGATGGAGTTGGTTCACCCATTCTGTAATACTCAGGGTCGGACTTGTCAATAAACACAAAAGATAAGAGCGAAGCATGGAAGCAGGATCACGTGGCTCAGGACCTTTAACTGAATATAAATCATGAAGCCAAGTAGTAGTAAAAGAAAGATCCGTGATCCATAACTTTGAGATAATAGTCCAATCTTTTCGTACGAGAGTCAGTATACCGCCTGAGTAATGAGTATTTAGTTGGTCTAAAACGAAGTTTTGATATGAGATATGTGGTATTAGCGTAGGTTTCATTTAAATCCCCCATTTCACCGTATTGTTAGGAAGTCAATTCCTCCTCGGCGATTATTGGGGTTGCACTAAAAAGTCAAGTGTTTTTTTAGTTTTTTTATGATATTTTTCAACAATTAATTCCCAATTGAAAAAGAAATCTAAAGTAAAAATCCCACCTAGAAATAGGAGGGATACAAATAAATTGGTTCAAGAAAACCTTGAGCCACAAGGCTCGGCAAATGCCGAGAGTCTATGGAATTAGAAGGAGGGTATTTAATTGCTAGTAATTTTTTATATTGTTAGTTGTATTATTGTTGGCCTATTAACCTTGTTAATTCAAAGGAAGAACTATGCGAAATTGGGATTTGGCGCTATAAGAGGAATGATCATTGTTTTGGTCGGAGCAATACTTCCAAACACGGTTATCTATTATAGTGTAGTATTTAATTGGTATTTGACCTTTAATATGTTTCATTATCTAGTGCTACTTTTTCTATCCAGTGTCTTTAGTTTCTTAATTAGTAGAGTTGTAATCGCGAAGGAAGAGTGAGTAATAACGTGGGGAAGTAGATTTATTTTGTTGAAAATAGTTGAACTCCGTCAACTATTTTCATGCAAAAAAATAAGAGGGGCTTGGAAAAAAACAAGCCCACTGTTACTGATATATTTTATTTAGCTATCAGACTAATTTGACCACCGTTAACTATTAGGGGTCGGGACAACATTTTAACCAAAATATACTCTAAGACCTATTTTTCAGAAAAAAGCCTAAATATTTTACTCTAAGAAATTTAGGCTTTTTTCTTCAATAAATTTTACTATTTAATGGCCGTAAAGAATTTAATGTAGTTAAATTATTCTTATCAAACTTATATTCTCCTAAAAAGTTGATATGCTCCCATCCTAGTGGAGAAATATGCTTTAAAAATTCATCATTAAATGTTAGCTGGTTCTTTCGGTATTCAACTGCTTTGGCTAGGTATACGGTATTCCATACGCTAATAGCATTTATAATAATATTTAGTGCACTAGCCCTCTGTAATTGGTCTTGCAATGCTTTTTCCCTCAGTTCTCCACGTTTACCAAAAAAAATCCCCCTAGCTAACGCATTCATTGCTTCTCCTTTATTTAATCCTCGATGAATTTTACGCCGAAGGGTTTCGCTTGAAACGTAATCAAGAATAAAAATAGTTTTTTCGATTTTCCCCATTTCTCTAAGTGCAGTCGATAATCTATTTTGTCGTGCGTAAGATCCTAATTTACCCATGATTAGCGATGCGGAAACAGTACCTTCACGGATAGAGTGAGCAAGTCGAAGTACATCATCATAATTTTCTTTAATGATTTTTGTATTTATTTGCCCCCTTAACAACTTTTCTAATTTTGGAAACTGATTAGATTTTCCAATGGTGTATAATTTAGAATCTCCTAAGTCACGAAGTCTAGGGGCAAAGCGATATCCTAGCAAATGACTCAACCCAAATACTTGATCTGTGTATCCGGCTGTATCGGTGTAATGTTCTTCTATTGCGAGATCAGTTTCGTGATGAAGTAGCCCATCAATCACATGAACTGCATCTCTAGCATTTGTATTTATTACCTTAGTGTAAAAGCTTGAGAATTGGTCACTTACAAACCTATAAATTGTAGCACCTTTACCTGTACCATAGTGTGGATTAGCATCTGCATATAGGGATGCTACACCAATTTGTACGCGCATACCATCAGAAGAAGAGGTAGTTCCATCACCCCAATAAGATGACAAAAATAGTTGATGATGAAAATTAACAAGTACTGCTTGTGCTTTGTTCATTGCATCTTCATAAAGTCTCCATTGAGCTGTATTTGCCATTTGTCGATAAGAAATACCTGGTGTTGCTTCTGCCATTTTTGTTAATCCAACATTTGTCCCCATTGCCATTATGGTAGCCATTAGAATTTTAGTTTCATCTTCATTCGGACCTCTGTTAGTTGATGCATGAACAAACTGCTCATGAAATCCAGTCCAATTAGCAACCTCCATCAACAAATCTGTTAGTTTTATTCGTGGTAACATTTCATAAAGTGATAAACTAAAAGTCCGTGCCTCATCTGGAACATCTTTCTCTAAACGATCAATACGAAGGCGGCCATTTTCTAAATTAACTCCTTCCAAATGTTCAACATTATTAGATACCCATTCCAAACGTCTTTGAAGGGAGTTTATTCGTTCATCTAAATAATCATTTTCAGAGGAACTCACAGCCAATTTGGTTTGGGTTGGCTTTATTTGTTCCCATTCTTCAGTGGATATAAGGTACTCATCAAAATCTTTATATTGGCGGCTACCAATGATCGACACATCACCAGAACGAACAAAGTTTCTAAGTTCTGTTAATACAGCCATCTCATAGTAATGACGATTAATTGTTCCATCTTCATCATAAACATGTTTTTGCCAGCGGTTAGAAACAAAATCAAGAGGAGCTCCTTCAGGAACTTTACGTTTTCCAGTCTCATTCATTTCTCGAACTACATCAATCGCTCTCATTAATGGTTCTGCAGATTTGTTAGAACGAAATTCTAGTGATTTTAGTAGTGTGGGCGTATATTTCCGGAGTTTATAAAATTTCTTTTCCAATAAGTCTAAATAATCGTAATCAATAGGGCGTGCTAACTGTTTAGCCTCTTCTACTGAGGCTACAAGCTTGTCCCATGGCATAACTAATTCTAATTCAATAAAAGGGTCAATACCTTCTTTTTTTGCTTTTATTAGAGCAGAACCTAGATCAGCAAATTGCACAACTTTTTCATTAATTGTCTTTCCATTGTGTTTCTGAATTTCTTCTTGTGCTTTTCTTCCTTTAGAGAGCAATGACATGATTTGCCGGTCATGTATTTCAAATGCTTGGTCAGTTAAGTCTTGGACTAGTTCGAGGAGATATGTAATTAAAATTGCATATTTCTTTTGATTTCTAAATCGTCTGAAAGAGTGTGGTTCATACCTTGCACCAACCCTCGAAAGTTGGCGCAGACGATTTGGGTGTAAATTTTCAGTATTAATGTGGAGCTTTAAATTTCTTATATACTCCAATTTTTCAATAACTCTTAAAAAAGAATCCGGTGAAAAGTTTCCTGGTGTTTCTTTTAACCAGGCGAGAAATGTTTTGTGGCTATTGGGCATAGTGGATAAAATTAGGTCAAGTTTTTCGATTTGAGATGCAGTGAGTGATGCCCCAAGTAGTTTATATATTTTTTCTTCTGCTCTCTTACGCACTTCCCATACAGATCTTTCAATCGTCGCCATGGCAGGTAAGATCTTTTTTTGTTTACGTAATTGCTCTAGAGCAGTCTGAATTAAGTGAGTAGCGTTCCCATTTTCCATGGCGTGAGGGAATAAATACTTTGAAAGTGACCGATAGTCACTAAGTGTAAAGGTTGAGAAACCATATTCTTCACGGATTGTTTGCAAATGTTCATATTTCGTTGCTTCTCTTTTAAAATATGAGCTATATTCTCCCGTATTTACACCAATTTGCTTAGCAACATATTTTACTATTTCTTCTGGTATGTCTTTAATATCAGATATAGTCCATCCAAGATATCGTAATAAACAAAGTTGAATAGCAAATCCTAATCGGTTGTAATCTCTTCGGTGTCTTTTAATAACATCTATGTCATATTGAGTAAAAGTAAAATATGTCCCTAATTCCCACTCATTTAAATTAGAAGGTATAGTCATATATTGTAACCGCTCTTCAGGAGTTAATAATTCTCTTACTCTTACATACATAGAATTCCCACCTTTTTTATTGGATTTTTCTTTTATTAATTGCTCGATATAGAGAACCCTGTGAAACACCTGTGCCATCAACAATTTCATTGATTGAATATTCTTTACTGTCATACATTCTCAAAGCAATATCAATTTTACTTTGATCTATTTTTGGTCTTCCTAGTTTTTTCCCTCGCCTTTTACTTGCTTCTAAACCCTCTTTTACTCTTTCGACAATTAAATTCCTTTCTAGCTCTGCAATAACACACATCATTTGAAACATCGCTTTACCTGTTGATGTTCCTGTATCCATTTTTTCTTTTATTGATATAAATTTCACGCCAATTTCATCAAAATATTGAATAATAGAAAGGATATCAAGCGTTTTTCTTCCCAAACGTGAAATGCTTTCTACTATAACTGTATCACCATTCCTTATTACATCTAAGAGTGAACTAAGTCCATCTCTGATTTTTACTGTTCCAGTAAATTTTTCCTGTATTATTTTTTCACACCCATATTCGGTGAGTAATAGAATTTGGCGATCTAAATTCTGATCAACAGAAGAAACTCTTGCATATCCAATAAACATAAGAATGCCTCCTAGGCAATTATTTATATTCATTGTATTACGATAGTATATTTTTGTAAAAGTATTTGGTAATACATTTGGTAAATATTTTTGGTAATCTATAAACCTTTTAAAATAGAGGATGTAAAAAAATATTTTGTTCATTACAAAAAATATAGTTTTTGGTAAAGTGTACTAGCAAAAACTTATATATTGGTTAAATTTACAAAAAAAAGACATTTTTCCCTATATCCAAATATGTAATTTATGTAATTATAATGGTAGATCACTAGATTAATAGATTAAATAAAAATAGACTCTCGGAATAAATGATGAGTTTATCGAAGATTTGTAAAAAATTTACTGGGAATTTCATTAACAGGACAGCAAAGTGATGTGTTTTCATAGTGTTTTCAAAAAAGTGTATACCAAATAAGCCTACGGCTGCTATTTTTTAAAAATGACTAGGCGCTCTTAGAAAAGATGATTTCTTGGATGTTCAAAGTCTCTTTCTGACTACTGTACCAAGCATCTATGTGTTGACACATCATGATTGAATATAAGCGGACATACCACATTTTTGTAGAGCGATGACGCCCAGATTCTAAGTGATAGTCGACTTTTTCTCTTTTGTTCGAACGTTCAACTGAAGTTCTTCGTTTATAAATCAGTTTCCACTTTTCAGAAGACCTCGGTGTTTTAGTGAACAGACGAAGATTATCTTGCTTAAACGTATGAAATGTCCGGCCATACTTCGCTTTAGAACACGGAGTGGAACATGTATTTTTTGTTCCGCAAGCTAGTGGACAACGCCACTTTTGGCGGTTTTGAGATTTGTCAAACCCATTGGGTTTCATTTCCATTCCAATTGGACAAATAGGAACGCCTAGGGGAGAAATCTGAATATCACTTTGCGTACTGAAGTTTTTCTTTGTTCGAACATTAAGATCAATAAATGGTTCCACATTATGATGGTCCAGTAATTCGTAAATCGGTTCTGCATCATGTGCGGCATCGAGAAGGATTTTATCAATTGTGCCCAAGGTGTACCGTTGCGAAAATTCAATTGAACCAACCACTAGGCTGACTGAATCATGCCGGGAAGCAGGATGCAGCCGTGGATATAGCGGCAAGTCGTATTGGCTATCGCTAGTGGATATCATGTAGAGATGATATCCGTTGAAGTACCTCTCCCTTGAACTATCCCAACCTGAGTCGATGTCAGGTTGAGAATATCGACGAGGATGAGTACAATTCGTTAGTCCTTGGGCACTACAATCACAAATAGGTTTGCTCCTTGGGTATCTCGCTGTTTCCACGGGTGTCCCATCTCCAACAACACCAAGGGAATGGGGATCCCCAAGCAAACCCAATCTCGCTGAAACTTCAAGAAATTGAGATTGAAAAAACGCGTATAATTGATCTCCCGGCAATTGTTTTTGTTTTGAGCCATTGCGTAAATGACGATCCACTAATTTTCTAATAATACCAGGGTTTCTAGGAGTTGCTTTTTCACCCTTTTTCGGTTTTTTCTTCTTCTTCTTTTTTCGTTTGAGCTTAATAAAAGGTTTTACATTAGCCTTCTCAAAACCTGATAGCCGTCTGAAGAAGTCATAAAAAGTACCGACACCTGGAACATCCCCAGGTTCAAAGCCGCTAAGGATCGTGTAAAGAGGAACACGATGGAGTTGGTTCACCCATTCTGTAATACTCAGGGTCGGACTTGTCAATAAACACAAAAGATAAGAGCGAAGCATGGAAGCAGGATCACGTGGCTCAGGACCTTTAACTGAATATGAATCATGAAGCCACGTAGTGGTAAACGAAAGATCCGTGATCCATAACTTCGAGATAATAGTCCAATCTTTTTGTACGAGAGTCAGTATACCGCCTGAGTAATGAGTATTTAATTGGTCTAAAACGAAGTTTTGATATGAGATATGTGGTATTAGCGCAGGTTTCATTTAAATCCCCCATTTCACCGTATTGTTAGGAAGTCAATTCCTCCTCGGCGATTATTGGGGTTCCACTAAAAAGTCAAGTGTTTTTTTAGTTTTTTTATGATATTTTTCAACAATTAATTTCCAATTGAAGAAGAAAACTAAAGTAAAAATCCCACCTAGAAATAGGAGGGATACAAATAAATTGGTTCAAGAAAACCTTGAGCCACAAGGCTCGGCAAATGCCGAGAGTCTATAAAATTTTTAGGAGGATGATTTTATGGATTTTAAAAATGTACTTGGTAAAAAGAGGCTAACGTTTCTAATTGTACTAACTCTATTATTTATGGTTCCATTTTCTGTGTATGCAAGCGTCACAAGTACACAATATCGAATTAGTGCAACTAAAAGTGGTGATTGGGATGGTATTTTTATTGATTTTAGACCAACAGGATCTACAGGTAATGTAAACGTAAGAATAAATCAATACGGTATCCATTCAGGAGAGCAAGCAAATATTGAATGGAGGTTACTTCATACTAAAACAGGCGCAGATAAAAGACAGTCTATTCCAAGAGATTATAATGGTACACTGACTTTTACCGATGTACCTAGTGGGGATTATCAACTCATTTGGGAGTCTAAAACAAATAATGATACAGAAGGTTGGTATCAGGTTACAATAGCAGCTGGTAAAGTTTATAAATAATTAGAGTAAAAAAAGAAGTCCGTGAATTGGACTTCTTTTTTTACTCTAATTATTGCATCGATTTTGCAATTTTTATCATTTCTCTCTTGGTTATTGAAGAAGAGTCCATTTCAATATATGTTCCTTCCTGCCCCCAAAACAGAATACCACCAGGGATATTTTCACCTTCTTTTTGTCCCCACGGTACAAACCTTGCCTCATTTCCATTTATATTAACCTTTTCGCCTGTACTAAAATCAGGCACAAACTCTTTAGCAACTTTCTTAATTTCGACATCGCCTGTACCAAAATTCACTATAATTTCCTCTTGTATGGTCTTATAATTATTTAGTTGATGTTGAGTTATTCCTACTTTCAACTTTTCATTTTCAAAGTAATGTAACCTTACCATTGTCACTTTCTCAGATAAATTTAAGGGATAGGGCTCTTTAATTTCCAATGAACTTTCTGATAATGATTTTGGAGTTAGTAATTTAAAATCACTAATCTTTTTTAATTGTTCTAGTTGGGGATCACTATATTGCGCAGCTGTATAGATACTATATGCTGGATATAAAAAAACAGTAAGTACCAGTATTGCCTTAATAATTAATTTCAAATTTTGTTCCCTCCTTTTAACTTGATAGACTCTCGGCATTTGCCGAGCCTTGTGGCTCAAGGTTTTCTTGAACCAATTTATTTGTATCCCTCCTATTTCTAGGTGGGATTTTTACTTTAGTTTTCTTCTTCAATTGGAAATTAATTGTTGAAAAATATCATAAAAAAACTAAAAAAACACTTGACTTTTTAGTGGAACCCCAATAATCGCCGAGGAGGAATTGACTTCCTAACAATACGGTGAAATGGGGGATTTAAATGAAACCTGCGCTAATACCACATATCTCATATCAAAACTTCGTTTTAGACCAATTAAATACTCATTACTCAGGCGGTATACTGACTCTCGTACAAAAAGATTGGACTATTATCTCGAAGTTATGGATCACGGATCTTTCGTTTACCACTACGTGGCTTCATGATTCATATTCAGTTAAAGGTCCTGAGCCACGTGATCCTGCTTCCATGCTTCGCTCTTATCTTTTGTGTTTATTGACAAGTCCGACCCTGAGTATTACAGAATGGGTGAACCAACTCCATCGTGTTCCTCTTTACACGATCCTTAGCGGCTTTGAACCTGGGGATGTTCCAGGTGTCGGTACTTTTTATGACTTCTTCAGACGGCTATCAGGTTTTGAGAAGGCTAATGTAAAACCTTTTATTAAGCTCAAACGAAAAAAGAAGAAGAAGAAAAAACCGAAAAAGGGTGAAAAAGCAACTCCTAGAAACCCTGGTATTATTAGAAAATTAGTGGATCGTCATTTACGCAATGGCTCAAAACAAAAACAATTGCCGGGAGATCAATTATACGCGTTTTTTCAATCTCAATTTCTTGAAGTTTCAGCGAGATTGGGTTTGCTTGGGGATCCCCATTCCCTTGGTGTTGTTGGAGATGGGACACCCGTGGAAACAGCGAGATACCCAAGGAGCAAACCTATTTGTGATTGTAGTGCCCAAGGACTAACGAATTGTACTCATCCTCGTCGATATTCTCAACCTGACATCGACTCAGGTTGGGATAGTTCAAGGGAGAGGTACTTCAACGGATATCATCTCTACATGATATCCACTAGCGATAGCCAATACGACTTGCCGCTATATCCACGGCTGCATCCTGCTTCCCGGCATGATTCAGTCAGCCTAGTGGTTGGTTCAATTGAATTTTCGCAACGGTACACCTTGGGCACAATTGATAAAATCCTTCTCGATGCCGCACATGATGCAGAACCGATTTACGAATTACTGGACCATCATAATGTGGAACCATTTATTGATCTTAATGTTCGAACAAAGAAAAACTTCAGTACGCAAAGTGATATTCAGATTTCTCCCCTAGGCGTTCCTATTTGTCCAATTGGAATGGAAATGAAACCCAATGGGTTTGACAAATCTCAAAACCGCCAAAAGTGGCGTTGTCCACTAGCTTGCGGAACAAAAAATACATGTTCCACTCCGTGTTCTAAAGCGAAGTATGGCCGGACATTTCATACGTTTAAGCAAGATAATCTTCGTCTGTTCACTAAAACACCGAGGTCTTCTGAAAAGTGGAAACTGATTTATAAACGAAGAACTTCAGTTGAACGTTCGAACAAAAGAGAAAAAGTCGACTATCACTTAGAATCTGGGCGTCATCGCTCTACAAAAATGTGGTATGTCCGCTTATATTCAATCATGATGTGTCAACACATAGATGCTTGGTACAGTAGTCAGAAAGAGACTTTGAACATCCAAGAAATCATCTTTTCTAAGAGCGCCTAGTCATTTTTAAAAAATAGCAGCCGTAGGCTTATTTGGTATACACTTTTTTGAAAACACTATGAAAACACATCACTTTGCTGTCCTGTTAATGAAATTCCCAGTAAATTTTTTACAAATCTTCGATAAACTCATCATTTATTCCGAGAGTCTATCTTGTACATATAATATCTTTATTTAAATTCAGGTAAAATATGCCTCGAAAACTAACTTTTTTAATAACTTCTCTGTGAACATAAATGTCTTAGCGTATATTTTCGTTAAAAGGTTGGCTATTCCCCATTTAGTGCGTTGACAACTACCAGGAAGTATCGTGAAAATAAACAATCGTTTACTTATGAAGAAGCCTTTGTTTTATTGAAAGAGCAAAAAGGAGTCTTCGATCTGAGAATTGTTGAAATTTTAGAGTCAGTAATTTTAGAAAAACAACAAAAAGAGTATCAATACGCTTAACATTCATGTTTTTGTGTACGCACACTTAATCGGTGATGAGGAATTTAATCATTTAAGGATTCCGCAGGAAAATGCGGATTTACAACGCTAAGCCCATTTTCCTATCGGTACTACTTTAAGAAGTACTTGTTTATGGCAATTAATAATTGTAGTTTTTGGCAGTATTTAAGTCATCATTGTTGTATAATTAAAACAATTACATTTTGTATAAGCATAGCAAAGAGTTGAAGAACGAATTTATATTTTGTCCAATTTTTTAAATTTGTAGTCTAATAGGTAGTGTCAAAAGTTCTATGAAAACTAAGGATCTCTGACACATACTACCATTTTGGTTAGCTGAGACACCCGCCATCGCTCTTGACAAACACGCCAATGGTTTAGCGAGAGGTTTAACAAGGGCGAAGAGGACAAAAGAAGGCATAGCTAAATAAGCCCTTGGTATTTCCATTTTAAACCATTGGCAAGTTCGGTTTGTCAAGAGTGCGCTCCGCCGATGGCTAGGAAGGGCTCAGCTAAACAAAAGTTAGGCAGTTTGCTTACTTATCCAATCCTGGGCAAGACCAATAAGAGTTGTCCATCTAGCAGGCATGTTTGGAAGCTTATCTAGCTCAGGAAGCGTTACTGGTACTTTCCCTTCTAAAGCTGAATGTGGTCTTAGAAAGTTAAAGTAAGCAACGAACAAGGTCACAAAAGAAACAGAACCATGTTCTGACCCGAAACCATGAGTGGATCGATAGTTTCCTTTAAAGGTACGATTTAGCCGCTCGATAATTTGTTTGAGAGGTCGATATTCCTTTGATACCTCGTCTTCGTTGGTTAAGCCAATTACCTGAATCACCTCAAACGGGATTTGATGCTGGGCAAAAAAGTGTTGTGCTAATAAGTAAATGGGATTGCCATCGACAACGAAAGTTAGGTTTTCTGGGATTTTCCTAAGCTTTAACAACACTTCGTCTATCGCTTTAATAGCCGTAGCTGTATCTCGATTGGGTGACACAGGATAAGAGAGAATGACTTTCTTCACGGCATCAAAAAAGAAAAACAGGTAATGCCAACGGCCATTTACGCGGATGTATGTTTCGTCACCACAGAATTGATCTGAAAGCTCGTAAGGATAGTGATCAATATAAGGTTTCAACCACAATGCCACACTATTTTCGTAATTTAAAATGCTTTGATGAGAAATTGATACACCATGTACATCTTTCATCAACGCTGCTGTTTTACGGGCTGAAAGTCCATAATTGACGTGATAAGTCAAAATCAGTCCAAGCGTATGTGGAGACACATAAATTCTTGATAGATCAACTCTCGGTCTCTTTGGTGAATGCTTCGCTAATGGTTGAAAATCAATGTGAAACTGGCGGTAAATATAGCGAAGTTTAAAGGCTTGAGGATCTTCTTTGAACCGATTTTTCTCTTTTTGAGTCATCGCATTACGTTTCTGTTGGTAATAAGAACAAGCGTCGTTTTTACACTTGTACACATGGAAGTCTTTTCTTTCCTTCACTTTTTCGAGTGTTTTTGAACAGTGAGGGCATTTCAGGATTGCTTCCTTGAGATAACGGTTTTTCTCACTGAAAAGGCACGAACACACCTTACATTGATATTGTCCTTTCGCTCCATTGTTCGCATACAAGTAATCTGCTGGAGCACCACACGTAGGACATTTCATTGATAAAGGAACGGGTGTTGACTTCGATCGTCTTTGTACTGGTTTGAGAGGCTTCCCCTTAGTCTCCAGGTGTTCAGATAATAAAAGTCTAAAATCTAGTTTTTGGGGAACTTCAATGATCGGTAGATCATCAACTTGAAGCTTGCGATAAGGTTTATTAACTGGAGCTTCAGTCGGTTTATCAAACATGCTTTTCCCGATTAGTAGGGTAAGCAATGTTCGAATGACTTGTTCTTGGTAGTTTATAAAAGTAAGTAAATAGGTTATAATTTGAGGTAACAACTTGTCACTTCCTCTTTCTTTGGGATTTGTGTGTGTGTGGTTACCTCACTAATACCTTAGAATTCTGGGGGTGGCAAGTTTTTTGCTTATAAAGCCCTCTAAGCTAGGATTTAATAGCCTATTTCTATATAAAGTTTTGACAATACGGTCTAATACCAAGGGGGAATTTTATGCTTAAGAAAGTGCTTACTTTTTCTAATATAATGCTTTTATGTATGACTTTACTCGGTGGTTGTAGTAGTTCACCTTCCAAAGAGATTTCATATGCATCAATATTGATAGCAAATGGAACGGAATATTACTTGCAAGGAGAAATTAAAGATGATGAATTTACTCTTGGTGAAAAAATTGGAGAAGTACAAAAAAAGGTAGCAATAGAAGTCATGCCCAAAGAGGACTTTTCATCTAACTTTTTAGAAGTAGGTGAAGAGATATACTCTTCCAACGAAGATAGTAAGGTTATTATCGTAAAAAGAAAAAATGCCACTTACCAAGAGCTCACAGAAAAAGGCTACTATACAAATAAAGACTAACCGTTGTTAATGTAACGAGTAGCGATGTTTCAACAAGATGATTCGCTTATTTACTTATCGGAGTAGATGCAGGATATTAAATAAACTTTATCTTGGAGATGGAGTATGAAGAAAAAGTTTGGTTTTATTATTGGAGTTTTGATTTTATTTACTGGTTTAGAGATATACTTAATGTATTCCGAAAAGGTTCCGTTAAGTAATCACATGTATAGGGTAATTTCGGGTGCTCCCACAGTTCATTTGAATGATGAATTATTACTTTATCAAGGAACTTTTGTGATAGACAAAAATTATCTTGTGTCGTATATAAAAAGTGATGAAAATATTGAATTGTACATTGCAAGTGGGATTCCAGCAGAAATGCGACCGCCTTGGATTTTTGTTCCTAATGGAAATGATTTATCATATAGATATTCAATACCTAAACCTCGATTTTCTTATTAAGCTAACGTGTGCTTATTGAAGAAGTCAAGATAAAGAAAAAGCCAAATTATGCAATGTTTTATACATTCAAAGCATAAATTGGCTTTTTCTTTATTGAAAAATTATACTGCAGATTGGATACCGGATTTATCATTAATCGGAATTATATCTCCCGCTGGAAACCAATTAGGAGTTGGGATATTATCGCACCAATCAGAAGTATAATCTTTATTAAATACACGAGAAAAATCAGATAATGAATAGCCGATAACCCCCCCTGATCTAGCACACCCTCCTAGAATGGAAGTGTAACGATGATCAAGACCGACTAAAATGTATATCTTCATGATAATAATGATTTGCAAAAGAGACTACATGGTTTAATCTATGGTAATCAACAAGTGAAACCACTAGTATAAGAACGGGCAATCTTTGATGAATATTTTCATCATTCATTTAAAAATAATGATTATTAAGTTGATTTTTATGGAAAATTGCCATTTAATGCTAAAATATATTACACAATTATGTAAAAAAATGTTATACTAAACTCAGAATCTACCAAATTTTAGTATTTGGAGATTCAAAAACACTTTTGAGGCGGTATTAGATTGATTAAAAAAAGTTTAACAATAATTTTTTGCATCTTTTGTATTGTAAGTATGTTTGGTTGCGGAAGTAGTCAGTCACTTGGTCAGGAAGTAAGCGTAAAATCTAAAGAGTTAGCCTTAGAAGTAAATGAAAAGGAAAAAGAAGTACCTGAAGAAAATTATTTTTTGAATCAACAAGGTGAAATAAATGGGATGCTGCAAACTTATCCTTTTGAAGAAGCTGTTAACCTCTCTGACTTAATTGTAGAAATAACTATTGATGAAAGACTAGGGGAATTAGTAGATCCTATTCCAAAAACAATATTTAACGCTGTTGTCACTGATGTTGTAAAGGGTAGCAATGAAAAAAAGGGAGAGTTTATTAATGTTCTACAACAAGGAAATAGTGACTGGACTTTTAACGATACTCCTTTATTTGAAAGCGGGGATACACTAGTATTGTTTTTGAAATCTGTCACTGACGAGGAGTACCCTAATACGTATTGGATTTTAGGGGAAGAGACCGGAATGTATGAAGTTGTGGATGGCAAACGTCTGAACAAGATTTCTAAAAAAGACACTGCTCTTAATGATATTCAACTTCCTGTTGGAGAGAGGAAGGCTGGTAAAATAAAAATTCCAGATAGAGAAACTCAAGAACTTGACTTTCGACTTTTTAAAGAAAAAATTAAAAAGTCTAAAAAAAATAATTAAGGGGGAACAAGTCTGAAATAACTTGTGTAACCACCATTCCAAAAAAAGAGCATGACAAATAAACCACCAAATAGTGATTTTTAAAAAATATTCATTTGGGGTTGATCAAGGTGCAGCTAGCACATGGTAACCATGATTTTTAGCTAGTAAAATCGCTTGTTCTACCGTGATTTCACGGGTTACTGGAAAAACATCGGATTTTATATATAATTCAGCGTTATATGCTTCTTTCTTTTTGAGAATATTGTAGATAGCTGTTAAAAGCATTCGTGCAATCGCAATAATTGCTCGTTTGTGACCACGGCGTCTTTTAAGTTTTAAGTAACGGTTTCGAATTTCTGGGTGCTTTTCACTTTTAACTACAGAGGTAGCACATTGCACTAAAAGTGGTTTTATGTAACATCCAGCTCTCGAAATTCTTACTGACTTTTTCTTACCGGCACTCTCATTATTTGTGGGTGTAAGTCCTGCCCAGGAGCACAGATGCTTAGCTGTCAGAAACACGTCCATATTGACACCTATTTCAGATACCACGGCAATGGCAGAAAAGATGTTTTTAAAAGACGGAACAGTTAAGATTAAATTGATTTCTTCTGTGTAGGACGCGGCAAGAGAAAGAATAATTTTTTCTAGGTCAGCTTTACGCGACCCAAGGTCTTCATAATGTTGTTTAATGACC
Organism: Anaerobacillus isosaccharinicus; assembly: GCF_001866075.3. Taxonomy (GTDB): domain Bacteria; phylum Bacillota; class Bacilli; order Bacillales; family Anaerobacillaceae; genus Anaerobacillus; species Anaerobacillus isosaccharinicus. Next base: position 4,087,510 of record NZ_CP063356.1, on the reverse strand, counting down.
TTTAATTTTTCAGCCTGTTCAGGAGTTATGTATCCATCAATAGCGAGCTCCAATTCAGGAAGTTTATGTTTCATGGAGCCATGAACTAAAGGTTCTAAATCAAACGAAGTGTCTAATGGATTGTGTAATAACTTTTCAATAATGTTCATGGAGCTTTTGCCGAAGGTATCCGAAACAATATTGCTTAGTTGAATGTTAGACACGGTTAAACTGTTTTGAAGACGATTTTTCTCACTAGACATAAAATTAGTGAGCTTGAAGCGATAACGCATAAGGTCACGAAGTTGCCTAATCTCCAGTGGTGGCATAAAGCTTCCAGCTACAAGGTCATGCTTAAATAAATCAGCGATCCATTTTGCATCTTTTTTATCCGTCTTTTTACCACGGATTGCCTTGACGTATTTTGGATGTGCTAATGTGATGTTACAGGAATCTTCTAGTATATTAAACACAGGAATCCAGTATTTCCCGGTCGATTCCATACAAACATCTTTGCATTCATTTTCACAAAGCCATTGTGACAGCTCCATTAACCCTTTGGTATAGGTTGAAAAGCGATGGCGTTTGTAAGATGTCACGCCTTTGGCGGTAGAAGCAATACAAGCTACTACAAACGTTTTGTGGACATCAATACCACAACAAATAGGGTAAACAATTTTTAAAGCCATAGGGAAAACTCCTTTACAAGAATTGTAGGGATAGACAACATTGACTGATTGCCCAGCAATAAACGAGTAATGTTTATACAAAGATAAGTCTGCGTGCTCTAAGTCACACTTATTTGTGCTTGGAAAGGCAATCTACACATATAAATATGCGGTCACTCCACTACTGAAGCAGCCCACTCACCTCCGCGTGATTTGTAGTTAATTGGTATCCCTATGGCTCTATATTTGCCAAAATAATGCTCGAGGCAAACCTGTTTCATTACGTTTTGTGCCTTGAGCGAAGCGAAAGGAATGGATATAAATATGAAAAGGATTATTGTACTATTTTTAATTTTTTTATTACTAACTCCGTTATCCGTTTTCGCTCACCCATCACATGAGTGTTTCCCTGGTGGGGAAGGTTTTGGCTATAAAGTAAATTGTGGGGAACCTTTTGGACACCAATCAAGAACCAGCTACCATTACCGCTTTGTATCAGGGACTTCATCTGAATGGATTAACTTGACTAGAAACGCGGTTACTCATTGGAATAATACAGGAATAGTATCAATCTCTGAAAACTCTATTTCAAATAGCACTGTAGGAACATACTCTGATAGTAGTTCTAGCACAGTTGCCTATGTTGCCAGTGTCACGAATGGATCGGGTCACAAAACCTCGTGGAGTTTAAGGTATAATTTTCCAGTAATGACTGGATACGGTCTCACAAAACAAAGGACAATTGCTAGGCATGAATTTGGACATACAGTTGGATTAGCTGATTTGTATGACACTTCAAATAACGATAAGTTAATGTATGGATATACAAGTGGAACAGCAACAGGAGTAACATCATATGACATTACAGGTGCAAAAGAAGCTGTGAAACCTTAAATTGGTCAAATTGTAGTAAGACGCTAATCCCTTTTTGGAATTGTGCGTCTTCTTTTCTATGATTTTATTTTGGTTGGTAACCTCACTATTATCTTAAAATTCAGAGGGGCATTTTTTGCTCAAAAAGCCCCCAAAGATAGGATTTTATAACCTATTAAGTTTTGACAACTCGAAATTTTAAAAGGAGATGAGCATAATAAAAATATTAACTTTTATAATGTTACTATTTTCGATCACGCTTTTTATTATTGGATGTTCCGAAACCGATAGCAAGCAATTAACGTATGAAAATGATTTAGTAGTAGAAAAGCAGATAGACGATAAAAATCAATATGAGGTTTACACCAAAATTACAAATACAGAAAAAATGGTAGAGATTAAAAGTTTATTAAACAATATTTCTTGGGAGGCAAAAGAAGTTTTAATGTTACAGCCACCCCATTACAAGCTTCGATTTATCGATAAGCACTCAGGGAATGATCTTCAATCCTATTTTATATGGATAACTCCAGATAAAGAAACGATAGAGGTAGTGAAGGAAGCTTGGGGATATCGTAAGTTGTCGAAAAATCAGGCGAAAAAGCTACTTGACTTAACTATTGGAGAAGCGCTTTTAAAATAATTTAACTACTGTTATCAACATTGTTACTCGTAACTTTCTTCTATGGTATCTAATTTACAATATTATTATTTATTAAAGATTTAACAAATTAACTTAAGGTCTTTTGGACTGTTGAATTTATCGGAACAAAAGACCTTTTTGTTTATTAAAAAAACAAAAGAGAGTGATTAGCAATGTTAGAAAAGTAAGTAGCACCACATTTTCACTATCAAGTCATCTATTAACTATGTCGAACGTTAGATCAGGTGTTGATCTTCGATCAATACAATTTAGAACAACTATAAAATCTCTACAATTTGGACCATCTTTAATACGTATAAAAACAATTTTAAATGTAGTGACACCGTTATAAATGAACAGAGAAGATGTAAGAAATGTAGGAAGGACTTATCAACTGAAGACATCACAAAATTGAATGAATTACAAATAAAGTTTGATTTTTGTATAGAACATATTCCAAAACATCTTACTAAAAATCGATAGTATTCGTACATTCCATTAACTAAAGTGAGTTTTCGCGGACTTTTCATATCGCTTCGTCTACTTCGACAGTAGTTTGTCCAATTGATAAGCTACTAATAGGGGTCTCACCTACAAAACGCGGAAAATATACGCTAAGCAAATTTCGATGTGAATATAGCCAACTTTTTCTACGCTAAGGAACTATCGGCTGTCATTTCTTTTAAAAAAGGGATAAAGTGATTTTAGTGGCTTCAAGGGATAAATTGCAAAAAAATTGATATTAGGTCTACTAATAACTAATAGAATTTTAGTTTTGTTTTTTACATATTTTCATCAGCCACTAAAATGTTTTCTTAATAATACTAAGTGCATTCATTTTTTCAACCCTTATAATTACTTTGTATCTACTGTTAATATTATATGATTGTGAAGATAGTGAAAAAGAGTAGTAGAATTTCCCTTCCCTCAATAGATTTCTGTTCTATTATTAACTTAGGGCGTATGGTAGGGATTAACCTAAAATATAGCAACACAATCCACTGCGTTAAGCATTTTTCCATACCCTGCACAATAATTATTAAGCTAACATAAAAACACATAACTTACAATATGTGTTTTTATTACTAAATTTTAAAACTTCTTGAAAAATTATACATTATGTCCTATCATATAAAATAATACATAATTTAGGAGGTTGCTATTTTTTGAATAATACAATGTTAGATTTTAAGACGAAATCAAGTAATATTATTAAACGCTTTCGAGATCATGAAAATTTACTTTTTATAGGAACTCCTTGCGGTATTCTAAGTCCTCTTTTTGAAGAATTAGATATAAATAAGGAAGTTATCTATGCTCCTAGGGAAGACACTGCCATTGGAGTTGCATGTGGTTTCTCTCTCAAGAATAAAAAGGCAGTTGTTTTAATGCAAAATTCTGGTTTTGCCCAATCATTAAATATATTAGCTTCATTAGTAGAACCTTTTAAAATAGCAATCACCCTAGTGATTAGCATGCGTGGGATTCAAAATGATACCACTAGAGAAAATGTAATTATGGGGGAAGCTACTGTATCAACCCTAGAAGTTTTAAAAATACCATATAAGTTTTTAACTAATGATTCCTATATTTCAGAGATAGATTGGGCAGATGAATACCTACAAACTAATCAGGGGGCAGTTGCTTTGTTGATTACTCCTGAATTTTTCGGTTGGGAGGTTTAAATTTGGATAGAGACGAATGTATAGAACTTATTATTCAAAAATCTAAAGGGTTGCCTGTTATCTTTACAACTGGTTACACATGTAGAGCAGCTTACAACATAATGGATTTAGATAGACATTTCTATATGGTTGGTTCAATGGGGATGGCTGCTTCTATTGGAATCGGTTTAGCTATAGGAGAAAACGACTCTGTAGTAATAGTAGATGGTGATGGGAGCCTTCTAATGAATCCATCCAATTTATTCTTAGCGTCTAGTCTGAAACTCAAGAACTTAATACATATAGTGCTGGATAATGGTCAGTATGAATCAACAGGAGGTCAGGCTACTATGTCAAAACATTTTCGATTTGATGACATAGCAAAGGCAATTGGTTACTCTAGTACACAAAAAGTGAGTTGTAAACAAGAATTAAATAATACTTTGACTAATGCTATAGTCGATCAACAAGGTCCTACATTCATATGGGCATTGACATGCCCAAGCACTACTAATGAAAATTTAGGACCTAGAATCAATATACCACTGCATAAAATTACCGAAAGATTTAGGGCATCTATGCTGTAAACTAAAAAATTCTGTCGATAATGAGGAGGAAACTAAATGATTGAGCAATTTGTAAATTCACTAAGTAAAATTAAATCAACTGAAAGTAACAATTTGATAGAACGTTACTATAAAGGGCTTCAGAAAGCTTTTGAAAATATAGATGGGGGTAACAAAAATAATTTATTTGAGCCCGCATTTGAGTTGCCTCAATTAGATGAGCAAATGATTAAGTTTTTTGAAGTAGCACAATCAAGTTACTCTTATTTAGGAGATTATAAAGATAAGAGTATCTATTTATTAAATTTGATGAAAAATCCTGGAACCAATACCACTAAAACATTAGCTTCTTTATTAATGGTGGCTCGGGCAGTAAATCATATAAAAAAAACCGGAGAGCGTATTTTAATCTTCACCCCTTCATCTGGAAACAAAGCCATAGCATTAAGAGACGCTGTTGAAAGGGCGATTAAGTTTGGTCTAGTAGCAAAAGAAGAACTACGAATAATTACGCTTACTCCAAAAAACTCTTCTCATAAATTAAGAAAATCTGACCTTAGCGAAAATGAAGAACTACTAAAGTTAAATCCAATGTTTATTTATAATGGTGAAATTCCTCAAGATGTAAAGAAAATAGGATCTGAATTTATTAAAAAATACGACCGAGATATTGAAACAAAATACGGCTATCGAGTTTGGTATTCTTTAGATATTAGAAATTACAAAGTAGCTGATTCGCTTCGTGCATTTTTTGATTATGAATTTTTCCCTTGGAAAGAAAATCAATCAAAAAGATTACATGCACATGCGGTTTCTAGTGCTTATGGGTTGTTAGGATATAATTACGGTCGCACTATAATTAAAAATGAAGGTATGAAAATACATGAACCAAATCCAGGATACCTATTGGTACAGCATAGTGAAACTTCAGATATGGTTTTAAGTTTGCTTTACAATGATTTCTCAAGAAGTAACTATCCGAAGTACATTTATGATGAAACAGATGGAATGTTTAAACAGAAACAAAACTCCCATTTCCCTTATAAAACTTGGAGAGTGATTGAAAATTTAGATGGAACTTTTTATACTCACAATCCACCTACATCTCCAGAAATGAATAACCTTATTCATACGAATGGAGGAACAGGTATTGTTGTGTCCTTATCAGAATGTCTAAGCAGAATAGGAATAATTAAGCAGTTATTAAAAGGTACAGATGTAAGTTTTCCTGAAGATATCAGGGATCTTAATGAGTGGTCCTTGGTAATGGCATTTACTGGCGTGACTAATGCTATAGATAGGAATTTAGTGGATGCGTTTGATGATATTATAATTCATGGATCTGGTATTTATTCAGAAGATGATTATTTGAAAGTTGAAAAAACGCAGGTGAAAGAGATTGGAAACCATAAAGAAATGTTTCATGCTGTATTTGAATAAGTAAAAATATACTTAGAAAAGGCTTGATATGAAAAATCATGTCAGCCTTTTTTAAGTTGGAGGGAATAAGTATGAGTGATCTATATGTTTTGGAAGTTTTAGGGGAAAACACTGAAGGTGAAGAGATAAGTTTTTCTTATTGTGGCATACAGGATGGCTTAACTTACATACAACCTTTTATTCAAAACCAATTACTGGATAGCAATATTACAGTTAAGCGAAGATATATTATTCAAACATTTGAGCTTACTACATATTTAGCAGAAAATAAAGATGATCTAATTGTTATCTCAACTAATAAAGAGCAGGTATATAAACACTTTCCTGAAGACTGTTTTATAATGCCTTTTAGAATACATCAAATTGTAGATACCTCAAAAGGGATAGAAAAAGTACTATCTTCCATGTCGAAACGAGAAGTTAAACGACATAGCAAGCAAAAAGAAAAGTATAAACTTGATTTCTATACAACAAATGAAGATAAACATTTTTTTGATTTTTATAATCGGATGCATAAACCCACTATGAAAAGTCGTTATGATGGACTAGCAAGAAGTGTAGAAATCAATAAAGCGTATGAAGAAATATTTAAAAAAGGTTTACTATTTATAATTACTGAAAATGGTGTTCCAGTAAGTGGTAGTGTAAGTCAAATTGATGAGGAGAATAAAGTTCTGAATGCAAGGCTGATTGGAGTACTTAATGGGGATGATCGCTACAGATATATTGGTGCACAAAATCATGTTTACCACTCCATATTAGAATGGGCATGCAGAGACCATCGAATAGATCAAGTTGATTTTCAGGGGTGTGAACCATTCCTCACAAAGGGAACATTTCAGTATAAAAAGAGGTTTGCTACTGAAGCTATTTTACCACCTAATCATCTAAATGATAAAAGGTTACTAGTTAAAGCAAATTTTAATAAACAGGGAATTAAAGACTTTCTTTTTAACAATCCAGTTATGTTAGTTGATAAAGATGATAAATTAGGAGTCGGATATTTTTACGATGTCAGAGAACCAAGACTAGACATACCTTATCATTCCCCTGGCTTTTTATTTGAAAGAATGATTAGGATGGAATAAATAGGAGTGAATCACAATGTACGTTTTGATAACAATTATTGCTGCATTTTGCTATGCTTTAATGAGTGCGTTAATTAAAGTTGCAACTGCTGATACATCGGAAGCTGGTATTTTATTTTTTAGATTCTTCGCTGCATTTACTATGTTATTTCCGTTGTATTATCTATCTGGTAAGCCACCAGTAAAAACAAAAAAGACTAAATTACATATGTTGAGAGCTATGTTTGGCTTTTTGATGTTTGCATTATATACAGTTGCGTTGCAGCATTTACCACTTGAAAATGCAATAGCCTTAAATTCTACCTATCCCTTCTTTATCCCATTAATTTTATTTTTAATCTTCAAAGAAAAAATTGATAAAACAGTCATATTTGGGATTCTATTAGGATTTATCGGAGTTTATACAATAATCGACCCTTCTAGTGGAGATTATCTAAATTGGTTTGCAATTCTTGCATTATTATCAGGGGTTTTCTCAGCTGCTTCCAATATAACATTAAGTGTATTGAGAAAAACAGAGTCGAGTTTTAGTACGGTATTTTATTTTTTCTTAATTGCTACTGTTATTTCCTTAATACTCTTCTTAATAGTAGATGATTTTGAAATAATGTTTAGTACTCGATCTTCAATTATACTATTAGGAATTGCAATCACGAGCTTAGCATCACAACAGCTTATATCTTATTCTTTAAAATTCTTACATTCCAGTACTGTGTCTTCAATTATGTATTCATCCATAATTTTTGGCTTTATTTTCTCTTGGTTAATATGGGGGGAAGTGCCAGGGGTGACTCAGTTAATTGGGACTCTGTTCATTATAGTTGGTAGCATAGTTATCTTTCAGAAGAAAAAAACAGTTATAAAAAAAAATCAAAGTGAAATTGTATCGAAGGTATAGTAAGGAGACTTAACTAACCTACTCAGATCTGAAATTACAAAGATTATCGTTTCTACTTTACCTATATTATATAGGGTTCACACCCTCATTTATGGGTTTCGTGAGCTTAAAAACATTAACTTTATAAGACCTAAAACCCTTTTGTCGATAGAAGCCATCCAGCTGCCTTTTTATTGAATATCTTTTCGAATTATAAAATAAATTTCCCAATTTAATTAAGACTTTCAAAAAGGTGTACTCCATTCTCCTCCTTCTGAAAATCAAGTTGAAAATAGCATCTATGAAACTAAACGTTCTTGGAACTGGTTAAAATTACTCAACTGGAAGTACAAAGATTGTCTGATTTCTGGCTATAGAAAGGATGATTTTGGGTGGTTAATTTCTGATAAAGAGCATAAACCCATGGGCATCCTTGAATTAGGAACTACTCCAGAAGTGCGAAAAGCCTTCTATGCTGTTGCAAACAAAATAAAAATAAACGAAGATAAAAAATTTGTCTATATCGAACCTAAAATAACCGTTAAAACTAGGTTTCGTAATTACACAAAAAATGGATATCTAAGGACTCCATCATTCGTTGAATTTAAATTAAATTAGCAAATTAAGGACATACTCTGTATGTTCAGGCTGTTGAGAAAGTCTCAACAGCCTGTTTTCATGATTAAACTATGTAAATTTTTCCAGTAGCCGAGCGTTGCTTGGCTCTTCACAAACAAAAGGTGGCGTTTAGGAGATAACAAGAGCCGTGAGACAATTTATATTGTCTCACGGCTCTCTCTTTTTATTTTATAAAACGGTCTAAAATCAATAATTATAACTGACTATTCAGATAAGTGTAGTATAATATTTGTATAGACTAATTTGAGGTGATATTCATGCTAAAGCCTAGAAAAGAAAAACAAATTGAGTTTGAAATGGTAACCATTGATCAGCTAGTCCCTGAAGATCATGAACTAAGAATTATTGATAAATACATAGATTTCTCTTTTATCTACGATAAAGTAAAGGGTTACTATTGTGCAGATAATGGACGACCACCAATTGATCCTGTCATGCTATTTAAGATGATGTTTATTGGTTATTTATACGGAATTCGGTCGGAACGCAGATTAGAAAAAGAAATTCAAACCAATATGGCTTACCGATGGTTCCTTGGCCTTGGAATAACAGAACGTGTTCCTCATCATTCTACGATTAGTTTTAATCGACATAAACGGTTTGATGGGACCAGTGCTTTTCAGGATATCTTTGATGAAGTAGTAGAATTGGCGATGAAACATCGAATGGTTGGTGGCCGGGTTTTATTTACTGATTCCACACATTTAAAAGCGAACGCAAATAAAAAAAAGTTTGTGAAAAAAACTGTTCAATCCCCTACTAGAACTTATATAAAAGAGCTAGATGCAGCTATTGAAGAAAGCCGTCGTGAGCATGGAAAAAAGCCTTTAAAAGCTAGGGAGGAAGTGAGTGAAGAAAAAGAAATAAAAGAAAGTACAACAGACCCTGAGAGCGGGTATATGTACCGAGAGGGGAAACCTGAGGGATTTTTTTACCTTGATCACCGTACAACCGATATGAAATTTAACATCATCACGGATGTTCATGTAACTCCAGGAAATGTCCACGATTCACAACCTTATATTGAAAGATTAGAACGTCAAATTGAGCGATTTGGTTTTAAAGTTGAAGCAGCTGCCACTGATTCTGGTTACTATACAGCATGGATTTGTAAGAAACTCGAAGAGATGAAAATTATGGGTGTCATTGGTTATCGTCGTTTTCATCCAACACGAGGGCTATTTCCTAAGTGGAAATTCAAATTTGATAAAGAAACTGATACTTACGCATGTCCAAATAACCAAAATTTATATTACAAGACTACCTCAAGAGAAGGGTATCAAGAATACCATTCCGATCCAAAGCAATGTAAGGACTGTCCGCTACTCTCGGAATGTACAAGGAGCCGAAATCAGAAAAAGGTAGTGACTAGACATGTTTGGGAAGAAAGTAAAGAACTGATTAGAAAAAACCGTCTTTCTGATACAGGAAAGATGCTTTATAAAAAAAGAAAAGAAACAGTTGAGCGAAGCTTTGCGGATTCAAAAGAACTCCACGGGCTTCGCTACTGCCGGTTACGAGGCAGAGAACATGTTCAAGAGCAAGCGCTAATGACAGCAGCTGCTCAGAACATCAAAAAGATCGCAAACCACCTAGCCAAGATGGCATAGGTGGTTTGCGAACTGCTTTTTTTCTGTTTTTATAAAACCAACTATACAAAAATAAAGAAACCCAATGTAAAAATGAATTTTACATTGGGTTTCTCGACACTCTGTACATACTCTGTATGTTCTTTTTTTATTGCATAAATAACATATACTTTTACGCTATAGTAATAATAAAAAATGATACTTTACCTCAATTATTTTATTTTTACCTTTACTAATTTTACCCCACCTTTTATTGCTGCTTCATTAGCAATTTTCACAAAATCACTGGCTGTTTTTTTACTCACTTTATTGTTATTTTTCTTCACATTAATCACACTCCAAATTTAATTATTATAGATTATTAAAATTATAGACAAATTATCGTTTTTTAAACATGGTGATTACAGCCACTCGAATTTACCACCCTCGCCATGTTTTTTACCACCGAATGCCAAGGATTTTACCATGTAACGCCAGTGTATTTACCATTGAATAAAAAAGTCCTACAGATTAATAGTTTTATAATCTTGTAGGACTTTTCTTTTGTGTTCAATTAGTTTATTTGTTTTTGAAGTACTCCATGATCATCTTTCTGGAACCCTCCCAAATATCATGTTCGGTCCAGGTATAAGGTAAAGGCTCCTTTCCATAAACACTCAAAAGCTTTCCTTTTAGTTCTTTAGGAAATGGATACCAGTCATTGTAACCACTCCAATAATAGTACTCTTCTAATTTACGTAGTTCCTTTCTCGTTAAAGTGGCCATATTAAACTTAGCTACCTAATCCATGACGCTCACGCATAGATACTTCTCCGTCTATTAGAATTTGATATGAATCATGGATAATACGATCTAGAATAGCCTCCGCAATTGTTTCATTCCCCAATTTTATATGCCAACCACTAGGGTCAATTTGTGAACAGAAAATAGTCGAAGCTATCTTATGACGAGATTCTGTGATTTCTAATAGAATTGCTGCTTCATTCGTTGATAAATCTGTTAGTAACCATTCATCAAGGATGAGTAGATCTACTTTCGTATACTTTTTAATCAATTTTCGATAGCTTCCATCTGCAGCTAATTTTGCGAGAGACAGTTCATCTAATAATTCCGGTAAGCGAATGTATTTAACATTATAGAATTGTCGACAAGCAGATACTCCAAAGGCAGTTGCTAAAAATGTTTTTCCCGAACCAGTAGGTCCTTTCAATATGATATTGTGACTGTCATGGATATAGGTACCGCTGGCCAGTTTTAATATCAAATTTTTATCTAATCTTCGGTCTTCGTGATATTCCATATCTTCGATACAAGCATTTGAGTTTAAAAAAGTGGCTGTATTGATCAAGCGTTGAAGCTTATTACTCTTACGACGGGAATGTTCTAAATCGACAAGTAAACTAAAGCGTTCTTCGAAACTCAACTTTTGAAACTCTTTATTAGTTGATTGTTCCTTATAGGCTTCCGCCATTCCACTTAATTTCAATTCGTGTAGTTTGGTTAATGTCTGCTCATTCATCATTTATCCGTTCCTCCATAGTAAGAAGCTCCACGTGTGAAGCCATAATTATTTTTGCTAATATCTGTTTGACGTTTCAATTCTTGTTCGGCATCACTTTTTTTGTTGTTCTTTAAGATCGTTTGAATACTTTTGACCGTAGGTCTTTTAGTCATAGAAACTACCATTTTGCAAGCACGCTCAATCTCATATTTTGTGTAATTACGCTCAGACTTTTTCAAAGAAAATATAGACTGTAACGCTTGTTTTTCATTTTGCGAAGTATCTAAAAGATAGCGAATAACGCTTAAGGTTGATGCACCAATACTTTCAGCCCATTCTATTGCAGTTTCTGGCGTTTGATCCACGTATAACTTATGATTATCAGGCATGTGGTCACGAAGGGTGGAAGATTGTCCAAACTTCCCGTATAGTCGTTTATGTGATGCCACACGCATATGATTAAAAAAGATTTCAACGAGGTTATCGGAAAGTTTCACCTCGACTTCTCGATTAATATATTCGTACGGCACAGAATAAAACATGCTCTCGATAGAAAGATGATAGTCAGGGCGTACTTTTGTTTTTTTCCATTCAGACATTTTAAAATGTGCGATTGGAAGAGGAGAAAGCGCAAATTTCTCCTCTTCTTCAAATGCTGACAATCGAGAGCCTTTTTTTCGAGTAAAGGGACGGCGATTGAATTCATCTAATTTCTTCCAAACTTCCTCGTTCAATTCATCAATACTAAAGCAATGTGTATTTCTTAATGCTGCTATAATCCATGTAGAGATAACACCAACGGAACCTTCAACACTTGCTTTATCTTTCGGAGTACGAACACGTGCAGGCATAACGACTGTATTATAGTATTCTGCCATTTCTCTGTAGGTAGGATTCAAAATCAATTCACGTGTGGTATGTTTTGTTACACTCGTTTTTAGGTTATCCGGTACAACAATTTGTGTAGATCCTCCAAAATACTTATACGCACTATTGTGAGCATTAATCCATGACTGTGAATCCATTGATAAGCTTGCTTCCGCATAAGAGAATTGACTACAAGGCAAAGTCGCAACGAAAATATAGGCTTTAACCTTCTCCCCAGTATCTCTATCAATGATAAAAGATGTGGAACCTGCCCAGTCAACTTCCATTATTTCACCTGGTTTTCTGCGAATACGCAATGTAGCTTTGTACTTGTCAGCGTACCTGCTATAGTGCCGCAAAAAACTACGGTATGAGTACGGTATTTTTTGACTGGCTCGACATTCAGCTTCATACTCATGATGCAGAAGCGAAAGTGTCACATTAGGTTTGGCCAACTCTTCATGAATATAGTCAAAGTTCAATGGTTTTCGACCAGAAGCCTCCAAGCTCTTCTCTGGAAAAAGAAATTCCTCAATCCACTTATCCGTCATTTCTTCCTCTAATGGACAATCTAATCCTTTCTTTTCGGCTAGGGAAATAACCTCTGTTATTTTTTGGCGAGAGTGACCTGTACTGGCGGCAATGCCCCTAAGACTGATCCCCTCATCGTGCAATTCCAATATCTTTCGATAATGAATCATACAAAAATACCTCCTATATAAAAAATGGCACACTCGAAGGTGTGCTCACTAATTATACAAAAGGCAAACTGGTAAACAGCGTGGCATTTACTGGTACATTCTTTGTCATTCGATGGTAAGAACTATGTCACTGATGGTAAGAACTATGTCACTGATGGTACATTTCGTTGGCTGTAATCAGCTAACGTTTCTAATTGTACTAACTCTATTATTTATGGTTCCATTTTCTGTGTATGCAAGCGTCACAAGTACACAATATCGAATTAGTGCAACTAAAAGTGGTGATTGGGATGGTATTTTTATTGATTTTAGACCAACAGGATCTACAGGTAATGTAAACGTAAGAATAAATCAATACGGTATCCATTCAGGAGAGCAAGCAAATATTGAATGGAGGTTACTTCATACTAAAACAGGCGCAGATAAAAGACAGTCTATTCCAAGAGATTATAATGGTACACTGACTTTTACCGATGTACCTAGTGGGGATTATCAACTCATTTGGGAGTCTAAAACAAATAATGATACAGAAGGTTGGTATCAGGTTACAATAGCAGCTGGTAAAGTTTATAAATAATTAGAGTAAAAAAAGAAGTCCGTGAATTGGACTTCTTTTTTTACTCTAATTATTGCATCGATTTTGCAATTTTTATCATTTCTCTCTTGGTTATTGAAGAAGAGTCCATTTCAATATATGTTCCTTCCTGCCCCCAAAACAGAATACCACCAGGGATATTTTCACCTTCTTTTTGTCCCCACGGTACAAACCTTGCCTCATTTCCATTTATATTAACCTTTTCGCCTGTACTAAAATCAGGCACAAACTCTTTAGCAACTTTCTTAATTTCGACATCGCCTGTACCAAAATTCACTATAATTTCCTCTTGTATGGTCTTATAATTATTTAGTTGATGTTGAGTTATTCCTACTTTCAACTTTTCATTTTCAAAGTAATGTAACCTTACCATTGTCACTTTCTCAGATAAATTTAAGGGATAGGGCTCTTTAATTTCCAATGAACTTTCTGATAATGATTTTGGAGTTAGTAATTTAAAATCACTAATCTTTTTTAATTGTTCTAGTTGGGGATCACTATATTGCGCAGCTGTATAGATACTATATGCTGGATATAAAAAAACAGTAAGTACCAGTATTGCCTTAATAATTAATTTCAAATTTTGTTCCCTCCCTCTATAAATATTGATATATCAACGGTTTGAGCCGTCGTTGAAGTGCCAAAAAAATATTTTTCGACACGACCACTAACATTATTTTTATAATATGTGAAACTATACCAATTGGTGGGTGCGCTACGCGGTCACTACTGGATTTTAATGGTAAGTAGTGCTAAGAATTATATGATGCACAATGGATCTCTGCGTAGCTTATGATGACGTACCCTCCCATGTCTCTGGGCATCTATGTGCCTACATTCCTTCGTTCGGTCTAGTCATAAGGCAGAGGCTAGCGAAGCTCCTTTAGGGACTCTAGGTCGAATGGTGAAAATAGTGCCAGCTTCTCCGTGTCATCCTGTTATCTAGGTCTATTAAAAGGGTGTAGGGTTTTATACAGCCTCTACGAGACTAGGGATATCCCTCATCATTCGCTGTGCATCGAATGCTTTGTGCTTTGTACTAATTCCATGTAAAACTTTTAGTAGTTTTCCGCAAAGGACCACAATTGACTGCTTCTTACGTAACGGATTGATCGAGCGATTCGTGTAATATTCATGTAGTTTACGAAATGCTTCATTGTGACGGAGCATCGGCATCATGACACGAAATAGGAGTGCTCGTAACTTCCTTCTTCCTCGTTTAGAAATACGTTTTTGGCCTTTGTGCTGCCCCGATGAATTTTCACGTAATGTAAGTCCCGCTAGTTTGATAAGTTGGCGTGGATCTTCATAGTGTGAAAAGCTACCGATTTCAGCTAGAAGGTCAACGATTGTCGAGTCTCCAAGACCCGGAACCGTCTTGAGCGATTCGTATTCTACAGAAGTTTGTACGAGTTCTACTAATTGTTGTGTGATGTCATCGATTTTTTTTTCTAATTGGTGATAACGTTGAACGAGTGTGGTGATTTCATAACGGGCCATCTGACGTCCTTCAGTTATTCCAATTGAATTTGCAGCGACTTCAATTAGGCGCATAGCTTTCGGTTTCTGAGGAGATTTTATCCCATCAACCTCTCGATAAAGAGTCATTACCTCTTCAAGTTGTCTCTCATGAAGATCACTTGGAAATGGTGTACATTCCAGTACTGCTAACGCCATTTTCCCAAACGAGGGAAACACTTGTGTAAACTCAGGAAAATAACGATCTAACCAGCGAATCATCATATTTTTGACAGCACCCAACTCCTCTGTCAATTTACTTCTAAAAGTCGAACCTGCACGAAGCTCAGCTTCCATATCTTTTAATATTCTTGGGTAGCTGAAACGGCCATCTTTGACCAAGCGGGCAATCACTAACGCATCTTTACGATCATGCTTTGTTGGAAGGTTGTCATCCAACTCTTTTGATCGTTTCACATGCATCGGATTGGTCATGACAAGAGAAATACCAAGATCCTCTAGAAAGTAGGCTAGATTAAGCCAATAATGCCCTGTAGGCTCAATACCGACGATGACTTCCGATTTATCATGTTCTCTTAGTGCCGCTAAAATTTTCTGATAAAATTGTTCAAAGCCATCATGTGATTGAGAAACAGGAAATGATTTTTGGAGCACGCGTCCACGATCATCGGTAAAACAAGCGAAATGAGTTCGTTTCGCAATGTCCATTCCAACAACGAGTGTCTTTTCAGTGACTTGATTTATTTTTTCGTTTTGTTTAAAATTCATTATGGAGTCCTCCTTGGTTAACTAAGTTAGGGGTCATCTCGGCAGACGATTTGACACCCCGTATCATACCAAGAAGGCTCTTTTTTGTTCAAGTCCCCGAAAATACTTCTAACAGGAATGCTCCTTTTAACTTGTACATATAATATCTTTATTTAAATTCAGGTAAAATATGCCTCGAAAACTAACTTTTTTAATAACTTCTCTGTGAACATAAATGTCTTAGCGTATATTTTCGTTAAAAGGTTGGCTATTCCCCTATTAATACTAACGTCAGAATTGATCACATTATACTTGCTTTTTTTGAAGGCAATGTATGCATAAATAGCAAAAAGGACATTTAAAATAAGGAAAATGGTTAGAGAATTTATTGAAAAGCCAGTTTGATGAACACCGTTTTCTCCGGTTGAAAAATATTCCGTAATATCTAGGATAAAATGAAATAAAATCGCCGGATAAATGCTCCCGTTACGAAGTCTTAATGCTGTTAATGCGATCCCCCCCGCTATTGCCCAGAGAGTTTGATAGATACCAAATACCAAATCTCCTCCACCTAGTAAATTACCAAGGTGAATAAGTCCAAAGAAAACCGCAGGGACAAATATCGTCACATTAGCACCAAATCGAAGTAGACCTTTTACAATCGCACCTCTGAAAATGACCTCTTCGTTTACAGCTACACATAATGCGGTAATTGTTAAGACAATCGCTTTTGATAACTCGATTTACGTTAAAACCAAAAGTTAGAAAAATAAAGATAGGAATAATGAGTGGCGGTATCCATAATAGCCATTCTTTTTTTGAAACAGGTTTCGTAAATCCGATTCCCTTTGTATCGCCTGACCAAAACACAAGGGCAAGCGCTGTTGATGCAAATAAGATTTGAATTAGCCAACCTAGGTCTTTGATAGGATCAAGATCGGGGTAAAAAAGGTTAACTAAAGAGACTACTCCCAACCCTACGACTCTTGATAAAAATAAGATAAAAATGGCAAATAAAATAGGATGATTTCTAAAAAACGGCTTCACAACTTTCCCCCTTTGGATTTTAATGAGATAATCATAATATAAGAGTTAATAAAAGGAAAGTTTTAGTAATTGAGAACTTTTAGACAAAATAATCTATTTGGTACAGTGCAAAAATGCGAGTACGATCCGCTTGAACTAGCGCTGAATTGCATTATCGGACATCAGGTACGTTATTTTATAGTTTTGTGTAATTTTTGTTTTTTATCGGACATCAGTTCCGTTATTTACTTAATTTTTGAGAGATTTGCTGTCTTTTTAATAGAATAGCGGAACACATGTCCGATAATTTCTAAAAATGGCGATTTTTTCAGAAATAACGGAACTGATGTCCGTAACAATTGGTCTGAGACAATTAAACTTTCTAATGTTACTAAAATTAATGATAGAATAAATAGTTACTAATTTCGGATTGGATGGTGTTTATCTTTTGAAGGAAAAAGAGAAGATATTAGAGGTAGATTTGTATAAACCAATCCAGACGTTATTTATTAAAGATGGATATGAAGTTTATGGTGAGGTTAAAGATTGTGATATTGTAGCTGTAAAAGACGATGAATTAGTTGTAATCGAATTAAAACTTACATTAAATATCGAGCTCCTCGTCCAAGCAACAAAACGACAGCGCCTAACAGATCATGTGTACATAGCGATCCCAAAACCAAAGTACAAACTGAGATCAAAACGCTGGACCGATATTTGCCATTTGCTTAAAAGGCTAGAACTTGGATTAATAGTTGTTTCATTTTCAGGAAACCGAAAAAAAACAGAGATTTTGTTTCATCCAACTTCATTTGATCGGAAGAAAAGCATGCGCCAAAACAAGCGAAAAAGAGAAATGGTGATCACGGAGGTAAATGGGCGAAGTGGAGATTTTAATGTTGGTGGGAGTAACCGAACGAGAATTATGACGGCCTATAAAGAAAATTGCATCCAAATTGCCTGTTATCTTGAAAAATTTGGTCAGCTATCCCCAAAAGCTTTAATTGAGCTTGGCACTGGAAAAAAAACACCGTCGATCTTAACAAAAAACTTCTATAAATGGTTTGAAAGAATTAAAAGAGGTACATATGTTATTAGTGAAAAGGGTATAAAAGAATTAAAGGAATACCCTGAGCTTGTCGACTATTATCTAGAGAAATTAACTGAGCCGAATGAAAATTCTGATGAGGAAGTTTAACTTAAATACCATGGTTACAATAATCGTATTATGTAAACTAAAACATGAATAGGCTCAAATCAGTTATCCAAAACTTAAGCTTAGATGAATTGTAAAAAACACAGCTGTAAAGGATGAGAAGAGATGGCGGAAAAGGTTTTAATTGTTGAAGGAACAAGCGATCGCAAGCGGGTAATGTTCGTTCTAGATGAGCCTGTTAATGTGATCTGTACGAATGGGACGATGAGTGAGTCAAAACTGGAGGAGTTTATTTTTCCAATTGAAGATCGAGATGTTTACATACTTGTCGATGCTGATGAATCAGGTGAAAAGTTAAGAAAACAATTTAAAAGAGTCTTACCAAATGCCACCCATATCTATACTGATAAAGGCTATGGTCAGGTTGAGACAACACCTTACGACTATCTCGAGAAAATTTTAAAAAAGCATTTTCTCATCAAAGAAAAGTCTTAAAAGTAATCGAGTTATGGGCTTTATAAAGAATACAACTTCCTTTTTTTACAAAAGCTAACAAAGGAAGATTATCTTTTAGGAGGCCCACAATGACGATTTCAAAAAAAAACTTAACAAGCCCAGCAAAACAAGCCGAGAAAACTCAAGTACCGATGGACGAGAAAGAGCAGACTCAATCTAAAACTAATGCCCAAAAAGATGGATTTCGCTACGATTATGACGATTCATCTAATGTATAATAAAAATTCTTAAAGAACTCTCAGCTTGAGAGTTTTTTCATTTGGCTAATGCCCTTGAATAAGTCGCAACCAGAGGTGCCCTGTTTTCAATTCACATTATTGGTGAATATAGTTAAAAGTAGATATACTACAAGTATAAAATAGATTGGGGGAATGAATGATGTTGTTAATTGAAATGTGGACTGACTTCGCTTGACCATTTTGCTATATTGGCAAGAGGCGTCTGGAGGACGCACTTAAAAAGATAGAACACCCAACTAAAGTTGTTTATCGCTGCTTTGAATTAGATCCATCGATGCCACGTGATGTTGACTATAATATTTACGAGAAATTATCGCAAAAATATGGCATGAGCATCGAGCAAGCCAAATCTAATTGCCGCAACATGGAAAAAAGTGCAAAAGAGTCAGGCTTAGATTTCCGTTTTGACACAATGGTGTTAACGAATACGTTTGATGCCCACCGCTTGGCAATGTTTGCTAAAGACAACGATTTAATGCAGGCGATGACAGAGCGATTATTACGTGCGTTTTATACGGAGTCAAAGCATATTGGTGAGCACCAAACCCTCATAGAACTTGCAGTAGAAGTAGGCCTAAACCGTGATCAAGTAACAGAGATGTTATCAAGTAATGCTTATAGCGATGCGGTAAGAGCCGACGAACAGGAAGCAAGTCAATACGGTATTCGTAGCATCCCGTATTTCCTTATCAACAAAAAATACGCGATTACTGGGGCACAACCAACGGAAACGTTTGTGCAATCATTACACCAAATAATTGAACAAGATCGCCTTAACCAAATCGAGAGCGAAGATGGCGGTCTGAACTGTGACGAAAGTGGCTGTGAACTTCCGAAAAAGTGATAAATCTTGTTTAAAGGTTTTCACAAAACAAAGTGCAAGAGTCACCTGAAAGAAAAAAACACCACAAGGAATGAAAAGTAGGACAGTGGTTCCTTTATTTCATGTAAAGTTACTAGTTAGAAAGCTTTCGAGGACATCAGATCCCTTATTCATGTAAAAATCGCATATTTTTCGCCTAATATAGGCAAATAGCGTATCTGATGTCCGATAAAGTTTAAAATATAGTTAAATTTTCAAAATAACGGATCTGATGTCCACCTATTGAACTGCCAGCTGTTTGAGAAAAGTTAATAATTAGGGCAGACTCCGCAAACCATATGTTGTAACCTAGGCTCGGACGCTCTGTATGAGACTTAATAGGACGACCCCTCATCTTTTTTTAGCTTTTACGAAATTAAAATGATTGACGCTGATTTTTCTCTGTGATACATTAAGTACAACAAACGAATAAGCCCAAAAAGGGGAGTAGCGACCAACAGGTTAATGAGTCGTCAAGTCGGTGAGAGTTTTCACCCGGTTCATTAAGCTTTGTGTTTATGCAAAGTACGCAAGACCTTTTTATGAAATAGCTTTTATTTAAAGAGCTTTTTCATAAAATGGTCTTTTTCTGTTTGTATAACAGAGGAGGTTTGGATAATGGTATTTTTATTATTTTTCATCGCAGCACTTTTTACAGTACTAGCAGCAATTAAGCTTTCCACTTATGCTGATGTCCTGAGTGAGAAGACTTCCTTAGGTGGGATGATGATTGGGACGATTTTCTTAGCAGGGGCTACATCCTTACCTGAAGTAACGACAAGTTTAACTGCAATTGGCTTAAACAACCCTGACTTGGCAGTAGGAAACGTCCTAGGGAGTAATTTGTTTAATTTATTGATCATTGCAAGTTTTGACCTTTACTTTCGTAAAAAACAAATCTTTAAAGGAGCGTCCCAAAGTAATCTCTACACAGTTTACCTCGGTATGTTCCTAACCTTTGTCATTTTTCTTGCACTTACTCTTAAACTACCATACTCGGTTTTCGGGATTGGTTTAGATGCGATCCTATTATTAGTTATCTATGTGATTGGTATGTACGCCCTGTCAAAAAAAGCAAAAGAGGGTGAAGAGGACGAGGAAGAAGTACCACAAATTTCTTCGGCTATTTCATTAAAAAGAGCCATTATCGGCTTTTCAATTGCGGCCATTGTTATTTTATTGGCAGGTAGTTTACTAGCGATTACTGGAGATAAAATCGCTGTCATAACTGGTTTGGGATCAAGCTTTGTGGGAAGCTTCTTAATTGCAGCGACAACGTCACTACCAGAAGCGGTAGCCGTGTTAATAGCTATTCAACTTCGAAACTATAACTTGGCTATAGGTTCCGTTTTAGGGAGCAACGTATTCAACATTTTAATCTTAATCGGCGCTGATGTTTTCTATCGTCCAGCTCCAATTATTTCGACGGTTTCATCCGTCCATTCCATTACTGCGGTGGCAACTTTTATATTAAGTGTCATAGTTGTTTACTCATTAGTACGCTTTAAGCTACCGCGGTTTCAAACAGCTTATTGGATACCCTCAGCAGTGCTCATTATCGTTTACTTTGTTTCTAGTTTACTAATTTTTACTCATTAATAGCAATGAAGGTAACTAAAAAAGTTTCAGTCACTTCAAGTATTAGATCAGATCAAAATTCTTCTGATCTAGTAGCACTTGAGAGGCAGACACTTATGAGTTACCTTCATTTTTTTTACGTTGATCCTTTGAAGGTGGGAGATTATTCTCTCGTCGATAACGTTCACACTCTAGTTTTAAGCAATTACCTGTCACGTGATTTCCATATTTTTGGCGGAAAATTTCGAGGCAATAGCATTTATCCTTTTTTTCAATAGTCATCGTTGCCCTCCGTATCCTTAGAATCGAAACCTTCTTAATGACTAACTTTACAGTAACTTTGAGGAAATGAAAATGATTATGGATCCCGATCGTTTATTGATAGACTAATCATTGAAATAGTTTTTTTGTAAAACTGTAACTTTTTTATTCTCTCATACGAATAATTCATGATAAAGAAATAATAGACTCTCGGAATAAATGATGAGTTTATCGAGAGTTTGTAAAAAATTCACTGGAAAATTCATTAACAGGACAGTAAAATGATGTGTTTTCATAGTGTTTTCATAGTGTTTTCAAAAAAGTATGCACCAAATAAGGAGACTGCTGAAAAAGTCTCAATATCGCCTTCGTGAGAAAAGGAAGAGGAAACTCTTCCTTTTTTCATACGCATTATTTAGCTGGTGAAGGAAAAATGGTATTATAGAGATAGAAAATCATTAGAAAATTGGTGAAACTATGCTACCTAAAAAAGAACTAATGCTCAGTTCGTACAGTGAACTTTACGATATACTAATCCCAGAAAATCATTTCTTGAGGAAGTTTAATAACTTAGTTGACTTTGAATTTATCTATGACGAATTAAAAGATATGTATAATGAGGCATTTGGCGCTACAGCCAAATGTCCAATTATGATGTTTAAGTTACTATTACTCAAGGTGATGTACCCAATGTCTGATCGTGATTTGATTGAGAGAGCGACGTTTGATATGTCATTTAAATACTTTTTAGATGTAGCACCTGAAGATAAAATGGTTCATCCAACAAGCTTAACTAAATTTAGAAAACTTCGATTACAAGACGAATCATTATTAAATTTACTTATTAAAAAGACGGTTGAGATTGCCTTGAAAGAAGGGCTTATTAAATCCAACCAAATCATTGCGGATTCCACTCATACAAATAGTATGTTTAACTCTAAATCACCTATTGAAATCTTGATTGAACAGTCCAAACAGTTAAGGAAGAGCGTTTATAAACAGGACGACACTTATAAAGATAAAATGCCTACTAAGCCAAGTACGAGTGAATTAGTTGACCATATTAACTATTGTAATCAATTAGTAGATATCATTAAAAAGGACGAGCAGTTATACGTTAAAGAAGACGTAAGATTAAAAGCTCATTTATTAGAGGAGATTGTCAACGATGATATCGAACACTTAAATTCAACTGTAGAAAAAGATGCAAAAGTTGGACATAAGAGTTCAGACACATCCTTTTTTGGATACAAAACTCACATCGCTATGGTTCCAGAGCGTATTGTGACATCAGCTGTTGTTACAACAGGTGAACAGAATGACGGAAAACAGGCAAAAGAATTAATTGAGAAATCAATTGAAAATGGAATTGAAGTGAAAGCATTCATTGGCGACGGAGCTTACTCTGAGAAAGATATGATTGAATATACAAAAGAAAAAGAAATTAAGTTAGTATCGAAATTAAGTAAAACTGTATCAGAGGGCACTAAAAGGGCAACAGGTGAATTTGATTACAATAAGGATGCTGGGCGATATGTATGTACAGCAGGGCATATGGCAATTAAAAAAGCTTTACATGGGAAGAAAAAACACGCAACGGAAGGAACCGTATTACGAGAAACCCATTACTTTGATATTGAGAAATGTAAGGTATGTCCACTAAGAGAAGGCTGTTATAAAGAAGGATCTGCAAGTAAAACATATACCGTAACTTTGAAGAAGGATAAATTTCATGAGGAACACCAACTCTATCAGGAAACAGAAGAGTTCAAAGAGTTAGCGAAAAATAGGTATATGATCGAGGCTAAGAACGCAGAGCTAAAGAATCGCCATGGGTTTAAAAAAAGTCATTCCCATGGTCTCTTAGGTATGCACATACAAAGTGCAACAACCATCTTCGTAGTGAATATGAAACGAATTATCACGTTAATGGGTTAGTAATAGCCCATTAATTTACTCTTAAAGAGCCAAAATACAAAAAAGATTAGGAAATGTGATTTGAACACTTCCTAATCTTTTTAATTTCAGTGTGAGAACTTTAAAATGCTTATAATTTCAGCAGTCTCCCAAATAAGCCTACAGTTATTCTATTTTTTAAAAATTGTCTAGGCGCTTTTAGTAAAGATGATTTCCTGAATGTTCAAAGTCTCTTTCTGACTACTGTACCAAGCATCTATGTGTTGACACATCATGATTGAGTATAGGCGGACATACCACATTTTTGTAGAGCGATGGCGCCCAGCTTCTAAGTGATAATCGACTTTTTCTCTTTTGTTCGAACGTTCAACTGAAGTTCTTCGTTTATAAATGAGTTTCCACTTTTCAGAAGATCTTGGTGTTTTAGTGAACAGACGAAGATTATCTCGCTTAAACGTATGAAATGTGCGGCCATACTTCGCTTTAGAACACGGAGTGGAACATGTATTTTTCGATCCGCAAGCTAGTGGACAACGCCACTTTTGGCGGTTTTGAGATATGTCAAAACCGTTGGGTTTCATTTCCTTACCGATTGGACAAATAGGCACGCCTATGGGAGAAATTTGAATATCACTTTCCGTACTGAAGTTTTTCTTTGTTCGAACATTAAGATCAATAAACGGTTCCACATTATGATGGTCCAGTAATTCGTAAATCGGTTCTGCATCATGTGCGGCATCGAGAAGGATTTTATCAATTGTGCCCAAGGTGTACCGTTGCGAAAATTCAATTGAGCTAACCACTAGGCTGACTGAATCATGCCGGGAAGCAGGATGCAGCCGTGGATATAGCGGCAAGTCGTATTGGCTATCGCTAGTGGATATCATGTAGAGATGATATCCGTTGAAGTACCTCTCCCTTGAACTATCCCAACCTGAGTCGATGTCAGGTTGAGAATATCGACGAGGATGAGTACAATTCGTTAGTCCTTGGGCACTACAATCACAAATAGGTTTGCTCCTTGGGTATCTCGCTGTTTCCACGGGTGTCCCATCTCCAACAACACCAAGGGAATGGGGATCCCCAAGCAAACCCAATCTCGCTGAAACTTCAAGAAATTGAGATTGAAAAAACGCGTATAATTGATCTCCCGGCAATTGTTTTTGTTTTGAGCCATTGCGTAAATGACGATCCACTAATTTTCTAATAATACCAGGGTTTCTAGGAGTTGCTTTTTCACCCTTTTTCGGTTTTTTCTTCTTCTTCTTTTTTCGTTTGAGCTTAATAAAAGGTTTTACATTAGCCTTCTCAAAACCTGATAGCCGTCTGAAGAAGTCATAAAAAGTACCGACCCCTGGAACATCCCCAGGTTCAAAGCCGCTAAGGATCGTGTAAAGAGGAACACGATGGAGTTGGTTCACCCATTCTGTAATACTCAGGGTCGGACTTGTCAATAAACACAAAAGATAAGAGCGAAGCATGGAAGCAGGATCACGTGGCTCAGGACCTTTAACTGAATATAAATCATGAAGCCAAGTAGTAGTAAAAGAAAGATCCGTGATCCATAACTTTGAGATAATAGTCCAATCTTTTCGTACGAGAGTCAGTATACCGCCTGAGTAATGAGTATTTAATTGGTCTAAAACGAAGTTTTGATATGAGATATGTGGTATTAGCGCAGGTTTCATTTAAATCCCCCATTTCACCGTATTGTTAGGAAGTCAATTCCTCCTCGGCGATTATTGGGGTTCCACTAAAAAGTCAAGTGTTTTTTTAGTTTTTTTATGATATTTTTCAACAATTAATTTCCAATTGAAGAAGAAAACTAAAGTAAAAATCCCACCTAGAAATAGGAGGGATACAAATAAATTGGTTCAAGAAAACCTTGAGCCACAAGGCTCGGCAAATGCCGAGAGTCTATAATAATAGACTCTCGGAATAAATGATGAGTTTATCGAAGATTTGTAAAAAATTTACTGGGAATTTCATTAACAGGACAGCAAAGTGATGTGTTTTCATAGTGTTTTCAAAAAAGTGTATACCAAATAAGCCTACGGCTGCTATTTTTTAAAAATGACTAGGCGCTCTTAGAAAAGATGATTTCTTGGATGTTCAAAGTCTCTTTCTGACTACTGTACCAAGCATCTATGTGTTGACACATCATGATTGAATATAAGCGGACATACCACATTTTTGTAGAGCGATGACGCCCAGATTCTAAGTGATAGTCGACTTTTTCTCTTTTGTTCGAACGTTCAACTGAAGTTCTTCGTTTATAAATCAGTTTCCACTTTTCAGAAGACCTCGGTGTTTTAGTGAACAGACGAAGATTATCTTGCTTAAACGTATGAAATGTCCGGCCATACTTCGCTTTAGAACACGGAGTGGAACATGTATTTTTTGTTCCGCAAGCTAGTGGACAACGCCACTTTTGGCGGTTTTGAGATTTGTCAAACCCATTGGGTTTCATTTCCATTCCAATTGGACAAATAGGAACGCCTAGGGGAGAAATCTGAATATCACTTTGCGTACTGAAGTTTTTCTTTGTTCGAACATTAAGATCAATAAATGGTTCCACATTATGATGGTCCAGTAATTCGTAAATCGGTTCTGCATCATGTGCGGCATCGAGAAGGATTTTATCAATTGTGCCCAAGGTGTACCGTTGCGAAAATTCAATTGAACCAACCACTAGGCTGACTGAATCATGCCGGGAAGCAGGATGCAGCCGTGGATATAGCGGCAAGTCGTATTGGCTATCGCTAGTGGATATCATGTAGAGATGATATCCGTTGAAGTACCTCTCCCTTGAACTATCCCAACCTGAGTCGATGTCAGGTTGAGAATATCGACGAGGATGAGTACAATTCGTTAGTCCTTGGGCACTACAATCACAAATAGGTTTGCTCCTTGGGTATCTCGCTGTTTCCACGGGTGTCCCATCTCCAACAACACCAAGGGAATGGGGATCCCCAAGCAAACCCAATCTCGCTGAAACTTCAAGAAATTGAGATTGAAAAAACGCGTATAATTGATCTCCCGGCAATTGTTTTTGTTTTGAGCCATTGCGTAAATGACGATCCACTAATTTTCTAATAATACCAGGGTTTCTAGGAGTTGCTTTTTCACCCTTTTTCGGTTTTTTCTTCTTCTTCTTTTTTCGTTTGAGCTTAATAAAAGGTTTTACATTAGCCTTCTCAAAACCTGATAGCCGTCTGAAGAAGTCATAAAAAGTACCGACACCTGGAACATCCCCAGGTTCAAAGCCGCTAAGGATCGTGTAAAGAGGAACACGATGGAGTTGGTTCACCCATTCTGTAATACTCAGGGTCGGACTTGTCAATAAACACAAAAGATAAGAGCGAAGCATGGAAGCAGGATCACGTGGCTCAGGACCTTTAACTGAATATGAATCATGAAGCCACGTAGTGGTAAACGAAAGATCCGTGATCCATAACTTCGAGATAATAGTCCAATCTTTTTGTACGAGAGTCAGTATACCGCCTGAGTAATGAGTATTTAATTGGTCTAAAACGAAGTTTTGATATGAGATATGTGGTATTAGCGCAGGTTTCATTTAAATCCCCCATTTCACCGTATTGTTAGGAAGTCAATTCCTCCTCGGCGATTATTGGGGTTCCACTAAAAAGTCAAGTGTTTTTTTAGTTTTTTTATGATATTTTTCAACAATTAATTTCCAATTGAAGAAGAAAACTAAAGTAAAAATCCCACCTAGAAATAGGAGGGATACAAATAAATTGGTTCAAGAAAACCTTGAGCCACAAGGCTCGGCAAATGCCGAGAGTCTATAATAATAGACTCTCGGAATAAATGATGAGTTTATCGAAGATTTGTAAAAAATTTACTGGGAATTTCATTAACAGGACAGCAAAGTGATGTGTTTTCATAGTGTTTTCAAAAAAGTGTATACCAAATAAGCCTACGGCTGCTATTTTTTAAAAATGACTAGGCGCTCTTAGAAAAGATGATTTCTTGGATGTTCAAAGTCTCTTTCTGACTACTGTACCAAGCATCTATGTGTTGACACATCATGATTGAATATAAGCGGACATACCACATTTTTGTAGAGCGATGACGCCCAGATTCTAAGTGATAGTCGACTTTTTCTCTTTTGTTCGAACGTTCAACTGAAGTTCTTCGTTTATAAATCAGTTTCCACTTTTCAGAAGACCTCGGTGTTTTAGTGAACAGACGAAGATTATCTTGCTTAAACGTATGAAATGTCCGGCCATACTTCGCTTTAGAACACGGAGTGGAACATGTATTTTTTGTTCCGCAAGCTAGTGGACAACG
The DNA here is from genome assembly GCF_001866075.3 of Anaerobacillus isosaccharinicus. Classification (GTDB taxonomy): domain Bacteria; phylum Bacillota; class Bacilli; order Bacillales; family Anaerobacillaceae; genus Anaerobacillus; species Anaerobacillus isosaccharinicus. Next base: position 4,059,725 of record NZ_CP063356.1, on the reverse strand, counting down.
CCACTTTTGGCGGTTTTGAGATTTGTCAAACCCATTGGGTTTCATTTCCATTCCAATTGGACAAATAGGAACGCCTAGGGGAGAAATCTGAATATCACTTTGCGTACTGAAGTTTTTCTTTGTTCGAACATTAAGATCAATAAATGGTTCCACATTATGATGGTCCAGTAATTCGTAAATCGGTTCTGCATCATGTGCGGCATCGAGAAGGATTTTATCAATTGTGCCCAAGGTGTACCGTTGCGAAAATTCAATTGAACCAACCACTAGGCTGACTGAATCATGCCGGGAAGCAGGATGCAGCCGTGGATATAGCGGCAAGTCGTATTGGCTATCGCTAGTGGATATCATGTAGAGATGATATCCGTTGAAGTACCTCTCCCTTGAACTATCCCAACCTGAGTCGATGTCAGGTTGAGAATATCGACGAGGATGAGTACAATTCGTTAGTCCTTGGGCACTACAATCACAAATAGGTTTGCTCCTTGGGTATCTCGCTGTTTCCACGGGTGTCCCATCTCCAACAACACCAAGGGAATGGGGATCCCCAAGCAAACCCAATCTCGCTGAAACTTCAAGAAATTGAGATTGAAAAAACGCGTATAATTGATCTCCCGGCAATTGTTTTTGTTTTGAGCCATTGCGTAAATGACGATCCACTAATTTTCTAATAATACCAGGGTTTCTAGGAGTTGCTTTTTCACCCTTTTTCGGTTTTTTCTTCTTCTTCTTTTTTCGTTTGAGCTTAATAAAAGGTTTTACATTAGCCTTCTCAAAACCTGATAGCCGTCTGAAGAAGTCATAAAAAGTACCGACACCTGGAACATCCCCAGGTTCAAAGCCGCTAAGGATCGTGTAAAGAGGAACACGATGGAGTTGGTTCACCCATTCTGTAATACTCAGGGTCGGACTTGTCAATAAACACAAAAGATAAGAGCGAAGCATGGAAGCAGGATCACGTGGCTCAGGACCTTTAACTGAATATGAATCATGAAGCCACGTAGTGGTAAACGAAAGATCCGTGATCCATAACTTCGAGATAATAGTCCAATCTTTTTGTACGAGAGTCAGTATACCGCCTGAGTAATGAGTATTTAATTGGTCTAAAACGAAGTTTTGATATGAGATATGTGGTATTAGCGCAGGTTTCATTTAAATCCCCCATTTCACCGTATTGTTAGGAAGTCAATTCCTCCTCGGCGATTATTGGGGTTCCACTAAAAAGTCAAGTGTTTTTTTAGTTTTTTTATGATATTTTTCAACAATTAATTTCCAATTGAAGAAGAAAACTAAAGTAAAAATCCCACCTAGAAATAGGAGGGATACAAATAAATTGGTTCAAGAAAACCTTGAGCCACAAGGCTCGGCAAATGCCGAGAGTCTATAATAGTGTAAGGAGGGGAAGTAGTGAGTGATCAGGGTCATTTAGAGGAAAAAATTGAACAAATATATGATGAGTACTACCGAGATGTTTATCATTTTTTAATATGTTTTACTGGAAGTAGAAATGAAGCTGAAGATTTAACGCAAGAAGTATTTATCCAAGTGTTAAAGTCGCTTTCAAGCTTCAATCGTCAATACCGTCTTAAAACATGGGTATTGACGATTGCACGAAACGTCGCTGTTGATCATTTTCGTCGTAGTAAATTTACTTCGATTTTTAAAGAGGGCTTTTTTACAGGTTTAGTTTCCAAAGAACAAAATCCTGATGAGGTACTTGAGACGAAAGAGCAGAAAGAAGTTGTTCACGCTGCTATATCAAATCTGAAGCCTAATTACCGTTCAGTCATAATTCTTAGAGGGATTAACGAGCTTTCCATTCGTGAAACTGCTGATATATTGGGATGTTCCGAAGCAAAGGTAAAAGTTGACTACTTTAGAGGCTTAAAAAAACTGGAATCGAACCTGAAATTTGATTTAGAGGAGGGAACTGAACATGCAAAATGAACATGAATTTATTGATAAACTAAAGAGTTCTCCAGACTTTGAACCAAGAAAAGAGTTTGTTCAAAAAGCTAAGAATGAATTATTACGAGAAGCAAGAAGAATGGAAGTAAAGAATAAAGTAAAAAAAATATCAGTCTTCTCAGCCAGCATTGCAATTACTACTCTTTTACTTGTTTGGGTCTCAGTTTTTGGTGGAAAACAAGTAATTATTGACACGGTTGCTTCTATTCTAAATGAAGAAAATTCCGAGGTGATCGAGAAGGCACCTGATCAAAACACTGTGCTCCTTGAGAATAGAGAAATTGCGAAGATGTTTCTTGAAGAAAAAGGGTATGATGTCGTTTCTTATGATGGGGCTAGCGATGCCTATACTTTGACACAAGAAAAATTAGTCGAGATCCCTTTTATGCAGCAGTGGTGGGTTCAATCTGTCATACCTGAAGAGTTCTTTGGTAAATCGATCGATACGGAATTGTTTACAGTTCAAGGTCACCCCCTGGATCATTCACTAGGATCTAATTCATTAGGGTTGACGGGAGTTTCGATCTTGATCGTTGATGGAACTCCAATCGGTGGGACGTCTTGGCCGTTGACAATTGAACCTGTCTATACTGGTGTGCATTCCTTAGATGGGAAAACGATTGAAGAACTTTATGATACTGATTATCTAACATGGCATGAGGATTGGGCTAAAAAATATTATCAAGTAACAAGTATTGTCGATGAACCTATTGAAATTGAAACTGAATTACTAGCAAAAACCGAAATAATATTCAGCTATTTAGAAACGTTTAATTGGTCAGAACTCGCTAACTATGTTCACCCTGAAAAAGGGGTATTCTTCTCGTTTTACGCTGACGCCGGAAGTCCTTTTGCACAAGAAGTAGCTTTTACCAAAGATGCTTTAAGGGAATTAGAGGGTACTGAAACTTTTGTTTTGGGCTATGATATGGGTGATTATAAGTTTGAATTCCCAATTAATGAGTATGTGACTACGTTTTTAATAAACCATTCGCAGCGCTGGGACGGTAAAAATAGTACAGAAAGTGAGTATGAAGTGATTACGTACAATGATTCAGTTGTTGATAGTGGTGGGATCATCAATACGATTCCAGAATATTTCCCTGATGCAAAGTATGTAGAATACTATTCGCCTAGGCCATCTGAAGAGTTATGGCATCAGTGGCAAGCACTTCGATTTATTTATGAAGAGTATGATAGTCAGTGGTATTTAATCGGAATTGCGCGTGATGTCCATAGTCCGTAAAAGGAAAAAGCAGTTCGTCCCTATCATAGGCGAACTGCTTTTTTTGTTATCGAATGGTTTGAAAATCCATCTAGGGGCGGAGGAAATATCAACCTCTAGCAAGTAGGTTCGGTTGAAAAATCGGTCTATAATATTTCTATAGAAACGAATGAAACGCAAATTTCATTTATAGGAGAGGATGAAAAGTTAGTGGAAAAGATTATAGAAGTAAAAGAGATTAGTAAAAATTATCTCAAAAGAAAAACGAAGGAAATGATTACGGCCGTTAATGATGTCTCGTTCGATGTTCATCGAGGTGAGGTACTCGGGTTATTGGGGCCAAATGGCGCAGGAAAAACATCGACAATTAAAATGATCTGCGGCTTATTGCAACCTGATGCTGGATCAATCCAAATCAATGGTTTAGATATTCAAAAGAAAAGGTTAAAGGCGCTAAAACATATTAGCGCAGTACTTGAAGGAAATCGAAATTTATATTGGCGCTTAACTGTCCGAGAAAATTTAGAGTATTTCGCAGGGAACCGTGGCAGATCTCGAAAAGAAGTTAAATTTGAGGTTGAAAAGCTGTTAGAACAGTTTAGATTGAAAGAAAAAGAGCATGAGCTTGTGAACGGCTTATCTCGAGGCATGCAGCAAAAGCTAGCCATTGCGGTAGCGCTATTAGCCAATACAGAAGTTATTTTATTAGATGAGCCGACGTTAGGGCTAGACGTTGAGATCAGTTATGAACTACGGGAGATACTGAAGATGATCGTTAAAGAAGAACAGCGAACCGTTATTATTAGTTCCCATGACATGCCTGTTGTTCAAGATTTATGTGATCGCACGGTTATCATCAATAAAGGAACGGTGGTAGTTGATGAAAAAGTAGAAAATTTACTAAAACTATTTGAAACAAAGGCCTATTCAGTTAAGCTAGGGAGTCTCTTAAGCTCAGATCAAGAACTACAATTGATGACAAAGTTCCCATTAAGCTCTTATAACAGAGGAGTCCATCAAGGAACGGTTACGGTTAATTTAGAAAAAAGCGAAGACATCTACGACCTCTTTGATATTTTTAAAAAAGAAGGTACGCTCGTTGAAAGTATTGACCGAACAGCGATCGACTTTGAACAAGTGTTCATGCAGATCGTGAAGGGAGAAAAGCAGTATGCAATGGTTTAATTTATTTAGAGCAAATTTTCGCAAGGAATATATCGAGATGAAACGATACTTGCCTAATACTATAGCTTTACTCGTTACATTTTATATTATCTTTATAGCTGCGTTTTTTGGAATTATGTTCATCGGTGACCCAGCTAGCTTTGAAGCAAATGTTCAGTATTCGATTGTGAGTGTCGTCTTTTGGAGCCTAACAATGATGACGATGAACTTTATCGGTTTTGCTGTGGTACAAGAAGCAATGCGAGGAACATTAGAACAACTTTATATGTCACCAATGGGTGTTTGGAAAATTATGTTTACCCGTATAATTGGTCAATTTGCCTTACAAACAATCATTATGATCATTTTACTTTTTGCTGCAATGGTAACATCAGGTCAATGGTTAAACTTAAATCCAATGACGACGATCCCAATCATCCTACTCACCATGTTTAGTATGGTTGGTGTCTCGTTTATGATTGCGGGATTGGCCATTATCGTCAAACAAATCCAAGCTTTTTTACAGATTTTCCAGTTTGTCTTAATGGGCCTTGTGTTTGTCCCAATCACGGTAGCTCCGTATCTAGCATTTGCCCCTTTTGTTAAAGGAGTTAATATGGTACGAGTGGTTATGATCGAGAACTTGACGTTAACTCAGTTACCATGGTCTGATTTTGTCATTCTTTTAGCCAATTCAATCGTTTATATGGCACTAGGACTTTTCGTCTTTTTCCGCTGTGAAAAAATCGCGATGAAAAAAGGACTGTTAGGTCAGTATTAGAAAGTAGGACACAGGTTCCTTTATTTAAGACAGTTTAGCTATTAAAAGAATAATGAGGACATCAGATCCGCTAATGTTATATAAAAATTGCCTAGATTTCATTTGAAATAAACAAATAAAGGATCTGGTGTCCGATAAACCTGTAAAAATAAAAAAATTAAGCAAATAAAGAACTGTTGTTCAACTAAACACAAAAGCAAACTACATCCTATGTAGTTAATTTATAATGTTTATGAGAGATGACCGTTTTTCTTGGTTTACCATTTGTTTCTTTTGTCGTTAACTCGATTGCTGATGAATTGTTATATACAGCGATGATCGTTCCCTTTTCTCCCTTAAAAGATCCATCTAAAATTTCAATATTATCCCCGGGTTGGAACGGAATTTCTATCTCTTCAGTCATATAAATCCCTCCATTTTCATCGGTTTCGGTTGCATGCTTATTCTGTCCAAAGCCTTTTAATATAAGCCAAAAAATTTTATGCTTAATTAGCAATTTGGGCAAGAAATTCTCATAAAACAACGAAGAAAGAGGTTGGGACATAACTAAAGTGTTTAACTGAAAATCCGAACAATACAAAACAATAGCGAAGTATATTTCCGAAGCGCAGTATATGCACCAACTATCTTTTCGTTCGGATTTTGCATTGATTAAAACACTTTTGTCCCATCCTCATGTTTTTTTATTCCAAACAAAACTATTTTCTTTTAGCTTTTGATTTGTCATTTTCATCTTTTAGAAACCAAAGTGGATCTTTGTCGTCGACGTCTCCATTGTAATTAATTAAAATTTCTTCACCTGCTTTAATATCTTTATAAGCGTAATACTTAAAAGTGTGTGTTGTAAAGTCAATATCATACGTGGCATTTGGTTCATAAGAGTGGTTAAAAAGCATTCCATAGCCTAAGACGACAGCACTGTGATTTTTTCCATATTCATAAACGTAATCAGAAAGAACAGTTTCTTCAATCAAAACATGCTCGATGTTTGGGTATGGAATAACAGGTGCCACATGAAATAATTGGCCTTTTTTAATATCTTCAGTAGCGAAAACGCCTCGATTGAACTCAGCTGTTTCATCAGTTAGTTGAGAAGTCTTTACCTCGATCATCTACATCACCTTCGAATTTATATTTTAAGTAACTTATTTTCGGACGTTAAAATTGATTTAAGTACCCATTATAACTTAATCTACTCTGATTATCTATAATGGAACTGGATTAGAATTCCTAAATGATTCTAGATTTTAATTTTTTCATCAAAATCATAACGTCGTTATCAATAAACTGAAGAAATACGTATTTTTCAAGTAGTATGCGATAAGAATAAGGGAGATAACTTCAATAGGAAATCATATCCAACTAATTCTTTATCAAGCCAAGGAGATATTAGCATGCAAACAAGACCAGTCATCGGAATTTCCAGTTCTATTGAAAAACATAATCAAATTCCCAGTGTTCATGTATTTGAAAAATTTGTTCGTGCGGTTACAGACGGGGGCGGTCTTCCTATTGTAATTCCAATTGGAACAGAAGATATGGCCGCATCATGGATATCCATCTGTGATGGTCTTGTACTTAGTAGTGGCGAAGATATTGATCCATCCTCTTTTAATGCAAACCCATCAACAAAGATACAAAAAACGAATGGGAAACGTGATAAAATAGAAATTGCTTTAATACATGAAGCAATAAAGCAACAAAAACCGATTTTAGGCATATGTCGTGGAATTACGATGTTGAATGCGGCTTTAGGTGGAACCGTTATTCAAGATGTGGCAACTGAAATTACAAATGCGATCAACCATTTCCAGCAGGCAGAAAGACCAGATCCTACACATGAGATCAAACTTGATGCTAACAGTCGCCTACACGAGATTTTTCAACGTTCTAAGCTATGTGTTAATAGCATCCATCATCAGTCGATCGATAAGCTTGCTCTTTCTTTAAAAACGGTAGCAATAGCACCAGATGGTGTAATTGAGGCTGTTGAGAGCAAGGACGGGAGTTTAATCTGGGGTATCCAGTGGCATCCCGAAGAAATGGCGGTTGAAGATCCAAGCATGGCTCTGCTGTTTAAAGAGTTTGTCTCCGAATGTAAAAGAGTCTAACCTATATCAATAACGACAAATATTTAGGATGGGATTGATATGATGATGAAAGAAAATTATGTTTGGTATGCAAGTTATGGATCGAATTTAAGTATGGAACGGTTTTTATGCTATATAAGAGGTGGTAAGCCTGATGGAGCAGAGAAAGTGGAGGTAGGTTGTAGGGACAAATCGCTTCCATTAGAAGAGGCAACATTTATTATGAATTATCCGCTCTATTTTGCAAAAAATTCAGTGCGCTGGCAGAACCAAGGGGTCGGCTTTATTGGATTAATGAAGGATAAACGATACGAAACATATAGTAGAAAATATTTAATCACAGCTGAACAATTTGTTGATGTCGTCAAACAAGAAAACAATGGGGTTGAATTAGAAATAGATTTTAATGAAGTTAAAGCGGCTGGGTCAATGACATTAAGAGATTCGTGGTATGGCACAATTTTATATTTAGGCGAAAAAAACGGTTATCCTATTTTTACGTTTACAGGAGATTTTGATTTAGACGTACCGTTTAGTAAGCCATCAAAAGAATACTTACGTATGATCATTAAAGGTTTGAAAAATACAATTAAATTAGACAACTTAGAAATTATTAATTATCTTTGTACAAAGCCTGGAATAGAAAGCAATTACAGCAGACAAGATCTAGAGAAATTAATGTAACTACTTAAAAAACGTGTCTTGCCAAGGACACGTTTTTTTGATGATTTTTCTACTTATCCATTCGCTTAATAATGGCCTCAACTAGCTCATTTAGCGGTTCATCAAATAAATCATGGGTGAAATTATCTAAATAAACCGTTCCTTGATCAGAAATATTTCCGTAGACTGCACTTGAAAAATAAGGAGCAGTAAAATATTCGTAGTTACTAATGGAATAGACCACTTTTCCTTTAATACATCTTGTGAACTGGCGGAATAACTCATCGATCAATATTTCTTCATAGTCTAATTTCAGTCGTTTAATATCTTGTTCAACAAGCTCAAAGAGACAATCCACGTTTAGGGAGCTACTTTCTTCAGGACTAATGGCTTTGCTTGAACTATGCTTAAGCACATAGGCGTAGACGAGAAAATCAACTCGCTGTCTGAGTTTATTCCAATATTCATTTGAATCCATAATTGTAATGATGATGTTGCCGTATTCGTTTAAAAAGGCCGAGTCATATAATCTTTTGCTAAGTGACTTGGCAAAAGTGGGTTTGTATTTACTTTGGATTTTCTGATAAATCATCATATCACCTTCTTAGTATAAACTATTTTGTTAAAATATAGGAAAAGCTTATATAATAATAATTATGCATTTCTACTCGTACATAGAATGGTTACCGTAGCTTGTAGATTATGATTTTTTGCTGAACTATAACAGACTAAAGTTGTGCTTTTTGATATTAAGTTAGCATAGATCTAGAATTTTAACTATTTCAAATTGTATAATATTAGTAAGTTACATTCGTAGAAAAACAAAAACTATTCATCTTCGGAAATGAGGGGTTTACTTTGGAAAAAATATCGTGTCAATCAGTAATCTATGATTTTAATAAATGTCATGAGCCAATTAAAAACGTTTCATCGGGAACAACTCTTGAAATTAGTACATATGATTGCTTCGAAAATCAAATTCAGTCAGAGAACATGGAAATTTCAGCGCTTGATTGGGATCGTGTTAACCCGGCAACAGGGCCGATTTACGTTGATGGTGCAGAAGTTGGCGATGTTCTTAAGGTGAAAATTGAGAAACTTGAAATTGGTGACCAAGGGGTAATGGTTGTTGGACCCAATCTTGGTGTGATGGGGTATCGTTTCACGGAAATGAAAGCGAAAATCATCCCTATAAAAAATGGCAAGGCGATGTTTAACGATCTTGTGCTACCTTTAAATCCGATGATTGGGGTTATTGGAGTTGCTCCCGCTGGTGAAGGAGTTACGTGTGGTACACCAGGAGCCCATGGTGGGAATATGGATAACAAAATGGTCAGAGAAGGAGTAACAATGTACTTTCCTGTTTTTGTGGAAGGCGCATTGTTTGGCCTTGGCGATTTCCATGCAGCGATGGGGGACGGTGAAATCAGTGTCTCAGGGATTGAAGTACCAGGAAAAGCAACTGTTACGCTAGAGGTTTTGAAAGGGAAAAGCTTACAAGAACCAATGTTAGAAAATGATGAAGTTGTTACACAAATTGCCTCAGCGAAAACGCTCGATGAAGCAGCAAAGCTTGCAACAGAACTTATGATTGACCAACTAGTTGAGCTAACTGAAATGTCCATTGAAGAGGTAACGATGCTTATGAGTGCTGTTGGCCAAGTTGAGGTATGCCAAATCGTCGATCCATTAATAACAGCACGCTTTGTTGTTCCAAAGTGGTTGCTAAAACAATTAAACGTTTCATTCTTTTAATAAAAAAACAATAGTATCGCATTCGATATTCAATTTAAAAGGCGCAATCCTCTTTAGGGAACTGCGTCTTTTTTGTTTGTCTATTCTTTTTATAGTAGGAAGATTAGTAACCTACGTATTTAAGCTGTAATCTACAGTTGTCATCATCTCTTTATATTCATTTAATAATATATCGAGTTGTTGACTTAAATCAATGGTACTAGGATGAGTGAGACCTTTTTCTATACCAGATTGAATCAATTCGGCTCGCAATCTTTCAATGCTGTTCAAAAGATTAGTTTTTCTACTAAAATTACCGCTCATTATTGTTATCCCCTATTATTCACATAGGATTAAATATACCATTTTTTCCAAATATAATATAGTAAATATTCCCAAAAAAATATGTCGATATTGTGACTTAATAGAATCAAAAAAATAATTTTTTGCTAGATAAGATTCAAACTTAATGAAAGCTTAAGGTTCGCCGCTAATGCAAAGCCTGAATTTGTTGTTAAAACCTGATATCGTTTTTCTGACTTCAATAAAATATGTTATCATTGTAGGAAATTAAAATGATAGGGTAGGTTTTGTTAAATGAGCATTGAAAATGAACCAATAAACTCACCGGTTCCAAAAAAGAGACGAATGGAAGAGAGGGGTAAAGGTAACCTTCTACTAAAACTAGCTTACATTTTACTAGCAGTAATTATTTGGGGTGGTTTGCTATATGGTGGCTACAATGTTGCTGATAACTATTTTAAAGAAATTCATTCATATCTCGATGAAGAAATACTAGAAATGAAAACTCAAAATGAAGAAGTTATTGAGCAATTAGAACGCTTTAATGAAGAATTGCAGTTCTCTACTGAAGAATTAACAATGATCACATTAGAGTTAAATGTTATTAAAGAAGCACTAGAGCTAACAGGTGAAACCATTACTGGTAGCGATCAGACTAGATTTGCTTTACAAGAAAAAATCTCTGAGTTAGACAAACGTTTAAATCAATTAACAACACAATTAATAAAATTGGAGGAAGCCGCTCGTGCTCATTAGGATATACATTTTTTTATTGTTCCTTCTTGCGCCGATTCTTGGGATATTTCTTTTTTTCGGGCAAAACAATCCATACAGCAGTTTGGAAAGTGGTAGTTTAGTAGAAGGACATATGGAAATTCTCGAACATAATGAAATGATTAGAAGTAATCTTTTTGTAAAACGAGAATTGATTACAGAAACACAATTACTTAGTCATGTCTCAAATGAGATTTTAGGTTTTATGCAAGAAAATGCGAACGAAGAGTTATTAGATTATTTAGAGCAGCAAGAGAAGTTAAACTTAATCGTTGAGGCAAGTGCTAGACACCAGCAAAAATCTGCTGACTTAATTGACAGTTTATTAGCGACGATGCTTGGTGATCCAATTGGTCAAACATTTGGGGAAAACTCGATTGTAAAGGTTTATTCATTGCAAGAAGCAGGCTATCGTGGCTATATGGCAAAAGTTCGTCTTCACAATCCAAATGCGATTAAAATGCTATTAGCAAATGATGAAATCGCTAGCAATGGGGAAACGACTAGCCAAGCTGCTAAAAGGTCTGGCGCTGTTTTAGCTATAAATGCTGGAGGATTTACAAGTCAAAATGGAAAGCTTTATCCAATAGGTATTACAGTTATTGATGGTGAAATCGTAACATTCTACGATACGAGTATTAGTTTTATTGGCTTTAATAAAAAGGGTCATCTCGTAGGGGGGAATGTCAATTCACGAGAACAAATTAAAGAAATGGAAGTTCAGCAAGGCGCTAGTTTTCACCCAATTTTATTAAAACAAGGAGTTAAGCAAAACATCCCCGCAAGATGGGCTAACACGAGGCATCCACGAACATTAATCGGACATTTTACAAATGGTGATCTTTTTTTCATGGTTGTTGATGGACGTCGTGAAGGTTGGAGTACCGGTGTAACACTAGAAGAAGCACAGGACAAGTTGATAGAGTTTAATATTCGAGATGCTTACAATTTAGACGGTGGCGGTTCAAGTACATTTTATTATGATGGCAAAGTGTTAAATAAACCATCAGCAGGACAAGAGCGGAGAGTAACAACAAATATTGTAGTAATGCCATAAAAGGGTAATAGGAAAAAAAGTAACCGTACAGCTGGTTACTTTTTTTGTTATTTTGCAAACAGATGAATCTCTCTTAACGGCTACCTGAATTTGCAGCGGCACTGTTACGTTTATTAATCATACTAACACCCATGACGACAGCAATTAATTCTTCATTGCTTAATTTCTCTGATTGATTTTTTAATTGGAACGCAGGGGAGCTGAAAAATCCACTAATTCTCTTAAACTCCGCAACAAGATTTTCCGCCTCATCAAAAACCTCATAGTCTCGTGAAAATGCTTCAGATTTAATTTGGTAGGTGTACTGATCGCGAGTAGTATATTCAAATCTCTTACTGAAAAAACTTAATCGTTGTCTTAAGGCACCTAATTCATTTTCGTTTCCATCTTCAATAACCCATCGTCGCGAGAAAAAAGGAAAGTAACCTTTAGTCACAATCTTCCCTTCCAAATCAAGAACTTCAATACTAGAAGTAAACGCACTTTTTAAGTCCAGTGTCCCAACTTCTTCTTTATTTTCATTATAGATCGTTGTCAAACCTGCTGAAAAGAAATTATCCGTAAAATAAATAGACGGTTGTGGCAACTAGATCATCTCCCTTTACATATTATTAATTTATTTACGATTGTAAACAGAATTGGTTTCATTGAATGGAAAAACTTCATTCAAATTTCTTGTGTTACCATAATGTTTCTATGATAATTACCTAGATTAACCATATGATAAATGGTAGAATTAATTTTTAAGTCATATTATGTCTTTTTTTAAAAGTGGATAGTACAATGGTTTTATGAATATTTACACTTTAATGATAGTGTTAAATTTATACAATTCGAGTTATAGTTATGGAGCGGTGCACGATGGAATTTAAACGTGATTTAACAGAAGTAAAAGAATTATTTTCGATGATGGCCAAGCTATTTGATATGGTTTTTCTAATGAAACTTCGTCACGATGGTTTTTTTGAATATATTCAATTTAGTGATCGAGCAAAGGATCTTGCTAATCTTCCTGACGACGCGATCGGTCGATGTCTACAAGAAATATACTATGAAGGCGTCGCTTCATACTTGCATGATAAATATACGACTGCCATAAAAAATAAGCAAACGTTAACATTTGTTGGAGAAATGAATCTTAGGAATATGGATTCTATTAGAATGGCTGAATCAACACTTATTCCAATTGTTATTAACGAAGAACAATATGTGATTGCATTTACAAAAGATGTTACTGAACTAGAAAACAAAAAAAATGAAGTGTTCGAACAAAAAGAACGATTTTTTTCGTTGTTTACGTATAATAATGACCCCATTATTACTACTGATGAAAATGGATCGATTCAAATGGTGAATGAGGCTTTCACTTCGAAATTTACTATAACTGAAACAGGTGTTCTTAATAAAGTTATTCATGAACTATATCCGACGTTAGCAGTTTTTGAAGAAAAACCAAAAATGAGACCTGTTGAGGAAGAAGTCGTACTAGAAACCAGTTTCGGAACAATGATTGCTCTAGTAAAAAGAATACCAATTATCGTTAAAGATAGTAATCTTGGCTTTTATTTCATTATTAATGATATAACTTCGCAACGTGAAATCATTGTTACCAATAAAGCGATGGAAGATCGTTATAAAAAACTGATTGAAATTTCCCCACAAATCATTTTTCTAGTAAGAGAAAGAAAGATTGTTTACGCAAATCAAGTATGTTTAAAAGTACTGAAAGCGACTTTAGGTGAAGTCATTGGCAAGGATATTTCTTCTTATATCAAAGAAGAAATCGGTTCTTTCGTAAAAGATGGCGACATTGCTACAATGACTACGAAAAACGGCGAGGTTCTTTATATAACACAGAAAAAATCGGTCGTTTTCTTTAACGAAGAAAAATTAGTCTTGTATTCGATTACTGATATAACAAATCAGATTGCAATTGAAAGGGAACTTGATTTTAGGGAACAATATGATTCATTAACTGGCCTTTATAATAGAAAGTCTTTAGATCAACTCATCCAATTACAAATAAGTTCAAATGACCATTTTTGCTTTGTTCTTTTTAATATTGATAAATTTAAGCTTGTTAATGATCTAGTTGGAACTACTAATGCAGATACTCTCTTAGTGGAATTTTCCGAACGGCTGAAAAAGCTCAGTGACAAGAACTTTATTGCACGAATTAACGGTGATGAATTTGTCGTTCTAGTTCCACAAGAACAATCACTAAATATGTTTTTAGTCGAGTTGCAAAAAGAACTTAGCCATCCTTTTGAAACAGAAAAGGGGCCAATTCATATTACAACTTCAACAGCGATTAGTAAGTTCCCTGAACACGGTGCAAATACTGAACAACTGTATTTAAGTGCGACAAAAGCGATGACATTAGCAAAAATTAACGGCGCTCGCCAAGTCCTTTATTTTGAAGAAGAAATGCAGGAGGTTTTCTCTAGAAAGTATAAAATTGAAAATGAATTAAAGTTATCTTTAAAAGAAAACCATTTTTATGTTGCCTATCAACCCAAAATTCATTTAAAAGGAAAACCAATTGAATTAGAAGCATTGATACGTTGGCAACACCCTGTCCTCGGAATGGTTAGTCCTGCTGAATTTATTCCAATTGCAGAAGAATCGGGGCTAATTATTGAGATTGGGAAGTTTGTTATTGATCAAGTTTGTCGTGATTTACAACAACTTCACAAAACGTATCCCCATTTGCGTATTGCGATTAATTTGTCGCCGAAACAATTTTTGGATACAGAACTAGAACTATCAATATTAGCAGTTATTAAAAAATATAGATTAGATCCTAAATTTATTGAGTTCGAGATTACCGAAACTGCGATTATGATTGACCCAAACAAGGCTATTTCAATTTTGAATTCATTGAAAAATAATGGTATAACAATTGCTATTGATGATTTTGGAACAAGTTTTTCATCTTTCAATTATTTGAAGAAACTTCCAGTTGATACAATAAAAATTGATCGATCATTTATAAATGGAATTGGAGAAAATGAAAAAGACAGTAGCTTAGTAGAGGGCCTTATTGATCTCGCACATAAAATGAACCTGATGATTACTGCTGAGGGTGTTGAGACAAAAGAACAATTAGAGTTTCTTAAAGAAAAAAAATGTGATATTGTGCAAGGTTTTTATTTTAGCCGTCCTGAAAAAATCGAAAACATTATTCTTACTCTAGACCAGTTAAACGTCCATATTTAATTAAAAGAAGACTTAGAGATCGTATTAACGGTCTCTAAGTCTTTTACTTTTATGTTTTTTAATTCTTGAAAAGTCACCATTGAAAAATAGATATGTCCAAAGGCAACACTTGAATATTTTAGTCGACGCTTCTTCTTCCTTAATGTTACAATTTTAAGAAGATAACTAAATGAATAAATCATACCATCAACTTCTTTTTATTATGGCTAGATATCTAATTGGAGTTTGTTCAATTGCCATGAATAAGGGAAAGGGTAAAAAACAACTATACAAGGAGTGTTGAAATGATTGAAAACAGTAGGAGAGAGTTGTAAATGGTAAACAAGTCGATCACTTTAGATGGGCAACTGACATACGAGGAATTTAAACAATATAGTCGCTATCATTCGAGAAAAGTTCTCACTCGTTATTTCATAATTGTATCTTCAATTACCTTTATAGCGATTTACATCATGGCATTTGATGACCTCGGGTGGTTTCTTACGATTTCAGTACCGTTATCCGTCACTTACTTGGGGTTTGTCACTTTAAAAGTTATCTTGAATTTTTTCAATAAACACCATTATGATCGAAACCCATTGTTAAAACAAAAAATGAAATACATGATCAACGCTAAATCAATACGGCTTACGAGTGATCGCCTTCAATCAAAATATGACTGGGAAGAGATTATTTCTTCGATCGAATTTAAAGATATGTTCCTTCTTTACTTAACAAAAACATCGGCACTCATTTTGCCTAAACGACATTTTCAAAACAAAGAAGACATCAACAGGTTTAAAGAGCTATTAAAAGAAAAGATTAATCCTAAGAAATTGAAATTAATGTAGTTACGTATAACGAAAATTTTAATTGGAGGTAAATCTATATGCAAGATGTCGATAAAGGAAGAATGCTAATGGGAAGTCTTCATGGTGATCATGTCAGATTGGCTTTTGCGCAAGAGAATGAAAAAAAGATAATATACGATATGTTAGTTTCACCTGAAGTTATCAATCTCATGTTTGATGAAAAACACTCAGCTCCAACTTGGGACGAGTTTAATGAGGAAGAGCCAGATGACTACTTTTCAGGGAACCCAAATAAACATGGGAATTACATGTTAATTAATGTTAAAGAAGAAACGATTGGAACTATTGTTTATTCTATCGGAACCGGAAAGCTAAACTGTGCCGAGTTGGATAT
The DNA here is from genome assembly GCF_001866075.3 of Anaerobacillus isosaccharinicus. GTDB lineage: Bacteria > Bacillota > Bacilli > Bacillales > Anaerobacillaceae > Anaerobacillus > Anaerobacillus isosaccharinicus. The sequence continues at coordinate 4,043,562 of NZ_CP063356.1, read as the reverse complement.
TTGGATTTCCTCAAAAGCTAATTTAGGAAAAGGCTATGGCAGTGAAGCTTTGAACTTACTCATGAATTTCATTAAATCGCATTACAAAATAAAAACCTTTATTATTAGACCCTGGGTAAAAAATATAAATGCTATAAAAGCATATAAGAAATGTGGTTTTAAAGAAATCGAAGCATTTAATCCTGCCGATTACTATTCAGAAGAGAAAATAGAGGATTACGGAGAAGGTGATTATGGAGTTAATGAAACTGTAAATTTGATTTATAAACTTGAATAATATTACTTTCTGAAGAGCTAACAAATTAGCTCTTTTTTTATGTTGATTTAATGTATGTGATTGTTAGGATAAGTAAATATTTAGAAAAAAAAGAGAACTTTTTGAAACTTACTACTTGCTAGAAACGTAGATTTATTAAAAATAATTAATCTTGGGAGGTGAAATTTTTGTATAAAAAAATGATCTATCTTTTATTAGCTATATCACTACTACTCTTTGGTTGTAGTGAGGAAACTATTGAACATGAAAAATTAGAGGAGACTGGCTCTAAAGGCATTTTATATGAAGTCAACCATGAGGGGAACACAGTTTTTTTATTTGGTTCACTTCATTTTTCCAATAGGGATTTACAACCTTTGAATAAAAAAATTGATGAAGCGTATATTTCTTCAGATTATTTAGTTATTGAAATTGGTATGTACTCAGATGGAACGACGATTAATGAAACAATTTCAAGTGAAACTTACAATCAACTACTTCAAACGTTAGCAGACTTAGGTTTACCAGAAACACTTATAAAAAATTATAAACCTTGGTTGATTACTAATTCGTTGACATATTATATGTATTTTAGAAAAGGTGGGGCATCTCACGACTTAGGGACAGACAATTACTTTCTTCAAAAAGCTGCTACTGACAACAAAGAAGTAATTCAGTTGGAGTCATTAGAAGAGCAGTTAAATATTTACACTAATTTAACAGACGACCTTCAAGAAAAAGAACTAAGATCCGCATTATTAGAACTAGAAGAATTGAACGGAAAATTTGAGGAATTATTAGCTGTTTGGGCGGATGGAGATCTTGCTGGAATTTCAGAGTTTCGTAAAATTGAAGTAGAAGATGCCAACCCTAATGATCTTCATGCATATTTTAATGCCGTTTTTATTGAGCGCGACCGAAAAATGACTGAAAAAATTGAAGACTTCCTTAATAACAGTCATGGGAAAACTTATTTCGTCGTTGTAGGAGCCTTTCATTTAGTTGGCGAAGAAAGCATTACTGATCTACTAAAATCAAGGGGGTATGAAGTAAAAAACGTTTTTGAGTAGAAAAAAGGGTTAGAGAATAAATGATCTCTAACCCTTTACAAGACTATTTGTATTCTCTAATGTGATGTGAAATTTCTTTCCCTTCAAAATTTACAGCCACTCATCAGCTGCTGAACTGTTGTCCGCAATTAAATAGGCAGCATTAGTTATTGCTTCTGCTAATGTATCTCCCTTAGCACAAAAGTCGTTGAAGCAAACCGTGGAGCCATCTTTTTTTGTGTATGTAAACCCGAACAGCTCTAGCCTTTCAACGATTAGCATTGCATGGTCAAGATTTTTATCTGGCTGAAAATCGGAATCATGAATGAATACACCTTTTTCGACATCGAACCATTTATCGGCACTATTTAATTTCCAACCAAATATTCTACGTGCGATTGAATCTATTTTCTTCATACGATATTGCCCCTTTACTCTAGATTTTTCTATTTTACCACTTTCGTTGGCTACATCCCATAATAAATCTTTTAAAAAAACTAGTAATAATCTAAACTTAAAATATTTAAAAGAGCAATTTCAAGAACAATTTTACCAAATTTTACAATAATTATGTTAAAATTGCTTTTTATGACGATAAGGTTGGAACATCAGAAACTGATAGATAGTTTATAAGAAATGGAGGGTCTACATGATGTGTATGATACAACACTATTTCTATTCAAATGGTTTATATTGTTTTTAATTTTTGTGGGGGTTTTTGGATTCCCAGCATTATTCATTTTTAGTCTAATAAATAAAAAGTAGCAACACAAGTTAGCAAACGATCCGTACAGAAGAACAATCTGGTGGGGGAAATAATAACAATAAAGGCCAAGAATTAGAGTACTCTTATTGTAAGATTTATTGATACTTGAAAGAAGAGTTGGAGGTAAAAAAATGGCGGAATACATGAGTAAGACTACTTCGAAAAAATATTTTATAAAACTTCTCATTCTATTATTAGGGGCTTTCATTATTTACAGTATTTATATCCATCTAGAGTACAGAAACTATATTAATCAGAGTATAGATAGAAATTACGACAGTTTCTGGAGTATATCTCATAAAGGCAGTAATTTAGCAGATAGGCTTGAGGACTTTATTCAATTGCCTATTGAAAAAGAAGATATTAGTGAAGTGAAAAGTGAATTGTACAATAATTGGCGGATTGTTAACGGAGAAAGTAGAAGCATTCTTTCCGATTTATCTGCTATTTCAACCCTACATATGGGAGACTCATCATCTGATTGGGGTTTACTAAGATATAGCTTATTTCGTATTGATTATTTTATTTCTGGTATGACCGATAAGTTTCTTGAACATTATTCTTATGTTATTAGTATTGAAGAAAAACAGAAGATGGAAGCGGTTATTACAGTTTTTAGAACCATTAGTGAAGAAAATGACAATGAATTAGTAGACATAGAAATCATCTTACAGTCTATAAAGGAACCAATGCTAATTATAGACCACAATTACTCAGGTACACTTGAACGTATAGGTAAGAAAGACTAATTAGGACAGTGGTTCCTCTATTTAAAAGAATATAACTTTTATAAAGTTAAAATATATGAATTAGAGAACAGACAGGAGTTTGGAAAGAATATGGGAGAAAAACTTAAAATCTTTGATGATAATAGAATAGAAATTGGGATAGCTGATCGAAATGATGTGCATAAAAAAGGATATTGGCATGAAACATTTCATTGTTGGGTTGTCGAGAAGAATGAAGGCACGGATTATTTATATTTTCAAAATCGCAGTCACAACAAAAAGGATTTTCCAAACCTCTTGGACATAACTGCCGCTGGCCATATATTATCCAACGAAAATGTGGAGGACGGGGTAAGAGAGGTAAAAGAAGAATTAGGGTTAGATGTTCACATAGAAGAATTACGATCATTAGGTGTAATTGAAGATTCGATAATCACAAGTAATTTTATTGATAGAGAGTTAGCTAATGTGTTTTTATACGAAAAGAAAGATACAGATATTTTTACGATTCAAAGAGAAGAGGTATCTGGAATTGTCAGAACAGAGTTCAACAAATTTTATGATTTGTGTCTAGGAAAAACAGCTGAAATTGTAGTCAAAGGATTTGAAGTTACCGAGTTCGGGGAAAAAATCACAATTAACAAGACTGTAAGACTAAAAGAGTTTGTCCCCCACCAAAAAGAGTATTTAGAAAAAGTAGTAAGGTTAATTTCAGACAAAGTGTATGCGAAGTGATTAAATAAGAAAATTAAACACTTCAAAAAATGTAACATTTTCCTCTTTGTTTCGTAGTAGGTACTACAGAGTGAAAAAGGTTAGGTGATTTGTGATGGAAGTTTTAAATGTAGAGTTGAAACATGGTGGATATAGCGAACAAAAGAAAGCTGTTCAAAATATTAATTTTTCTCTCTCAAAGGGTGAATTGGTTGGTTTGATAGGACCAAACGGAGCAGGTAAGAGTACAATTATCAAAGCAATTTTCGGGTTATTAGAAGAGGCAAATGGTGAAATCACACTAGAAAATGACAGCAAGTATGCTTACATACCTGAACAACCAACGTATTATGAAGAATTAACGTTATGGGAACATATCGAACTAGTAAAAGCAGTAAATAATATTGGCGATGAGGATTTTTACGAGCGAGCAGATCAGTTGCTAACAATTTTTCGGCTTCAGGAAGAGAAACATCATTTTCCTACTTCCTTTTCTAAGGGTATGCAGCAAAAGTTAATGATTATAATAGCTATTTTAGTAAAACCAAGCTTGTACATTGTGGACGAACCGTTTATCGGACTTGATCCCAAAGCGATAAAAGATTTTATATTTATTTTAGAAGAAGAACGTAAGAGGGGAGCAGCAATTTTAATGTCCACTCACGTGTTAGATACTGCTGAAAAAATATGTGATCGCTTCTTATTAATCAATCATGGTGAATTGATAGCCTCAGGGACTTTAGATGTAATACAGGATAAGAGTGTACCTAATGGATCTTTGATGGATTGCTTTTATCATTTTATGGAGAAAAAATTATGATCAATGGTAATCAGTTATTTTTTACCCGGCTCAAAAAAGGGTGGCTATATCAATACAAAGTATGGAAAACAGCTGTTGACTGGATTGTTTGGCTCTATATTTTAGTACCGGTTTTATTCATTTTTTTCATTCAATATCATTCACTTTACAGTGGACAAACAGCGTGGGTACAATTAGTCCCACTTGAGTTAACTTGGTTCTTGCTCTTTTTCTTAAGCTGGACAGGTGTCATACGGTTATTTGTAGAGCATGGCGATTTATTATTTTTACGACAAAACAAAACAGTGCTTTCTAGCTTAATGAAACTAGGTATTTATTATTCCGTACTTAAAAACACATTCTTTCTCATCGCAGTTTTTTTACTGTTACTTCCTTTTTGGCTGATTTACGAGGGAGTATCGTATGCGGAGATAAGTATATTTTTTCTATTTGTTTTTTTCTTTAGACTTTGTCTTCAGCTTGTGAAGCAGATGCTGGCAGTATCGTTTCAAAACTGGAAACTACTATTGATGAATATTGGGTTCTTTATTTCTTCTTTTATGATATTTCTTGTATTTTATCTAAGTTCATTTCTGGTAAAATTAGTGATTATTACGCTAGTTATCGTTAGCTTCATATTTTTATATAAAAGAAGATTGACGATGACGTGGTGTTTTTATGAAGATTGCTTTAGAGAAGAAGAACAACGTTTAAAGCTAACTTCACTATTTCTTGGTGCAAGTGGATATCCTGCTGAGAAAAGATTATTTAGACGAAAAAAACCGTTTTTACTTTTTCCAAATTCAATGCAACTGTATAAGGACCGAACGTCTTCAAACATTATGACTGAACTGTTTTTAAAGTTCTTATTAAGAAGTAAAACAAGACTACTATTTATGTTAAGAATGACTGGCATATTTACGTTTGCCCTAACGATTACCCCGTTTTCGATTAAGTGGATTTTACTACCGGTTTGTATGTTTAGTTTTATCCATTTTACGAAAACAGGCTGGAGAGAATTGAAAAATCAGCCATTCTTCAAATTATTTCTGTATAAGGAACATGATGAAACGGTAAAGGCTGTTAAAAAAACGATAGGTTTTGTCACTTTGCCTTCTTGTTTTATATTTGGATTTACCGTAGGTTTGACTAATTATTCACTTACTGTTGGTGGAGCGGTGGCAATTTTAAGTGCCTTATTAGCTTTTTTCTATATTAAAAGAGAGATGTGGATCGAATAGTTTGCTTAGAAACTAGTAATCAACGATGGAGGCAGTATGATGAAGCAATATATGTTAGTTATAGTTATGGCCATGATCTTAGTCGGTTGTCAATCAGCACAAGTGAGCTTTCCTTTTGATAAGATAGATCCTGATTTCGGTTTAGCCCCTTTTGAAATACCAGAAGAATGGGATGTGCTTTCAATTGGATATCAACAAAAGCTTGAAAATGAACATGAAACAGATCCTCATAAACAAATTTTTATCGATGAACCACAAATGGTGCAATTTATGTTTGGCAAAGCTAGTGAGATAAATGAATATGATATGGAAAAACTTAAAATGTTTGAAGAAAGTAGAGGCAATCGAGGTTCAAAAACAATTTACCAAGCTAGTAGAGATCAGCTTTTTGCAGAGATTTGGATAAATACAGAAGATCCTGAGGTGCTTGAACGAAAATTAGAGAATATCCATCATACGAATAAAAACAGTTCGATCTTCGAGTATGGGGAAGTAATCGAAGTTAATGGGAAAAATATCTACTATACTGGAAGAGAAGGAAGTCCTCCAGAGAAGTATTATTGGGCTTCTAACGACAACAAATTGATGTTTTTTCTTTGGTTTTATGAAAGCGACTTAAGTGAAGAAGAGCGGCAGGTAAAGAATATGATATCCATTCTTGAAAAACTGACAAAGGAACAGTAACTTAAGGCAATTTCTTTTACAGGCCAATTGTTTCAATGGTATATTTACCCTTGAAACAGTGGAAAATTGACGTATGAAGTCAGTTCCCTTAATCGCGCTATTCATATAACAACCACTTAGTAGGTGGTCTTTTTGATCACCTTTATTTTTTAGGCAACAATTAATAAGGGGGCTATTAAGATGAATAAAGAAGGATTTGTTGAAGTAACAGGCGGTAAGGTTTGGTATGAAACACATGATTATGGTACAAATAATACCCCGGTCATTGTCTTACACGGCGGACCAGGTTCATCTCATTATTCGATGCAAGGATTGAAGGTTCTTGCCGATGAGCGCCCAGTCATTTTCTATGATCAATTAGGCTGCGGGAAGTCGGATCGACCAACAGACACTTCTTTATGGCAGTTAGATCGTTTCGTGGAAGAGTTAGGCCAAATTAGAAAAGCACTTTCCCTTGATGAACTTCATATACTAGGGCACTCTTGGGGAACAACACTTGCAGCGGCATATATGTTAACAAAGCCAAAAGGGATTAAGAGTGTTATTTTTTCAAGCTCATGTCTAAGTGCACCACTTTGGGCAGAGGATCAAGAACGGAATCGTCTAAAATTACCGCAAGCTGTCCAAGAAACGTTGAAAAGATGTGAGGAAAATGGAACAACTGACTCACAGGAGTACAAGGATGCTACCAAAGAGTTTAACAAACAGTTTGTTTGTCGCCTAGATCCTTGGCCAGAATTCTTAAAAAAGGGCGCACATATGAAAAATGCGGAAGTCTACAATATTATGTGGGGGCCATCTGAATTTCACGTGACTGGAAATTTAAAGCATTTTGATTGTACGGCACAATTAAAAGAGATTACTGTTCCAACCCTTTACACTTGTGGTCGCTATGATGAAGCGACTCCTGAATCTACAGAGTACTTTAGTCATTTAACACCGAACTCAAAAGTCCATATATTTGAACAAAGTGCACACATGCCTTATTTAGAAGAGACTGAGGAATATCTTCAAGTTATCGGGAATTTCCTTCAAGATGTAGATACGGCAAAATAATGATTAATCAAGGTGGTAGTTTGAAAGAACTCTGAACTTCGTCATTAACTAAAATTAGGCACCACAAAATAAGCCTACTCTATAAGAGGACTTGGAAAAAAATGTATTAAAATAAAGGTTAAACGTGTGTAAGCTTATCGGGGATCTGATAACCTAAAGTTTTTAGGTATCGTAAAGCCATTTCTTCTGTAATCTGAGGTGCATAAGTTGTTTTTGGTTTGATTTCTGTATTGTATAACTCTTCGTTAAAAGGTTCATTTTTACTCAGTATATGGTAAATGCAAATGAGTAGCTTATGCGCGATGGCAATAATCGCTTTTTTGTGACCTCGACGTTTCTTAATTTGGTCATAACGGATTTTAAAGTAAGGACACTTTTTACTCTTAATCGCAGCATTAGCACATTGAACTAGTAACGGTTTGATATACACACCAGCTCGCGAAACACGGACAGATTTTTTCTTTCCTGCACTTTCATTGTTTTGCGGAGTAAGCCCTGCCCAAGAACAGAGATGTTTGTCAGAAACAAACACAGACATATCTATGCCGATTTCTCCAAGAATAGAGATAGCCGTAAAGATATCCTTGATACTTGGTAGGGACAATATCAATTGGATTTGTGGCATGTAGGGTTGGACTAGTTTTAAAACAACAGATTCAATATCGGCGATGTGCTTTTCAATACTGTCGATGTGGTCGAGGCATACACGCATTTTATCTGCTTGCGGTTCCGTCAAATGCCCTTGAATAGATTTAACAATGGTATCAGTTTTGTGTTTCATCTTTCCGTGTAGCATCGATGAAACATCAAAATCCATATCATCAGGATGATCTAAGATATGGTTAATAATCCGCATAGAACTTGCACCAAATGTATCTGAAACTACACTTGAAATCATGATGTTGGAAACGGTAAGCGAGTTTTGAACACGGTTTTTCTCACTCGACTTAAAATTGATAAGTTTAAAACGATATCGCATTAAATCTCGAACTTGACGTATAAGCAAGGGCGGGATAAAACTGCCAGGAACTAAGCCATGTTTGTGTAAGTCGCAAAGCCAAATCGAATCTTTTTTATCGGTTTTCTTGCCACGGATGCCCTTAACATATTTTGGGTTAGCCACGACAACATCACAATCGTGCTCCAAAATATTAAACACTGGGTGCCAATACTTGCCTGTAGACTCCATACAGACATGTTTACAAGATTGGGATTTTAACCAATCTAGAAGACGGTGTAAATCTTCGGTGAATGTTGAAAATTGCTTTGTTTGGTATTCCGTAACCCCCGATTTGTTCGTTTTACCAATCGTAGCAACAACAAATTTTTTGTGGACATCAATTCCACAGCAAATAGGGTAAACAATTTTGAGCATAAACACATCCCCCCATAAAGTTTATAGTGGATAAAGCAGACATTGACTGTTTGCCATGTCATAAACGGGAATTGTTTACACAAAGATTAGTTTACGTGCTCGATGGCACACTTATTTGTACTTGAAGACAGCAAACGGCACATCTTATTATGCGGGCAGTTTTATACTGCACCACTCACCTCCTCGTGCTCTGTAGTGTATCTGCTTATCCAAATACATTATAGCAACTTTAATAGGGGGAGAGATCTTCTTTCATCAATTTTTTGTGCCTTGAGCACAGCGAAAGGAATGAAACTTATTATGAAAAAACTTACAGATATTCGACTATCGGTTTTAGACTTAGCACCGATTACCGAAGGAAGTCAAGCTTCTGACGCATTTAGAAATAGTTTAGATCTTGCTAGGCATGTTGAACAGTTAGGCTTTCATCGTTACTGGGTAGCCGAACATCATAATATGCCGGGGATCGCTAGTTCAGCAACTGCTGTGTTGATTGGTCACATTGCTTCAGGGACAACGACAATCAGAGTTGGCTCTGGTGGGATTATGTTGCCTAATCACGCTCCTTTAGTAGTTGCCGAACAATTTGGGACACTTGAAACATTGTATCCTAATCGAATTGACCTTGGCCTTGGTAGAGCACCTGGAACTGACCAACTTACAGCGCAGGCGCTTCGTCGCGATGGCCAAAGCGGTGAAGTCTTTCCGCAACTCCTAGAAGAATTACGTTCTTATCTAAGTTCAGAACAGGGACAAGTCCGGGCAATTCCAGGCGAAGGACTTAACATCCCAATTTATTTATTAGGTTCTAGTGGGTTTAGTGCTAGGTTAGCTGGTCTACTTGGTTTGCCTTTTGCTTTTGCAAGTCATTTTTCTCCTGAGAATACATTGCCAGCACTAAAAATTTATCGAGATAGCTTTCAACCGTCAGAAATACTTGCTGAACCGTATGTCATTGTTGGACTAAATGTCATTGCTGCAGACGAAGATGAAAAAGCTCATTTTTTAGCAACGTCTCAACAACAAGCGTTTTTAAGTCTGATCAGAAGAACTCCGTCGACTTTGAAACCACCAGTTCAATCAATGGAACAAATCTGGACCCCTTATGAAAAAATGATTGTTGATAAGCAACTACAAACAACGATGATCGGCAGTCCGAATACAGTTAAAGAAAAACTACAAGCCTTTTTAGATGAAACCGGGGCCGATGAGTTTATGATAAATACCCACATTTATGATCATAACGACCGGCTACGTTCCTACGAAATCGTTAGTGAACTAGGAAGCGGAAATCATTAAAGTTTGACCAACTTTAATGACTAAACGAATACTTCGAGTATAAATTTATCCTGGTTTTATCCTCGAATTCTGGCTTGAATATTAAAAAGACCTTGGTTCATTTTCTAACGGGTTCCGTTTACTATCTTAACGAAAGAAAATGTAGTGTAATTTGCCTATCAAATAGAATATCCGCCTTATCAAAATCATAGATTTATACATGCTTATGAAGACGGTTATGACTTTGAAATGGATATTATCTGGACTGTGAATAACCAGAGCAGAAAGGAAGTATTAGTTTTTACTACTGACGACTAAAATGATTAAATAAAAGTGAGTGAAAAAAGACGTGAAAACACGCATTTTTGTCTATATACTTGATGATAATTATATAATGCATATCCCAAACTGATACGAACGAGAGCGTTACTTAAACACACTTGGTTTGAACTGTTTGAAAATGGTATAATTAGATAAAATATTCATGGAAGAGGTGATGAACATCATGAATACTGCCAAGGAAAAATTACTAAAAATTATTGATGAAATCCCAGAGCAAGAAGTCGATAAAATATTAGACTTTGCTGAATATTTAAAGACAAAAAAAGAAAAAAGTTTATCAGAAGATTTAACAAAAGCGAGTGAAAGTAGCATCGATTTTTGGGATAATGATATAGATGATGAGGTTTGGAATGATGCATAAACAAGGAGACATTGTTTTAATTCCAGTACCATTTAGTGACTTATCAAATAGAAAACAACGTCCTGTTCTCATTATTTCAAACGATGATTATAATCAGATGACTGATGATATTCTTGTTGTTGCTATTACATCCAATTAAAAGACCTTGATTATTCAGTCATTATTGAACAAAAAGACTTACACGAAGGAAATCTTAAAGTTACATCAGCAGTGAGAGCAGACAAAGTTTATACACTTTCAAAAGGAATTATCAGAAAAAAATTTGGCAAAGTGAACACAGAAGTATTAAATAGTGTACGAACTAAAATAGAATATTTAATAAAATAGTATATGGACTGCGATAAGCAGTCCTTTTTAGTTATCAAATGGTGCTAAATTATATATATTGTGAACGTTTACACTTAAAGTAACGGATGCTTATCTACAGTATGAAAATCCACCATATTCAACGTAAGTATAGATAGTAAAAGTGCTAGTTTTCTATCTTTGTGGAAGCAATATCTACAGTAAGTATTTATAGTTTTTAACGTAAGCAACGATAGGACTTTACTTGGAGGGGTGGGTATGATAGGCTAGTTTGCCTGCTGAAATACTTGCTTCAGCCTTTCAGGACCAATCATGCCCACAGAGGCTCCAAGTCAAGTCCTTAACCGCTTATCTATGACTACATGTACATAAAGATAAAAGGTGCTCCACATCAACGTTTTATTATAGACACTGTAGATAATAGCATCCGTTAGTTGAATAGCAATTGAATATAAATACAAGGAATGATCCAGTTTCCAGAACTGGACCATTTTTATTTACAAATTGCACCGCAAAATGCATTGCAATTTGGTGTGTATTTTATTTTGTAAATTCTAGTTTTACGATAGTTAACGGAACCTGTTAGAAATACCATCCTTTTTCTTGTTTACTTTAAGCTTCAAAGCTTCGCGCCCTTTGACTATTTTTAAGGGTTGAACTTAAGCTTCATGTAACTGATTAATTTGAGTTTTAGTTGACACCTTTAAAATTAGATAAATTAATGAGAGACTAGATAATAGTACAATGATCCCGAATACTATAAGTATATGGTTTACATCATAGTAATTAATAATAAAAGAGCCGAATATTGTTCCAATCGGGACAACGGTTATGAAGATCATTGGAATTGTAAAACAAATTAAGCTGATATCGAGTGCTAGTGAAGATCCGGTTGCGGTGTAGATATACCACATAAGGGCGATTTGTAGAAAGCGATCCCCTAATTTAGATACTGTTTGACCACCCCAGAGTAGTACGAAATTTTTATTTTTCCACAATGAAGTTCTCAACTTGCCCATAAATTGGGAATCTCCAATTCGACGATCTCTCATCATGTCTCAATTCTATCTCAAAAAAATGAGTTGTTTAAATGGAGAGCGTGCTCGAAAAAAAGGGTATACTTGAGATGTTAGAATATTGTTTGGGGGAAATGTCATGAAGTATATGTTAGATCACGTAGGAGTAGCCGTAAGAAGAATTGACGACGCTCTGCCTTTCTATCTTGATGTACTAAATGGGGTATTAGAGGATCGTTATACAAGCGAAGCAACAGGAGTTGAGGTACATGTAGCTGTTGTCAAAACTGAGGATAAAATCATTGAATTATTAGAGCCGACAAACAAAAACTCACCAATTGCTCGTTTTCTTAAACAACGAGGCAAAGGGGTGCATCATCTTGCGTATCGAGTTGATGATTTGGACAAAGCGATACTAGAGGCAAAAAATAAAGGAGTCCGGTTTCTAGAAGATACTCTGCGTGTCAATGCACGGGGAAGAAGACTTATCTATATTAATCCGATATCAACGGACGGCACTTTAATTGAACTTTGTGAGTATCCTACTAGTTAAGACTTCTGCCTATAGGTGGAAACTATTTTCAAGTGAAGTAGAAAATGAAGTTGTAGAATTACGTTCTAAATTAAATGAAGATTTATCAAAAGAAATAGATGAATATCCTGAACTGAAAGCATCATTGTTAAGATATTTAGACAACTCAGATATGAAAAGGTATTCTGGAAGTGAGTTGAAATCTAAACGCTATGGTCAAAGAAAATAGAAGTGAGTTTATTGTGCTTTTACTGAAGAATTCGAATTATACTTAGATGAAATCCACAATTTTTTGCTGAGCAAGGTGAGGAAACTTATACAAATTGCACTGCATTTTGCAGTGCAATTTGACGTGCATTTTATTGTGTTATTCTAGGTTTACGATTGTTACGAAACCCATTATTCAACTTCCAAGTTCTTTTTTTCATGTGATTTTTTATTTACTTTTAGACCTGTTTGTCATTTGTTTGAAACGCAGAAACACCTTTAGAAGAAATCATGGTGATAAATTCAGCCATTTCTTTAGGTGATTCTTTCACTCCATTTTTCAGCCAACTTTGAACAACATGAATAATTCCGTTGACAATATATAGGCTTAAGTATTCTGTGTAGGGAGCATTTGGACTGTTTATTAATGAATTTAACAAAAGACTGTGGACCAACATCATCACTTTTTTTTGAAAAGTTGGATCACCATGTTCACTAAATAAGATTTGACAGCTTTCACGATTTCCAGCAAGATATTCCAATAACTTTTCTGTCATTTCGATCGCTTCTTCGTTTTCAGTGTAATTATAAGCGGACAAAGTTTGGCGCAAATCTTCAATGATATCATCTTCAATTTGGTAAAGAAGATCATATAAATCTTTATAATGAGTATAAAAGGTCGAGCGATTAATATCTGCAGACTCACATACTTCTGTAATGGTGATTTTCTGTAATGGCTTTTCTTGCATTCGTTTTATAAAACTTTCTTTTAGTACTACGCGTGTATAATTTTTACGTCTATCTAACTTTGAGCCCATCAATTTCCACCCTTTTGTATACTTATCCAACAAATAGAAGAGAGTTGTTGGATATCCTATATATTTTAATAAACTGTTCGTTGATTATCTGACATAGTGTCATTATAATTAGACTTTAGTTACGATTCAAGGAGTTGTTTAGAAGTTATGACAGACATCGCTGCACACATTATTAAACACAAAAAGCCGATTGTCATTGTTTTTATGATCTTAACAGTGATTAGTGCAATCGCACAGTTTTTTGTAACAGTCAATTATAATATGAGTGACTATATGCCAGAGGATACTCAATCGACACAAGCGATTGAAATCATGAAAGAAGAGTTTGATCGCTCTCTTGAAAATGCCAAAGTGATGATCCGAGACATGTCGGTACAAGAAGCCCTCTTATACAAACAATTACTAGGGGAAATTGATGGCGTTTCCGATTTAGTTTGGTTAGATGAGGTTATTGATTTAAAAATCCCTTTAGAAATGGCCGAAAAGGACTTAGTAGAGTCTTACTATAAAGAAAATAATGCTTTATTTTCTTTGACCATCCAAGAAGGGGAAGAAGTAGCTGTTACTAACGCCATTTACGATCTGATTGGTGAGGAAAATTCAATGATAGGAGCTGCTGTCGATACTGCGGTTTCTCAGAGCATGGCTTTTAGTGAGTCGTTGTATGCAGGCTTACTGTTAGTTCCGCTTATTATTCTGATTCTCGTTCTATCGACAACTTCGTGGGTCGAGCCAGTGTTATTCCTTACTGCCATTGGTGTATCTGTTATTATCAACTTAGGGACGAATATATTTGTTGGAGATGTATCCTTTGTCACTCAATCAGTTAGTCCAATTTTACAACTAGCTGTTTCCTTAGATTATGCCGTGTTTCTATTGCATGCTTTTTCAGATTATCGAAAAAAAACCGATAGTCCTGAAGAAGCGATGCGCCTAGCGATAAAAAAATCGTTTCCAGCTATATCTGCCAGTGCTGCTACTACTTTTTTTGGTTTTATGGCACTGACGTTTATGCAGTTTGAAATTGGATCCGATTTAGGAATTAACCTACTTAAAGGTATCGTATTGAGCTTTATTAGCGTGATGGTGTTTTTACCAGCATTAACAGTGTTGCTTTATAAATGGATCGATCGGACACAGCATAAGCCTTTGCTACCAAGTGTTAAGGGAATTGGTAAAGGTGTTATGAAAGTGAGAATCCTTAGTTTACTTTTGGTGTTCCTAATCATCGTTCCTAGTTATTTAGCACAAAAAGAAACATCGTTTATTTATGGAATGGGTGAACAGCCAGAGACCACTCGGTTAGGAAATGATGTGGCAGCGATTGATGAGGTATTTGGTAAGTCAACTCCAATTGTGCTACTTGTTCCAAAAGGAGACGTAGCAAGAGAAGTCGAACTTGAACAAGAGTTAAAAAAAGTGGCTCACGTAACGAGTGTGATTTCTTATAATCAAGCTGTCAGTTCTGCAATCCCACCAGAGTACCTAGACAAATCAATTACTGAGCAATTCCATTCAGAAAACTATAGTCAAATTATTCTTTTTACAAATACCGACGTTGAAGGGGATGTCGCTTTTAACGTTGTAGAAACCGTCCAAGAAATAGCTGCAGCTTATTATGGAGATGCTGTATTTTCCCTTGGTGAAAGTGTTTCGTTGTACGATATGAAAACGACGATATTGAAAGATAATACAATTGTAAATATATTAACCGTTGTGGGAATTGCTATTGTATTACTAATAACATTCAAATCAATTTCGATTCCAGTCATTTTATTACTAACTATACAAGCATCTGTCTGGATTAACCTTGCACCTCCATATTTTGCAGGGACGCCATTAGTTTTTATCGGTTATTTAGTGGTTAGTACGGTTCAGCTTGCAGCAACGGTCGATTATGCTATTCTCTTTACCGAAAATTACCTTGAAAATCGCAAAAAAATGTCTGCGAAAGAAGCGATTGTAAAAACGTTAAATGAAAAGACGTTCTCGATTTCGATATCAGCTGCGATTTTATCGGGAGTCGGCTTTATTTTATGGATTACTTCTAGCAATCCAATCGTCGGATCAATTGGATTACTAATTGGTAGAGGAGCGTTGCTTGCCTTTATCATGGTTCTCTTTTTCCTACCAGCGGTATTGGTTCTGTTCGACAAGTTTGTTGGGAAAACAACGTTAAAAGCAAATTTCTTCAAGGAGGACAACTAATAATGAAAAAGAGAATAACTTTACTATTTTTAACTATACTACTCATCTTTCCTTTTTCTATAGGAGGGGCGAATTCAAATGAAAAAAGCAATCGTTCAACTGAAGAGGCTAAACTTGATCCGAATGCCGTTGGAGAAGTTGCTTCAAAGGATGAGGTTGTCTACGGAACATTAAGTGCGTCGGGTACCTTAAAAGAAATTTATGTTGTGAATATGTTAGACGTAACTAGCGCAGGTTCAATTATTGATTTTGGAAACTATACGACCGTTAGAAACTTAACAAACCTTTCAACAATCGACCAAAAAGATGATGAAGTAAAGCTTCAAGCTATGCCAGGTTGGTTCTACTATCAAGGGAATTTAGTGGAACAACAATTACCATGGGATGTTGAAATCAATTACAGCCTTGATGGAAAAGAAATTTCTTCAGATGATCTTGCCGGAAAAGTGGGGCGTTTACATTTAACAATCAAAACATCAAAAAATAAAAGTGTAGACCCTTTGTTTTATGAAAATTATACGTTGCAAGTCGCTCTAACACTTGACACCAATTTAATTAGTAATTTAGAAACACCAGATGCAACTGTTGCCAATGTCGGAAAACAGAGACAATTAACTTATACGGTAATGCCTGATAGTGACGGTGTTATTACTCTACTAGCGGATGTTGTAAATTTTGAGATGGAAGGAATTGATATTTTCGCTATTCCATTATCAATGGCTATCGACAATCCAGAAGTAGACGAAATGACGAAAGAAATGCGTACGTTAAGTGATGCAATTGAAGAACTAAATACAGGCGTTTTTGATTTGAAGACGGGTGTTTCAGAATTAAACAATGGAGTTCAAACTTTAAACAACGGCTCTAGTGAATATAAAACAGGGATGAGCGATATTAGTAATGCTTCTTTTGAGATTATTGAAGCTTCTAAAACCATTGAAAGAGCACTTTCTGAATTACATGAAGTGCTTAGTGGCTCTCAAGAAAAGATGGATCTTAGTGACTTGGCTCAATTGCCAGGAGGTCTAACACAAATCGCTGATGGTCTTGATGAAGTAGCCAATGGGTTATTGATTTTAAAAGACAACTTTTCCACTGCATATTCTGATTTGCACAATGCCATGGAAGCAATTCCAGCTCCAACTGTGACTGAAGAAGAAATTCAACAATTATATGCTAGTGGAGCAAACCACAAAACCATTGATGCCTTATTAGAGGTTTATGTTTCGGCACAAACTGCAAAAGGGACCTATGACAAAATCAAAGAAGCTTTTCTTGCTGTTGAGACAGCGTTAGAAGGAACAAGCAGCTCTATTCATTTTATGAGTAACCAGCTAACAGCTATTTCAGGGGAGATTTCTGGATCCTTTGAAAATATGGAAGGATATAATGCCTTAAATGAACTAGAAGAAGGGGTAGGTCTCCTTGCAAGTAATTATGGCCAATTCCATTTAGGATTAATATCTTATACAAACGGGATTGCTGAACTAGCTGAAGGCTATAAGGAGATTGACTCAGGATTTAGCAAAATCGCAAATGGAACATCAGAACTCGATACTGGTGTCGCTGAACTTTATGATGGAACAAAAGAATTAGCAGATGCCACTAGTGATTTACCTGCTAAAATTCAAGAAGAAATTGATGCGATGATGGCCGAATTCGATAAATCAGATTTCGAGCCCGTTTCCTTTGTATCACCGAAAAATACGAACGTTCAATCAGTTCAATTTATTCTTAAAACAGAAGCGATTGAAAGAGAAGAAGTAAAAACAACGGTAGTTAAAGAAGAAGAAAAACAAGGATTTTGGCAACGTTTAAAGAAGCTTTTTTCCTAAATCGGCAAATGCTTATAATATAAGATTGTTGTGTTTAGGATTAGAAAATTCTAAGTAAAGGAGATCACCACTTGGGTGATCTCCTTTGTTAGATTTCTCGTACGTTCAAATTTAGCTGGCTGTTTTTAAATTCCACATATCAAATTGCCTCAATTTGCCCGTTACAGATTTATCGGACATATAATCCTTTATTTTTATAGTTTCAGTCTTTTTTGAATTTTATCGGACATACGTTCCTCTATTTACTTAAAAATTGAGGAAAAAACAACTTTTTGAGTAAAATAACGGAACGTATGTCCGCTAACTTGTAAAATGAGCGATTTTTTGAAAAATAACGGAACTGATGTCCGAAAACGTCGAGAAACGCCATATATCTAACCCAATTATTTTTTTTAGTTTCCTTCGAAGGTATCATATTTATTCCAAAGTAAAAAAATGATACATCTTATCAAACTTAATTTAAAGCATAGAAAACCAATTTTTGCGCACGATAAGATTAGAAAAAACTTAACATAAATATTGGAGGAATTATGATGAAACCAGATAATCATCAAGAAAGACAACAAGAGCTAGAACAAGCGTTTCAACAAACAAAATCAAATTCAGTGACAATAAACGAAAACCAAGGGAAGATCGCAAGTCAGTCGCATTTAGTAGAAATGAGTGGCTTATTGTTTGACGATAATGATACGGTGGACACTACAATTGAGGCAACAACGATTATCGAACCACCACAACCTCAAACTCAAGTGACGTATTCAACAGCATCAACACAAATGCCAGGTGATCTCGCTTCAGCACAACAAGAGGTCCTACAAGCACATCAACAATTACTAAATGAAAGCCAAGCATTACAAACAGAATTGTACCAATTACATCAAGCACAAGAAAAAGTAAAACAACGCCAAACGGAAGTTCAAAAAGCGCAAGCAAAAGTGCAATCAGCTCAAGCCACTGCAAACTCAATAGTGAATAGCTTGAAATAACCATAAGCTTTAAAAATGATAAAACCCTCACAAATTGTGAGGGTTTTTATTGTACTTACATTAAGCTTTCATTAAACGTTGGTGTAAGATGTTGTTTTCTAAATGTACGTGCTCATGCGTCATTGTTTCTAATTCTTCAAGCTTTAAATATGTTAAACGATACGTGTTGCAAGCACCTGGTGGCAGTTGATAATCGTTTGTGAAATCTCGTAACTGCTTTAAAAGATCTCCAACAGCTTCATGCTCAGTTTCTAATTTTGTAATTTCAGCTTTCGCTTTTGCAAGCTCGCTGTCTGATTTTGTTTCATCGAAAGATACGATGTGAGGGAACACATCACGTTCCTCATCAATTAAATGCTGTTCCATTTCAGCTTTAAGTGTTGTGAATGCTTGATATACATCACGCAAATGCGGGTGATCGTTTCCATGAACACGGTAAACTTTTGTTACAAATGCTTGTAATTCTCCTAAAACCTCAGAAGTATATACATGATACTTGTTAACGATATGATCAACTAATTGTGTCAGTGGTGCTTCTTCCCAGTTAACCTCATCTGTGCGGTTACTTGTCGCATAAAGTTCATTTAATCTTTCTAAAATTTCTACTTCGTTAAGCTTTTTATCTTGTAGCACTTCACCAATTGGGCGGTCGCCACCGCAACAAAAGTCAATTTTATATTCTTTAAAGACCTTACTTGCTGCCGGAAGTTTTGTTACGATATCACCAGTTTTTGTTGAGCTATTAAAAATTGCGTTCATTATGAACCAACTCCTTTTATAAGATATTTTAAGTATAAGCCTATTAATAATGTTCCAATAGGACAAATGTCACAATGGGAAAAATAAATTTATTTTTTTCAAAAGGGCAAAACTAAATGACTTTTTAATTAGAATTGGATATTTATGTTAAAATAGAATGGTATTAATATTCTTATTATAAATTGACTACATAATATTTTTACTAGAGGGAGAACAAAATGAGTGAACTTAAACGCGAGAAAAGGAAAATTTATGCGAAGTTATTTAAACAGATTTGTGCCGTTTCTTTGATAATTATTGCATTTGGTGCGTATGGAGTTTATTGGGCATTCTTTGATATGAATAGGTTGCCAACAGGAGAATATCTTACTGAGGAAACATCCCCTGATGGTACATATACCTTAAAAGCTTATGTTACATGTATTTCGCAAGTGAAAAGTGAGCCACTTCGCAATTTAATTTTGAGCCACTTCTTCGTGAGTTCTATCCTTTATCCATTCTTCGGTTTCACGCATTCTAAATGATGGTCCGACCATATTCACTACATGTGATTTGTGTGTAAGTCTGTCCGTTAATGCAGCTGTCAAAACTGGATCGTGAAAGATATCCTGCCATTTTAAAAATGACAGGTTACTTGTTATAATCGTTGATTTTCTGCCAGCTCGAAGTGAAAGGTGTGAAAATAATAATTCTGCTCCTTCTTTATCAAACGATATATAACCGAGCTCATCAATTATCACGAGATCATAATTCTCAAACTTCAATTCAAAAGATCTTAGAGTTCTTTCAGATCTATGCTCTTTTAACTGGTTGATGAGTGATGGTACAGTTGCGAAAAATACTCGATATCCAGCTAAACAAGCCTCCATTCCTAATCCTACTGCTATGTGCGACTTTCCAGTCCCTGGTGATCCTGTTAAAATTAAATTTTGTCCTTCCTTAATAAAGTCTAATGTTTTTAAATACGGTAATTTTTGCTTTGCCTGCGCAGGTAATAAATCTATTATCAACTCTTCTAATAACTTTTTCTGTGGAAAGTTAGCTGATCGAATACGATTTAGTTTTGCTCGGGTGAGTCGATCTTGTTTTTCTTGTAAAAGTACATGAAGCAGGACTTCAAATGCTTGCTCAGGGTTCTTAAAGTTAGTTTCGTCAAGTACCATTCTTCGAATGCTAGGCAATCGTAATTCTTTACATATTTCTACAAGCTGTTGTTTATGCTCCATAGATATCCACTTCCTCTTCTTTTTGATCAAAAATTTGGGCATAAGCTTTCATATTGCTTTCAGATTGTTGTTTCGTATCATCCTCGTAAACAATGTCTCCGTTAACTGGCGATGATTGCTCACAGATAAATAGGATCCTCTCGGTAGAAACATAGTCTGACCGAATGTTCATTAATTGGTTAACGGCATCCATTACATGCTCAATATTGTTATGCTCTTTCATATAGGAGAGTAGCTCTATGAATTCTCTTTCTTTTCCGATATAATAGTCATTGTATAAGTTTTTTATTTTTGTTGGTGCCTGCTTCAAACATTCACTTTGAGCAATGGCACCCTTTTTCTTTTGGAAAGTTGCTAGGTAATGATAAATATCCATTATCCATTGATGGAGGCCCCAATTTCGTTTATGAACTGCTACTAATTTCCCCTCAATAAATACTTTAATCGTTTCTGCACCTAGCTTGGCTTTTATATATGTTCCTACATAACCTTCAGGTACTGAGTAATGATTCTGGTTAATGACGATGGTGCTATACTTATCAACACGACATTCAACCAAATCCGCTGTATCAAATGGCGTCATGGTCAATGGTGTTCCTTTTATTTTCTCTTCTTTCATAAGTTCTACATGCTTTTGTTTATGCTCATGATGGTGGCGCTCATTTAACATTTTTAACGAACTTAATAGGTGAACTTGTGCTTCGTCTAAGCTGCTAAAAGAATATTGTCCTGAAAATACTTTTCTCCTAATATACTCAACACTTCGCTCAACATGGCCTTTTTCATTTCCTTTTCTAGCCTGACATAATCGTATTTTAAATTGATAGTAGTTAGCTAAATTTTTCATGCTATCAGTAATTGTTTTTTCTGTTCCTACAAAGGATTTTACTACCGTTCTCATATTGTCATACGTAAATACCGTAGGTATAAATTCGACGTGTTCTATAAACTTTGTGTGGACATCTAACACACAAACTTGCGATTCAGATTTATAAATTCTTGCGAAGCGATAGTTACTATACGGTAAAGTAAAAACAGCCAAAGAATATACTCTCAGTTTTCCATCAATTACAAGTTTCACTTCACCCCAATCAAACTCCACTTCGTAGCTAGATTTACAATGTCTGCGGATATACACCTCTTTTGCTTTTGCAGTTTCTTGATTAACAAAGTTACGCACTGTTGTATAACTAATTGAAAAACCATCGTCTAGTAATTTTTCATGCATATCTATTATTTTCATTTGTTGTTTACGCATATAGTGATTTCTTTTCCACTCATTTTCCTTAATAAATTGACGTAATCTATTTTTGATTTGTTCCGTTAACACTTTTACCCTACCGACTCTTTTTTTATATGTAGGTGGCTTTAATATATTTTCTGGTAGTGGCAGATCTCGTACGTCCTCTTGTTTACTTTTTTCAAACTCTCGAATGTATTTAACCACTGTATTTCGAGATTTTTTTGTTGTTTTAGCTATACTACGTTTGCTTTTCCCCTCCATGTACATTTTTATAATTGTCTGTTTCTCATTCAAAGTAATCACTCCTGTTATCCCCCTAATAAACCATTAGGGTTAATCATCAATCAGAGTGGCTCATTTTTCAATTAATAAGGTGGCTCACTTTTAAGTTACCATATACATGTTACAAACGGTGGCGCCACGACATCGTATGCCATAAGAGGCGAGTTAGTATTTAACAAAAAAAATAATAAAACAAAAAATGTCTATTGGCAATATCGTCAGGAAACTGCGAAAATTGAATGGAAAGATAACAAAACAGTTGTAATTAATGGTCAGACTCTCAATGTTCCAAATGATAAATATGACTATAGAAATCAGTAGCTTTTTATCAAAGTATATACTTGCATATTTGAAGATCTAGGATGCTGTATATGCAGCTTTTTTATTGTATAAAGATTAGGGGGCTTGTATGATTAACTGGGGGCAAATTAGAGATAAAGGAAAAGTACGATTTGTCTTATCGTATGGGTTGGTAATATCAATACCTTTGCTTATTGACTATTATATAATTAAGTTTTTTCTAACTTCATTTAGAATAGAGATTGTTTTTAGAGAGCTAGTGATTGTTTGGATCACTTGTGTATTATTAGGATTAACCTTAGCTTTATATGTGTGGAGTAGGCTGGAGAGACATTGGGTAAACAAGAAATCCTTATGCGAATAAGATGAATTAGGTTTGCCCATTTACCTATAGAAAAGAGCGTGTTATTAAACATGCTCTTTTTCTGTCGTCATTAAATTTTCTCATAAACTTTAGATCAGTTGATTTTTACTAGCTTCTAATTGAAAAATTGATTGTAATTCATCTTTATTAAGTAACAAGTCTTCGAGTGTATACGATGAAAGCACTTGTAGATAGGCGACTAACGCTTCATTAAGGACATGTTTTAGTCGACATGCAGCAGTTAAAATGCAGGCATTGTTATGTTTATTGAAGCATTCAACGAGCTCTAAATTATCTTCAGTTTGTTGTATGACCCAGCCAATGTTAATTTGACTTGCAGGTTTAGCTAGCCTAATTCCACCGTTTCTGCCTCTGTTTGTTTCAATTAAATCAAGTTTCCCTAATTCGAAAACAATTTTACTAAGGTGATTATTTGAAATTTTATAGATAGTTGCGATTTCTTTTATATTTGAAAGCTTATCCTCAGGTTGATTTCCTAGATATAGAAGTACCCGTAAAGAATAATCAGTAAATGCTGTTAGGTGCACAAAACTCACTCCGATCTTAAAACAAATTAATTCATATAAATAGTACCACAAAACAGATTATGAAGAATGATTAATCATTAAAGATGTATTTTAAATATTGCTTTTAACTTGAGAACGTGTTTTAATTAAACATGTATTTAAAATACTTGTTTAAAATTTTAGGAGGAACAACAATGCCAGCTACAAAAACTTTAAGCAAAGAAACAATTACAATTATTAAATCAACTGTACCGGTACTTGCCGAACACGGTGAGGTGATTACGAAACGTTTTTATGAAATGATGTTTTCTAATCATCCCGAATTACTAAATATTTTTAACCACGCACACCAAAAGCAGGGGAAACAACCTAAAGCATTAGCAAATACGGTTTATGCGGCAGCGATGCATATTGATAACCTAGAAGCCATAATTCCAGTTGTAAAACAAATAGCACATAAACATCGCAGTTTAAATATTAAAGCAGAACATTATCCAATTGTAGGAAAGCATTTATTACTAGCGATTAAGGATGTTCTTGGCGATGCGGCAACGGACGACATTATAAACGCTTGGGGAGAAGCATACGGGATCATCGCTGATGTATTCATTAGTGTAGAGAAGGAGATGTATGAAGAAGCCGCTAGAGAAGCAGGTGGGTGGAAAGAATACAGAAAGTTTGTTGTCAACGAAAAAATAAAAGAAAGTGATGTCATTACTTCTTTTTACCTAAAACCAGAAGATGGTGGGAACTTAGCTAAGTTTGAGCCTGGCCAATACATATCAATCAAAGCAGTCATTGATGGTGAAGAGTATACTCACATAAGACAATACAGTTTATCAGATTCACCTGGAAAGGATTACTACCGTATTAGCGTTAAACGCGAGGACAAACGTGAAAACGCACCTGAAGGGATCGTTTCAAACTTTTTACATGATGCGGTGAATGTAGGAGATGTTCTAGAAATTACTTCTCCTGCTGGTGACTTTGTTCTGAACATGGAAACTCAACTTCCGATAGTCCTAATCAGTGGCGGAGTTGGTCTTACACCAATGGTTAGTATGTTGAAAACATTAGCTGATATCAAGCCAGAAAAAGAAGTTACCTATATCCACGCAGCAATCAGTGGTCAGACACATTCATTACAGGAAGAAGTTTCAAAGATTGCAAGTGAAAATAAAAATATAAGTACTTTCATTTGTTACGAAGCTCCCACCGAAACGGATCTGAAAGCCGGTAATTATCAAAAAGAAGGCTATATTGATCTGCCTTGGTTACAGTCCATCTTAAAAACTAATCAAGCGGAGTTTTATTTCTGTGGGCCAGTTCCATTTATGAAAGTTATTAATGAAGCTTTGACTAAATGGGGAGTTCCAAAAGAGAGAATTCACTTTGAATTCTTTGGGCCTGCTGCTGACCTCTAGGAAGTAATGAAGTAATTACATCGTGTAGTTACTTTTTTTATTATTTAATATTTTTGTACTCGAAATAGTTTCCATTTTTAATAATTTCTTATATGCTAAAAGAAGAGTTTGATTTTAATTAGAAGGTAGGACCAATTTATGTTATTCCGTATAAATCGAGTTTTAGAAAAAATGATGCCTGTCCTTACGCCAATAAGTGTTGTCATTGGAGTACTTCTCACTGCATGGTTATTACCGTTAACCTATTTAGTGCCTTGGATCTTTGCCTTTATGACATTTTCAGGGAGTTTAAATTCTAGCTTTTCAGATTTAAAAAGAGTTGTTCTTCATCCGAAACGAATTCTTATTTGTTTAGTCATTCTTCATGTCGTAATGCCGATCATAGCTTTAGGTGTTGGCAATTTATTTTTCTTTGGGGACACATACACAATAACAGGGATCGTATTAGCGTTTGTCATACCGACTGGGATCATGAGTTTAATTTGGGTTTCGATTTATAAAGGAAATGTTGCGTTAACGTTGTCTATTATTCTCCTAAATACAATGTTATCACCTATAATTATCACCTATAGTTTAAAGCTATTAGTTGGGTCAAATGTACAAATTGATCAGTGGGCGATGATGAGCGGTTTATTTTGGATGATCGTTGTTCCTTCATTACTTGGAATGCTGCTTAATCAAGCGACAAAGGGAAGGGTAAAGACAACATTAAGCCCAAAATTAGCGCCTCTTACAAAAGTAGGTCTTGGAATTGTTGTTGCGATCAATAGTGCCGCGGTTGCTCCTTATTTAGCGGAGGTAAGTTGGAAATTAGTTGCAATTATTGTCACAATATTTTTACTAGCCTTTTGTGGTTATGTAATTGGTGGCTTAGCAGCTAAATACCTGTTTCGTTGGGACTACGAGGATATCGTCGCGTTAACATTTAATAGTGGGATGAGAAATATAAGTGCTGGGGCAGTAATCGCGATCACATTTTTCCCAGCACCAGTGGCAATCCCCGTCATTTCATGTATGCTCATACAGCAATTATTGGCTTCGTTCTTTGGGCAAATGCTTAATCGTTTTTCAAAAAGAGAAACTGAGCTTCACGTTGTAAAAACAGGATAAATATAAAATTAGTATGCAATTATCAGGGACTTTAAGTGAACCAACAACTATAACAAATGGGGCAGTCATATGTGATTGCTCCTTTTTCATTTTTTCAAAATATTGAGTATCGAATATCAAAAAGTAACTTAAATGAGTTAATTTATTGGGATATTATTGTTTATTGTTACAAATCATAAAAGAGATGTTAAAAAGCTGGAGGCGAGAATATGTCTAATCCTTTTGAAGCTGCTTGGAACACTATAAAACTCCTCGTTGATAATGAACCTAAATCACCAATGCATGTGGGAGAAGTCATGAGCATTTGGACTTACCTAACGATACTTGATGAGGCATTAAGGTACGAAGAAGTAGGTCTAAATACGACCACTGATGATGAAGTAATAGAGTTACTTGTGGATGCTAAAAAGATATGTGAAAGTCAATCCAAGAGGTTATCGAATTTTATGCAAAAAGAGGGAATTCCACTGCCTTCTAGCCAAGCCAAAAAGCCAGTATCTAAGCCAAATGAAATTCCACTTGGAGTTAAGCTTACGGATGATGAGATAGCAAATGGGGTTTCTTTAAAAATTGCTGCGGCTTCGGTGGAATGTGCAATGGGGAATTCTCAATCAATCAGAACAGATCTTGGGTTGATTTGGACAGAGTTTTATACGGAAATGTTAACTTTTGGAGCTACGACTAAAACACTTTTACGAAAAAGAGGCTGGATAAAAGTACCACCTTATTACACTCCACCAGGATTACCA
This sequence comes from Anaerobacillus isosaccharinicus, assembly GCF_001866075.3. GTDB lineage: Bacteria > Bacillota > Bacilli > Bacillales > Anaerobacillaceae > Anaerobacillus > Anaerobacillus isosaccharinicus. The sequence continues at coordinate 4,017,021 of NZ_CP063356.1, read as the reverse complement.
GAATAGCTAAAAAACCAACACCATCAGTGTTGGTTTTTTTAGTGCACACCAATCTTATAGTGCTAAGCTACCTTTTTTTGCTTTTCTTTATTAAAGTACCACTTCAACAATGATGGAACGAACATGATAATGACTAGGATACGAATTAATTGCAAGGCACTAACTATGGCAGGATCTGCGCCAACTGTTGAAGCTGTTAACACCATTTCAATTAAACCACCAGGGGCAATGGACAGAATTGCAGTTGCTAGATCGAGTGTCGTAAAAGAGGCTAACAGTGCACCTAGACCAAAAGAAACGAGAATGAGAGAAAGCGAGACACCAAAATAAACAAGACAATATTTTCCACCCAATTTTAAATCCTGAAATGAAATGTTTTTTCCTAGGCCAATACCAACAGACACTTGTGCTGTAAGTAGTAAAAGGGGAGGAATGCTCGCTAATTCCACTGTACTAATATTCATGGCAGCGGTAATTGCAAGGGGGACGATGACGATCCCTGCTGGAATTTTATTACGAAACAGTACTCCCACAACAGCTGGAATAAGATACCATAAATAACCCCAGCCTCCTAATACAAAAGAATCAGCTACAACTACTAAATTTGAAGCCTGACTTTGTTCACTAAAAAAATAAATAATAATCGCAGGGACAGTGAAGAGAACTGTTAACAAACGGATCGTCTGAAAGATGACGACAAAAGAGGTTTTTGCATTTAGAGCTTCGCTTGCTATCACCATTTCTGACAATCCACCAGGAATGGACGCAAAGACACTGGTGATCTTATCAACATTAATCCATTTTGTAACCATGATACTAATAAAAATACTCGCTAAAATAAGAACACAAGTCATCAATACATACGGAAAGAAATATGGACCGATCGTCATAAATGTTTCTAACGTAAAATAAAGACCAAAATAAATTCCAAGGACCAAAAAACCGCCTTGTTTGAGCGGGTCAGGCCAGTTTGCCTGTCGTTTAGTTAACCCTTGCCATATTAGTACAAATGTTAAGGCTCCTAATACCCAAGGTAACGGCAATTGGAGAAGGTTAAATACATATCCTCCGATGAAACCGATGAGAAGCGTTTCTATTAATCTGCCAAATTGAGAATTCACCATGAAAAAAGACTCCTTTTTAAAATACGTGAGTTTGAACAATCACTTCGTGTTACGAAACATTATACACGATACTTACTAGAAAAATGAATGTTTTTTCTTATGTATGAAACATTGTCGAATTTAATCAAAATATTTTCATAGTCGAAATAGTTTAATTAATCTGAGTTTTCGTATATCCTTTAGATATGGTCGTTTATGTCCATTGTTAAATTAAGGAGGGAAAAGGATGTTCCAAAAATCAATTATTCAAGACATCATTACAGCAGCATTAAGTACTGGTGGAGATTTTGCAGAGGTATTCATTGAAGATAAGTATAATACGAATATCGCTTTAGTAGGTGGAAAAGTCGAAAACAGTATATCCGGTCGAGATTACGGGATAGGCATTCGTATTTTTCAAGGATTAAATAGCGTTTACGCGTATACAAATGAACATAGTAGAGATAAATTAATTGCTGTCGCGCTAGAAGCTGCTCAAGCTATAAAAGGGCAACCAATAAACTTAAATTTAAGTTTCAACCGTCAAACCTTTACGAACCAACATCCAATTATACATACGCCTAGAGAAGTACCGAAGTCAAAGAAAGTAAATGTTATGAGAGAAGTTTATGATATTGCAAAAAATTATCACGAACTTATCTCGCAAGTATCTGTTGCTTATAAAGATGAGCAACAACGAGTTTTAATTGCCAATTCGGAAGGTCGTTTCGTTGAGGATGAAAGAATTAGAACACGACTAGCCATCCAAACTGTAGCTACTAGAGGAAACGAAATGCAAACTGGCTCCTATTTACCTGGTGCCCATAAAGGGTTTGAGTTCTTAGAGCAAATCGATTTACAACACTACGGCCAAGAAGCAGCAAGAATTGCAGTGACGATGCTTAATGCAGATGAGTGCCCAAGTGGAAAATTCCCGGTCATCATTGATAACGAATTTGGTGGCGTTATTTTTCATGAAGCTTGCGGGCATGGCTTAGAAGCGACTTCTGTAGCTAAGAAAAATTCAGTGTTTGCTGATCGCATTGGCGAACAAGTAGCGCCAAGTATTGTTTCGTACATTGATGATGGGACACTAGCCAATGAATGGGGTTCTGCCAATGTCGATGATGAAGGAGAACCAACACGCAGAAACGTTTTAATCGAAAATGGAATTTTAAAAGGTTACTTGATTGATAAGTTAGGTGCTAGACGAATGGGAACAGACGTAACAGGATCGAGCCGAAGAGAATCATATAAATACGCACCAACTTCAAGAATGACAAATACGTTCATTGCACCTGGTAAGTCGACGCCAGAAGAAATCATTGCAAACACTGAGTTTGGCATTTACGCCAAGTATATGGGTGGGGGATCAGTAAATCCTGCAACTGGTGACTATAACTTTGCGATTAACGAAGGCTATATTGTTCGGAATGGGAAGATAGCTGAACCAGTTCGTGGTGCTACATTAATTGGAAATGGTCCTAAAACATTACAGAAGGTCGATATGGTCGGAAACAACCTCGCCCATGGCCAAGGAATGTGTGGATCTGTAAGTGGATCGATCCCTGCAAATGTCGGTCAACCGATGATCCGTGTTAGCGAAATTACTGTCGGCGGAAGAAAGGGGAACTAACCATGGATATTTTAAATTTTAAAGATCGTCTCTTTAATAAAGGAAGAGAGTACGGTTTTTCAGATATGGAATTGTATTATCAAAGCAATGGAAAATTTAGCACGAAAATCTTTAAAGGTGAAGTCGATAGCTATAATCTAGCCATTGAAGGTGGGGTCTCTTTTAGAGGGATCTACAATGGGCAAATGGGCTATGCCTATACAGAAAAAATCAACGAAGAAGCCATTTCATTTTTACTTGAAGAAGCAAAAGAGAATGGGAAAATTATTGATAGTGAAGACAGCGAAGTTATTTTTGCAGGTTCAGAACATTACGAAGAACTAACCTTATTTTCAGAAGAGTTAGCAAGTATCTCAGCTGATGAAAAAATAGCTCTTCTCAAGAAAGTTGAAGCAGAATGTTTTGCTTTAAGTGAGAAAGTATCTAGTGTAAATTACTGTTTGCTCGAATCCCATGATACAGAGAAAATGATTGCCAACACGAAAGGGCTAGAGAAACATGAGAGAGGAAATGTCGTTTATACTTACCTATCAGTCGTTGTTAAAGATGGTGACGATATTAAGAGTGCCGGGAAATTAACCTTATCAAGAAATTTCTCAATGTTTGATCCAATACAATTAGCTAAGGAAGTCGTAGACGAGGCACTTAGTGCTTTAGGTGCTAGCTCAATTGCTAGTAAGGAATATCCAATCATTTTAAAAAACACAGCAGCAGCGTCCCTTTTACAAACATTCACTTCCGCTTTTTCAGCAGACAATGTTCAAAAAGGAAAATCAAGATTAGCTAAAAAGCTAGACACAACGATTGCCAATCAACTAGTTACGATCGTAGACGACCCATTTTTGACAGAAGGCTTTATGAGTCGATCATTTGATAGCGAAGGCGTTGCCACAAAACGTTTACAAATTGTTGAAGATGGCGTTCTAAAAACATATCTTCATAACTTGAAAACAGCCACAAAAGACAATGTAGAGTCAACGGGGCATGGTACGAAGTCCTCATATAAAGGAACAATTACGGTCGCTCCATCTAATTTATATATTAATCCAGGGCAATCAACTTACGAACAATTAGTTGAAAACGAACCTGAAGCCTTAATCATTACCGATTTACAAGGATTACACTCAGGTGCGAACCCGATTTCCGGCGATTTTTCATTAGCCGCCAATGGATATCTCGTAAAAAACGGCCAAATAGAGCGACCTGTAAACCAAATTACAATCGCTGGGAATTTCTTCACCATGCTCGAACAAGTAGAGAGCATTGCCGATGACTTAACTTTCGGTCTACCAATGGGTGGATATGTAGGCTCACCATCATTAAAAATTAAAGGATTAGCAGTAGCTGGAGAATAAATACGAAAAAAGCAGTAAGCTCAGGGCTTACTGCTTTCAGGCTGTTGAGAAAGTCTCAACAGCCTGTTTTCATGATTAAACTATGTAAATTTTTCCAGTAGCCGAGCGTTGCTTGGCTCTTCACAAACAAAAGGTGGCGTTTAGGAGATAACAAGAGCCGTGAGACAATTTATATTGTCTCACGGCTCTCTCTTTTTATTTTATAAAACGGTCTAAAATCAATAATTATAACTGACTATTCAGATAAGTGTAGTATAATATTTGTATAGACTAATTTGAGGTGATATTCATGCTAAAGCCTAGAAAAGAAAAACAAATTGAGTTTGAAATGGTAACCATTGATCAGCTAGTCCCTGAAGATCATGAACTAAGAATTATTGATAAATACATAGATTTCTCTTTTATCTACGATAAAGTAAAGGGTTACTATTGTGCAGATAATGGACGACCACCAATTGATCCTGTCATGCTATTTAAGATGATGTTTATTGGTTATTTATACGGAATTCGGTCGGAACGCAGATTAGAAAAAGAAATTCAAACCAATATGGCTTACCGATGGTTCCTTGGCCTTGGAATAACAGAACGTGTTCCTCATCATTCTACGATTAGTTTTAATCGACATAAACGGTTTGATGGGACCAGTGCTTTTCAGGATATCTTTGATGAAGTAGTAGAATTGGCGATGAAACATCGAATGGTTGGTGGCCGGGTTTTATTTACTGATTCCACACATTTAAAAGCGAACGCAAATAAAAAAAAGTTTGTGAAAAAAACTGTTCAATCCCCTACTAGAACTTATATAAAAGAGCTAGATGCAGCTATTGAAGAAAGCCGTCGTGAGCATGGAAAAAAGCCTTTAAAAGCTAGGGAGGAAGTGAGTGAAGAAAAAGAAATAAAAGAAAGTACAACAGACCCTGAGAGCGGGTATATGTACCGAGAGGGGAAACCTGAGGGATTTTTTTACCTTGATCACCGTACAACCGATATGAAATTTAACATCATCACGGATGTTCATGTAACTCCAGGAAATGTCCACGATTCACAACCTTATATTGAAAGATTAGAACGTCAAATTGAGCGATTTGGTTTTAAAGTTGAAGCAGCTGCCACTGATTCTGGTTACTATACAGCATGGATTTGTAAGAAACTCGAAGAGATGAAAATTATGGGTGTCATTGGTTATCGTCGTTTTCATCCAACACGAGGGCTATTTCCTAAGTGGAAATTCAAATTTGATAAAGAAACTGATACTTACGCATGTCCAAATAACCAAAATTTATATTACAAGACTACCTCAAGAGAAGGGTATCAAGAATACCATTCCGATCCAAAGCAATGTAAGGACTGTCCGCTACTCTCGGAATGTACAAGGAGCCGAAATCAGAAAAAGGTAGTGACTAGACATGTTTGGGAAGAAAGTAAAGAACTGATTAGAAAAAACCGTCTTTCTGATACAGGAAAGATGCTTTATAAAAAAAGAAAAGAAACAGTTGAGCGAAGCTTTGCGGATTCAAAAGAACTCCACGGGCTTCGCTACTGCCGGTTACGAGGCAGAGAACATGTTCAAGAGCAAGCGCTAATGACAGCAGCTGCTCAGAACATCAAAAAGATCGCAAACCACCTAGCCAAGATGGCATAGGTGGTTTGCGAACTGCTTTTTTTCTGTTTTTATAAAACCAACTATACAAAAATAAAGAAACCCAATGTAAAAATGAATTTTACATTGGGTTTCTCGACACTCTGAAAGCAGTAAGCTCAGGGCTTACTGCTTTTTTTATTGGGGGATCGAGCGGAAAGGAGTTGAAAGACACCAGGTACGTTATTTTTGAGAAATTATCGATATTGGAGAGGAAGTAGGGCATACGTTTCTCTTTTTGCCCAAAATGACAAATTTGTTAGTCATTTTCAGCTAAATAACGGAACGTATGTCCTCGAAAAAATCCACATGTCCTTTTGCCTATAAAATTCGTGATTACTTTTCTTTCCGAGGATCGGGATCTTGTTCTTCAGCCAACTCAAAAGCAAAACTTTGATTGAAGCTGCGTTGATTTTCTCGAACGACGGGTTTAACATTCTTTAGAATGTAGGAATGGACAAACACTTCTGAACCTGCAATTAGTGTCGCCGATATAATACTTCCCCAAGCAACCATTAAATAGCTATGCAATAAGCCCCCGCCAAACACCCATACGAGTAAATACGTCAGGAAAAAATCTACGACAACTGAGTTTCTGTTTCCAATTCGAGGAAGAAGTATTTGATCTCCGATTAAATATGAAACAACGGTAACTAGTAAGGCAAATGAGATGATTTCCACTAATGTTGCTCCGAAAAACAAACCTATGCTTATCCAGAATACAACAATGCTAACAACAAACTTGAGTAATAGAATTTTAAAATGCTTCATTTACTTAAAAACTCCTTTTTTGATAATTTTGCACAAAATGCTAGTAATCCATACCTCTTTTTTTCTTTGTAGAGGTACTTGGCTTTTGAGTTCAAGCAAATCGAACTTTTTTCCATGCTAATGTTACATTTCATGACGATGAAACGCCTATCTCAGCTCTAAAAAAACATGTTGACAATATCTGTACAGAGGAGTAAATTTACATATCATAACCTATAAATCGCTGAATTATTCTTGAGCGGGGGAACCAATTTATTGGGGTGAATCTTACGTTTGTAAGAAGGGATACTCTTTAGTCCCTAATCCGACAGCTAACCTCGTAAGCGTTATGAAGAGGAGGGTCAAATAGAGAATCTATTGATCATTCTTTGTAATGGTCTTTTTTGTTGTCTATTAATCAATTAAAGGAGTTTATTATGAAAAAACAATTTGCAGTCGTCGGTCTAGGTCGTTTCGGCGGAAGTGTATGTAAAGAGCTATATAAAATGGGGCATGAAGTTCTAGCTATCGATACGAATGAAGACAAAGTTAACGATTTTGCGAGATATTCTACACATGCAGTCGTTGCGAATGCTACTGATGAAAATACACTACTTTCTTTAGGAATTAGAAATTTCGAGCATGTCATTGTTGCCATAGGCGACAATATACAAGCTAGTATACTATGTACGTTACTTTTGAAAGAGTTAAAAGTAAAACAAGTATGGGTCAAGGCTCAAAATCAATATCATCATAAGGTTGTTGAAAAGATCGGTGCAGATCGCATTATCCATCCTGAGCACGATATGGGGATTAGAATTGCTCATTACTTAGCATCAGAGAAAATAATCGACTATATTGAGCTTTCACCAGAATACAGCATCGTAGAATTACTAGCTACAGAGAAGGTGTCAAATCAAACAATTGCTAAGCAAGACATTCGAGCAAAATTTGGCTGTACGATCTTAGGAATTAAAAGGGGAGAAGAAATCATTATCTCTCCTCCACCTGACCAACTAATATTAGAGAAGGACATCATTATTATCATTGGATCAAATAAAGATCTAAAACGATTTGAAGAAGAGGGACTCTAATGTTTACTGAAAAAAAAGGGATGAATATCCGCTTAACATCTATCCAGATGGTCGTTTTATTTTATCTTGGGGCAGTTTTTGTCGCGACAATCCTATTTAGTCTTCCAATTGCGCATAAACCTAGGGTTGAGCTAAGTTTACTTGATACGATTTTTACAGCTGTTAGTGCAGTTAGTGTTACGGGATTAACCGTTGTCTCTACAGTTGACACATTTAGTGTTGCTGGCACGTTCATTCTTGCATTTGTGCTTCAGTTTGGCGGTATTGGGATTATGACTCTTGGTACATTTATCTATCTTATTTTAGGGAAGAAAATTGGACTTCGAGAACGTCAACTTATTATGACTGATCAAAACAGAGGGACGTTTTCTGGTCTAGTTCAATTGATGAAAGAAATTCTAAAACTAATACTTCTCATTGAGTTTATTGGTGGAGTCATTTTAGGTTTGTATTTTTTAAATTATTTTTCAACATGGCAGGAAGCTTTCTTGCAAGGTTTTTTTGCATCCGTGAGTGCTACAACGAATGCAGGGTTTGATATTACAGGAGAATCATTAGTTCCATTTGCAAATGATTACTTTGTACAAACAATAAATATGATTCTATTAATCCTTGGTGCGATAGGTTTTCCAGTTTTAATGGAAGTGAAAGATTTCATCAAAAAGAGAAAAGAAAAGAAAAAATTTAACTTTTCTTTATTTACGAAATTAACAACGATTACTTTTTTTGGTCTAACTGTTATTGGATTTGTTTTAATCCTTATTTTTGATTGGTCAAATTTCCTGTTAGATAAATCTTGGCATGAAAAGATCTTTTTTGCTTTATTTCAATCGGTGACAACAAGAAACGGTGGCCTTGCTACGATGGATGTTAGTGAATTTTCGCTAGCTACACAATTAGTGTTAAGTTCACTAATGTTTATTGGGGCATCTCCGAGTAGTGTTGGTGGGGGAATTCGGACGACAACCTTTGCCATTGTTATCTTAGCCATTTTTTCATTTTCTCGTGGTAAGCAATCTGTCAAGATTTTTCGTAGAGAATTAGATCCTGGAGATATTATTAAATCTTTTGTCGTGATCTGTGTTGCGGTATTCATTTGTGGCTCCTCAGTCATTATTTTAGCTGCCTATGAGCCATTTCCATTAATGTATATCATTTTTGAAGTCGCATCAGCATTTGGAACAACAGGTTTATCTATGGGAATTACTCCTGAGCTAAGCTCACTTGGTAAACAAGTCATTATTGTCCTAATGTTTATTGGTAGAATTGGTATTTTTTCATTCTTGTATATCATCAAAACAGAAAGCCACGAACATTTCCATTACCCAAAGGAAAAGGTGATTATTGGGTAATTTAAAATTTCTAACTTTTACGTCAGTCATGGACTCTAGAAAAAAAGGCCATACAATTAGCGGGAAATTCAACTTAATTAGGCATACCAAGAAACTATTTAACACCCTAGTGAAGCTGCAGGCACCAACGTTATCCGTTTTAAAATAAAAGGTTGTCCCACAAGTGACAGCTCACATCGTTTAGGCAGACTCTTGTATTGTTTTCTATGTGAAACTCTCAATATTGTGCCCTGAGGGTGAATGTTACTTAACTTTTGGGGCAACCTCCTTTTTTGATGGTCGGCTTGCTCTTCCTAACGGACATATGATCAGTTTTTTCTTAAGTTTGCTTAATTTTAATTTTTATCGGACATTGGTTCCTTTATTTGCTTCAAAAATTGTAACTAATACTGCTTTTTTGTAAAATAAAGGAACGTATGTCCGATAATTTGCAGACTGATTACCATTTTGCCATAAAAACCACTTTCATAGTTTTTTAAAATGTTTAAACCTCAGTTTAGTGTATTATTTCCCAATAATAACCTAATTAGGAACTTTATGATACTATATAAATATCACAAAACTTAGGAAGAGGGTAATTAAAATTAAAAAACTATCGTTCGTCTTTCTTTTTACAATCATTTTATTAATCGCTTGTAATTCAGAAAAGCCAAGTGAAGGTGTTTCTTATGGCGACGGCGTTGTTGTTGAAATAACTCTTCACAAAAACTGGCAAGCTAAAATAATCTCTGGATTTAATCAGGTAAAATTAATATCTTCTCTTAGAACAACAAATAGTTTAAAAGATATTGAAACTATGAGTACGGTTATAGATATCATTACAAAAACAGAAGAAGCAGGCTCATCATTCGAATTAATTCTTGTAAATTCGGATTATGATGTAGACTTAATCTTTGATGACACTACTAAGTTAACATACCGATTAACTTTAAATAGTGAAGGTGAAAAAGGTTTGTTCGTAAATGACCCAACCCAAGGGGGAAATGCATATAGACTTTCTATAGAAGACACGAATATGTTAAGGGAAATATTTGAAAACAAATAACAAATTCGTTAAAGTTTCAGCTTGAGTTTAGGAAGACGATCTTAAAATCAACAAAACGAAGGAGGAGTAATTGTGAAACAAGATCAGAACGGAAGCTTATATATGAATATGATTTTTGGCTCATTAGGTATCATTCTTATTTTTCTGGGTCTCCTTAAATTTCTGGAGGTTGAAGCAAATTCATCAGGTTTTATTCTCGTGATATTAGGGTTAACGATAACTGTTCATTACATTTATCATTTAGAAAAGAAAGCCGGTATTAGCGATAAAATCATCTGGATAAGAGCACTGTTTCTAATTTTGATATTAGGTAGTGTTTATTATTTTATTGCTTAAAAAAATTCATTTCATAGATAAAAATAGTGGTGACTTAATGGAAAAGAAAATCCCAAAAAGAATACATATTATCGGATCAGTTGGAAGCGGAAAAACAACGTTAGCCAAAACACTTAAAAAAGATACCTCATAAAATCATCAAAGTAATCTTCCTTATTTGTACACTACAGCCTGATCTGCGTTAGTCGAAAGGGTCATTCGTGAATTTTTTTGTTTAGTGATTGATACCTTTTTAATGGTTGATTCGTCTAATATATAAAGGAGGTATTAACCAATGGTAAAAATTACAACTATGATTGTCTCATTATCTATCATATTTACTCTTATTTTGTTATTAACACTTGGTGTTTATAATCCGTATCATCATCTAAACGCAGAAAAAATTGTCCGACTTCTGGAGGATTTGATCGGGAACGGGGCGATGTTAAATTAGAAATCACTGAGGTAAAATATCTCGGGAGAAATACGTATCTTGTTCATTATGAAAATACTGAAGATAGGCTAGAGGAGACCGTAGTCCTCAGGATAAAGAAAAAGAGCAAGAACCATACAGAAACTGATGTTTACAAATACGAATTCACTCGTGATCGTTTTGGTCATTGAGAAGACATCCTTTATAGTCTACGCTGTCATTCCTCGGTTCTAAATCAGGTTACGAAAGAAGGTGAATAAGGATGAAATTCCTGAAAATAATCGTACTTATCATTATTTTGGGCTCAATATCCATCGTCCCGCAAAAAACTCACGCAACACTATATGCCTATATTACTTATGAAGAAATGGTTGAACGAGCTGACCTTATTGTTATAGGTAAAAATGCAGGAGAAGTAAATGTTAGAACAGAAAAAGTCCCTGATCCAGAAATCCATGACTATACTCTTGGATTTACCGAGTGGAAGATAGAGGTATCATCCTACTTAAAGGGGAACTCAGAAGGTGAACATATATTAGTATCAACTCCGGGACCTAGTGTTGATGAGAACGACGAGATAACAAAACTTATAACACGCTCAAACGAGTATAGATTAGATGAGTTAATAGAAGGTATTGAAAAGGAGTTAGTGACCAAAGTAAAAGAGATTTTATTCTTTCTCGAAGAAAGGGATGGATATTATCATCCTATCAATCCAAATGCAATCGTTCCTCTTAATATTATCTATTGGCAAGACCATATAAATCTAGACATTGTAAATGTAGAAGAAATTGAGCAAAAATTGCTGGAGGAATTAGAATTTTTACAGACATACTTAAAGGATACCCCACATTACAGCGCTGATGATAAATTACAAAAACCTATACAATTTAATTGGTACCCATTTATAATGGGAATTTTTTTAATATTTCTATTTATTTTATATTTTACAAGGAAAAAGAGAAAAAAATGAAGGGAAAAATACTAGCTATAAAACTCAGTAATTTCAATCCAAAAAGCGTTAGAAAACTTTGCTATTGCTGATATTGTTTACGAGCGGGGATATGAGTTTAAGTACAACTTATAGGGTCAGAAATTAAAATCATACTAGGAAATTAAATAGGGAAGTCATATAAATTTCAGGTTAGGAGAGGGACTGTGTGCCAAATTTTGAAAGAGTAAAAAAATTGTCCAACTTTTTGTTTGGAGTGAGTAGTTTTTTTGTATTCTTGCTTATAATTAATTACATGAAGGACCCTTATCAAGAAGTATATCCTTCAACTTTTTTTATATTTGCAGTAGGTAGCCTTACCTTAGGTATTTCGCTTAGATTTGTAGCCAAAGATGCAAAAGAATATATCGATAGAACTGTTAAATTTAATAAATAACACCAGACAATATTCAAAAGACACTTCCCAAAAATAGAAGTGTCTTTTTTTGCGGCAATACATAAGAATTAATTGTAAATAATTCCTTTATATAAAATAATTAGCTTGTTGATCGATAGACAAAAGCGACAGATATCCCCTGAAATAATTCAGTCTTACGGCGGAGGAGAAACCAATCTGTGGTTGGTTTTACAAAGTATAGTCAAAAAGTATAATTGGTATCAAATAGAGGATTTGAATACAACGAAGGAAGGTAATTAGGTTGAATAATAAAAAATTTAAAATGTTTGTTCTCATATGGATCGGTCAATTAGTTTCTGTTATTGGTACCAGCTTGACGTCGTTCGCATTAGGATTTTGGGTGTTGACGGAAACGGGTTCAGTTACGCAGTTTTCAATGATCATTCTTTCATTAGTTCTTCCAACAGTCATTGTCTCCCCATTTGCTGGCGTCATCATTGATCGCTTTTCTAGGAAAAAATTAATGATCTTGAGTAACTGTGTTGCAGCCTTTTCCACTATGATCATTCTTGTATTAGTACTTACGAATAGTTTAGAAATCTGGCATATCTACCTAACTGCAGCATTAGCGTCGACCTTTAACACGTTCCTTATGCCTGCCTATCAATCTATCATCTCGCTTCTAGTTTCAAAAGAACAATTAGGCCGTGCTAACGGAATGATTCAAATAGGGGAGTCAGCTTCTATCATTATTGCACCAACTGTTGCAGGTTTTCTCTTACACTTATATGGTTTACAAGCAGTCATAATCATTGATTTAATTGCTTTCACATTTGCAATTACAACCTTATTTTTCGCGAAAATTCCAGAGATTATCTCAAAAAACACAACGAAATTAAACCCGAAACAGTTTTTGGCCGAGGCGAAGGAAGGCTGGAATTATCTCATGGCACGACCAGCCTTTAAATGGTTATTAATCTTCGGTGCTGCAATTAATTTATTGCTTGGTTTCTTAAATGTATTGATGCAACCATTAATTATCGCGCTGTCTTCGGAACAAACCCTTGGAATTGTCTTATCCATAACAGGGTTTGGAATGTTGCTAGGTGGCATTATAATAAGTATTTGGGGTGGACCGAAGAATCGAATAAATGGCATGTTTCTAAGTTGTGGTTTAGCAGGTGTGATGATTGCCTTAACCGGGTTAACAACATCGATTGTTTTCATTACCGCGTGTTTCTTCTTATTCCTTTTCTTAATTCCAATTGTGAATTCTTGCAGTCAGGCCCTTTGGCAAAGTAAAGTCGAGCCTACAATCCAAGGTCGAGTATTTACGATAAGAAGAATGCTAGGCGTTTCCCTTTATCCACTTGCGATCATTATGGCTGGACCACTAGTTGATAAAGTACTGAACCCAATCATGGAACCAGGTGGATTACTCGCAAATAGTGTTGGTCAAATCATCGGAGTGGGAGAAGGTCGTGGAATCGGATTATTATTTATTATCATTGGTATCTTATTTGTTATTGTAACTGCGACGATTTATTTACAACCTAAAGTTAGAAATATCGATAAAGATATTCCTGACGCGATCGTTGAAGAAAAATTGTTAACGGAAACAGTTTAAATTTTTTTGTTAAGAGGCGTTTACGAACGTCTCTTATTTTTATTTTTAAGGTTTTTAGAGCCATTCGTTTTCTATTTGGGACGTATAGTAAAGGCACGATAGTTATTTACGACACTTTCATTACATACAAGCAAAGCCGTTGGTAATTTTATACTAATAATCCTACTTTTTATTAGTTTTCCAACAAAATGAATTTGGTGACGAAAGTATGTTAATGGCGTTTATTCTCGAAAATAAGAATATTACAGATTTAGAACATCACGCTGCCCACCTTTTTGAAGCTGAGGCTGAAGAAGTAAAACAAAATCAACAATTTCAGGCTAAACATGAGTTTGTATATAATCTAATACTAAATCAGGAATCTACTAAATTTACATTCTCAATTGAAGAGAGTGGTAGCTACCGTATTTTTACTGAACATCATCCAGAAGAATTCCAAATGAAAATAACAAAAAGTACAGGAGTAGTTAACCCAGAAGATCCAATTGAATATGAAGGACACGAGCACGGTCATAGTCATTAGGAAGTTTTTGAGGAGCTGATAACATGAAAAAATGGATTGTCCTTTTCTCTTTATTAGTCTTTTTTTTTACATTCCACCCCTCATCTAGTTTTGCTCATCGTTTAGTTATCGAGCCGAAAGAGCCTGGTTTAATCAAGGTTATTTACGAAGACGGTAGTTTTTCTACTCGAACGATCGTTGTTGTTTATGATGGGCAAGGAAAAGAAATTGAGCGCGGCACCCTCGACTCAAAAGGTTACTTTCATTATGACGAACAGAGAGGATTTCGTTTTGTTGCAGAAGATGGCATAGGCCATCGCACTGAGTGGGCAGTAGGTGAAGAAGTGGTTTACAAGTCTGATCCACATCGCTGGATATCCGCTGGAATCGTTTTACTAGTTTTGATTAGCGTTGCCGTTCTTTTTTCATACAGAAGTAGGGTTCGTTCTCTGTAACACCACTAGTACAAGACATTGCGTTTCTTCAGTATTTGAAGAAACGTTTTTTGCTGTAGTTAAGCAAAAATAAAAAGTGAACAATCCAAATTGCCAGTTTACACACTGCTATAATCGAGTCTATTTAGAAATCATTAATATCAGAGGGGTTAAATTTGTTTCGATTAGTTAACTACTTTGTCTCCTTTAATCGTTTGAATTAAAAAATTAACAATAATTACAATCCATATTTTTGGCAATCTTGAACGTAACAAGGTATTATTAACTAGTCAATAAAAAAATTGGAGGTTTACATATGCCGTATTCTGCGTTTTATCATCCACATGCCTATTTTTGGATGGTCTTAATTGTGCTTTTCCTTATGACATTTTATCTTTATCGAGCTAACATTGCTAAGGGAGCTAAAATTACTCATATGGTTGTAAGATTACTTTATGTAATCATGGTTGGGACAGGCATTACTTTACTGTACTTAATTCAATTTCCAGCAACCCATATACTAAAGGCTGTTATCGCAATTATTTTAGTTTATTCTATGGAAATGATCCTAGTAAAAACTAAAAAGGGCTTTTCTCAAAAAATGCTTACATCTTATTGGCTTATATTTCTAGTAACTCTCGTAGTCGTCATCCTACTGGGATATCGAGTAATTAGTTTTTAAACAAAAAACGCGGAGCCTGATTATAGATCATGTTCTGCGTTTTCGTTATCATCTTTTTGTTGTAAGGGAGTTGAATACAAATGGTCGAAGTTACTGAGAAAATGATTGATTGGCATTTCCTCAATAAAAAACAGGGAATTAAAATATATTATTGTTACACCCCGTTATGTGGTACCTGTAAGTTAGCGAGAGAAATGCTAGAAGTATGGCATCACCAACATAGTCACGCGACAATTTATACAGTTAATCTTAACATTAATCGTAAACTTGCAATGGATTGGAAAATAAAAAGTGTTCCGTATGTAGCAGTATTTGTTAATGGATTAAAAGCACATGAATTTTATGCTTTTCATTCAGTAGAGAACATTGACCGCCAACTTGCTCCGTTCATAAGGAGAAGTGAAACAAAGGGTGAAAAATAGCTTTAGTTGAGATTAAGTCTGGAGATTGGAAATGTCATCAATAGTAATTCAGGAGGAACGTCTTTATTTTGTTTATGTCCGTTTAACTTTGAATAAGGAGTTGTTTGTTTAACAACTTCTTTTTAGTTATGTACTTCTTACACTTTTTTAGTTAAATATTTACAAAAATTAAGGATTACTTTAAACTTGAATTAGTACCTAGTGTTAGTAGTTAGTCATACAATATATAGAGTGGGGGATATAAGTTATGATTTCAAGATAAAAAAGAGCAATGTTAGGTAATCTAAAGAAACGTGCTCAACACAAAGTAAAATAACCTCTCGTACTTTTTCTTCCTTCATTATCATAAATTTAATGAGAGGAGAAGGTAAGCCTCCGTCTAAATTCTAGTTGAAACGGGGTAGAAAATGATGTTATTTAATGATTCGCAAAAAGACTTTTTGAATTTAACTTTGAAATTATTTACTAGTTGTTTGGTTAATGTACATTCGACTAATAAAAATGAGTTAAATAGTAGATTTTTTGATGTACTTAAATCTGCGTATAACCGTACTTGTCATCACTTTTATGTATCGGTTAATGATGAAACACTTCACAACCTTGATCAACTAAAACTAGAATTTGAAAATTTATCCATGAAAGTCGATTTATATGAAGATGAAGACATCCTTATGAAAACTTCTACAAATATAGTTGTTATTCATCAAAATATCAGCAAAAATGGCAGTTTGAAACTGACGTAAAGGAACGAATGAATTACATTGAACAACACCGGGATGGAAAAGATGCTAACCAAGTATTATTAGTATCCGAGAAAATATGGGAAGATAGTAAAAAGCATCCAGAGGAAATGATCCAATACAAGAGATTAAGAAATTATTTAAGGCATGAACGCGGGACAAAAACGGCTTTCATTGTTTTATTTTGGGAGGATATCCTCGAGTTGTTGGAAGATAGAGAAGAAGTAGAACCAGCTTTTCATTGCTTAAAAACAATGCTTGAAAAACTATAAATTGGTGGTGATAGGCTATTTTTAAATTAGGTCTTTTGCAAATAAGTTATAAAGTAAAACATAATTTTTAAATAGACTATTAAATAAGAAGAAAAACTAGATTGACATACTAATAGCTTCCTATTTAAATAAAGAACAAATAAGAAGTGTCCTTTAAAGGGGAGTAGCTGGTACAGTAAATTCGTCATCACGAGGAGATCCCTCCGGGTTTATTGGCAACAATTGTTGTTAGCGAGACCTTTACCGTAACGGTATCGGTCTGTCCATTTTTAACTATGGATGTTATTTCATGACCATACCAATTGGTATAGGTCATTTTTTATTTACATCTATATAGAAGTGAGGTCTTTCCTTGGAAGCAACGATTTTATTAGAATATGCATGGGTATTATTAGTACTTATTGTACTAGAGGGAATATTGGCCGCTGATAACGCTTTAGTGTTAGCGATCTTAGTCAAACATCTCCCTGAAAAAGAAAGAAAAAGAGCGTTATTTTACGGATTAGCTGGAGCATTTGTGTTCCGATTTGGTTCTTTATTTGCCATCTCGTTTCTCGTGAACGTCTGGCAAGTCCAAGCAATTGGTGCGCTATATCTTGTCTTTATTGCTTTAAACTATTTATTTAAAAAATATGCAAGGTTTAAAACGGAAACCGATGAAATGAAGGATGCAAAGAAGAAAGGTTCCGGCTTTTGGATGACTGTTATCAAAGTAGAACTAGCTGACATCGCCTTTGCTGTAGATTCTATTTTAGCAGCCGTTGCCATTGCGGTAACATTACCTAGCACGAATTTACCAATGGTCGGTGGGCTTGATGGCGGGAAATTTATTATTATTTTTCTCGGTGGTTTTATCGGGCTTGTCATTATGCGTTTTGCTGCCACTCATTTTGTAAAACTACTGCAGCGCAAACCTGGTCTAGAAACAGCAGCATTTCTCATTGTTGGTTGGGTAGGGGTGAAATTAGCCGTCTATACTTTATCGCACCCAGAAGTAGCATTCTTACCAGAGCATTTAGCAGAGTTGAAAGCTTGGAAAATTACATTCTATGTAGTTCTTGTACTGATTGCAGTACTCGGCTGGTTTTTATCGAAGGATGTTCCTGAAACAGAACCAGATCATAATAAAGATTTACTCGAAAGACAACATGGCTAAAAAACATTATAGAAGTTGAAAAAGCTTATAAAAGCCATAAAGTACAATAAGTATGCCAATGAATGATTTTATTTTTAAGGATCTAGTCATAGTTGTTCCTCCTTTGCTGCTGGAAAAATATCCTTTCTAAACTATATGCAATGAAGTGCCTAAATGATAATGTATTTTCGGCCTTGAGGATTTTCTCAAGGCTTTTTATTTTATTTCCAGTGTTAAAAAATTAGTATATAATGGATTTCAAATGTATAATAATGAAGGTATTACGAAAATACATAACGTAAAAGGAGTTTTACTATGAATATTACTGGGCATACATTAGAAAAAGTTGAGGACAAAACTGGAATTATTGTTGGAGATCGCTACGAATTCATTCTAAACATAGAAGTAGACGAAGATGATGAATTATATTCTGAAAATGGAGTATACATAAAAGTTATAATTGCAGTACAAGGAACTGAAACACGACTTTTGCAGTATAATATCTTTGAGAAAACAACAGAAAAATTCATTGATTTATTGTTAGAAGAAGATGAAGAGCAATTGTTACTTGATTATTGTAAACAACATATTGGATAGAAAAAAAGGTACAACTCAAATTGGAGACTGCTGAAAAAGTCTCAATATCGCCTTCGTGAGAAAAGGAAGAGGAAACTCTTCCTTTTTTCATACGCATTATTTAGCTGGTGAAGGAAAAATGGTATTATAGAGATAGAAAATCATTAGAAAATTGGTGAAACTATGCTACCTAAAAAAGAACTAATGCTCAGTTCGTACAGTGAACTTTACGATATACTAATCCCAGAAAATCATTTCTTGAGGAAGTTTAATAACTTAGTTGACTTTGAATTTATCTATGACGAATTAAAAGATATGTATAATGAGGCATTTGGCGCTACAGCCAAATGTCCAATTATGATGTTTAAGTTACTATTACTCAAGGTGATGTACCCAATGTCTGATCGTGATTTGATTGAGAGAGCGACGTTTGATATGTCATTTAAATACTTTTTAGATGTAGCACCTGAAGATAAAATGGTTCATCCAACAAGCTTAACTAAATTTAGAAAACTTCGATTACAAGACGAATCATTATTAAATTTACTTATTAAAAAGACGGTTGAGATTGCCTTGAAAGAAGGGCTTATTAAATCCAACCAAATCATTGCGGATTCCACTCATACAAATAGTATGTTTAACTCTAAATCACCTATTGAAATCTTGATTGAACAGTCCAAACAGTTAAGGAAGAGCGTTTATAAACAGGACGACACTTATAAAGATAAAATGCCTACTAAGCCAAGTACGAGTGAATTAGTTGACCATATTAACTATTGTAATCAATTAGTAGATATCATTAAAAAGGACGAGCAGTTATACGTTAAAGAAGACGTAAGATTAAAAGCTC
Source organism: Anaerobacillus isosaccharinicus (assembly GCF_001866075.3). GTDB lineage: Bacteria > Bacillota > Bacilli > Bacillales > Anaerobacillaceae > Anaerobacillus > Anaerobacillus isosaccharinicus. The sequence goes on along the minus strand of NZ_CP063356.1, from coordinate 3,997,710 downwards.
ATTTATTAGAGGAGATTGTCAACGATGATATCGAACACTTAAATTCAACTGTAGAAAAAGATGCAAAAGTTGGACATAAGAGTTCAGACACATCCTTTTTTGGATACAAAACTCACATCGCTATGGTTCCAGAGCGTATTGTGACATCAGCTGTTGTTACAACAGGTGAACAGAATGACGGAAAACAGGCAAAAGAATTAATTGAGAAATCAATTGAAAATGGAATTGAAGTGAAAGCATTCATTGGCGACGGAGCTTACTCTGAGAAAGATATGATTGAATATACAAAAGAAAAAGAAATTAAGTTAGTATCGAAATTAAGTAAAACTGTATCAGAGGGCACTAAAAGGGCAACAGGTGAATTTGATTACAATAAGGATGCTGGGCGATATGTATGTACAGCAGGGCATATGGCAATTAAAAAAGCTTTACATGGGAAGAAAAAACACGCAACGGAAGGAACCGTATTACGAGAAACCCATT